>JAUQVP010000020.1:0-35537 GCA_039794745.1 Thermostichales cyanobacterium HHBFW_bins_127 | reverse complement strand
TGTTGCGGGGGCGCTATGTCACCTTGGATTATCAGCTCGCTCGCTGGGAGACTTTGGAAGCTTTGCCCGGTTGGTCGCCGCAGTTGTTGGATCGACCGACGGTGTTTATCACCCTCAAGCCGGGGGCAACCCCTGAGGCTGCCTGGATCCCGGTAGCCATTGCTGCTGAGTATCCTGCGGTTGTGGAGCCAGGGCAGCAGGTGATTCGGGGGCGCTGGCAGGGATCCCGATTGGATTTGGGTTTGGGGGAGTATTTTATTCCTGAGGCGATTGGGGATGATTTGGAGGCGGATTTGCGGCAGCATCCAGAGTTGGCGCGGGCGGAGGTGAAGGTGGATGCTCAGGGCAGGAGTGCTTTGGTGCGGGTGTGGGTGGCGGATCGCAGCTATTGAGAGGGGTTATTGAGGCGTTGTTCTAGGTGTTGGATGCGTTTTTCCAACTGGCGCACGGTTTTGAGCAGTTCTGGGAGTTTCTGTTGGGCGACGGCGACCCGGCGCCACTGCTTATCTGACTGGTGGGGAAAGCCGGCAATCACCTGATGTCCCTCTACATCTGAGGTAATGCCCGTGCGCCCAACGACCGTGACATGATCCCCAACGGTAATATGACCGGCAGCCCCGCTTTGACCGCCCATGATCACCCGTTCTCCCAACTTCACCCCCCCGGCCAAACCCACTTGGCCCACCAAAAGGCAGTTGGGCCCCATCTTCACTCCATGGGCTACCATGACCAGGTTGTCAATCTTCACCCCATCGGCTAAGTAGGTCTCTCCGACCGCGGGTCGATCCACCGTTGTATTGCTGCCAATATGGACATCATTGCCCAGCACCACCCGCCCCGACTGGGGCATGAACTGCCAACTCCCATCCGGCAAAGGCACATAACCAAAACCATCGTCCCCAATCACCGCCCCACAGTGAATCACACAGCGATCCCCAATCACCGTCCGCTCATGCAACACTGCCCCCGCCATCACCACACAATCCGCCCCAATCTGCACCCGCGGATAAATCGTCACATTCGGGTGAATCCGGGATCCCGGACCAATTTTGACCTCATCCCCAATCACCACCCCAGCTGCAATCCCTACCCCTGCCCCTATCTCCACCCGCTCCCCCACCACCGCCGTGGGATGGATCCCCACCGGCGGCTGCCAATCCCGGTGAAATAACCCAATGGCCTGGGCAAAACTCAAACGGGGATCCCGGCTTCTAAGCATGGCCCCTGCCCACTCACAGGACAAACCCACCGGCACAATCAGGGCACTGGCCCGACAGGAGGCCAACAGCGGCAGATACTTGGGATCCCCAAGAAAGGACAGTTCCCCCGGTTGGGCCTCAGGGAGGGCTGCCACCCCCGTAATCTCCAGATCGGGATCCCCATAGAGTTCGCAGCCCAAGTGTTCGGCAATCACCCCTAAGCGCATGGCTTTGCCCTTTTCAGCCAGTCTGATCCCGTATCATACTCCTGTCTTAGCTAGTTAATCGGCATGTTTTTTTCCTTACCGCAGACTCTTTTGTGGGACTTTGACGGCACCCTTGTGGATTCTCAGCCTGCCATCATGGCCACCATCCGCACCACCCTCGCCATCCATGGTCGTCCCCAGCCCAGGGCCGAGGAGATTCGCGCCATCATCGGCTACGGCCTAGCCAAAGGCTTTCAGCTCCTTGACCCTGGCCTTCCCCCCGCCATGGTGGATCGCCTGGTTGACACCTATCGCCAGCACTACCCCCAAGCTGACCAGAGCACCCAACTCTACCCCGGTGCCCTTTCCCTGCTAAGTACCATCCACGGTCTCGGGATCCCCATGTTTCTTGTCAGCAACAAAACCCAGACAGCCCTAGAGCCAGCCCTAGAACGCCTTGGCATCCGTTCCTTCTTCAGCCAAGTCATCGGCGAGAGCCCCGGTCAGCCCCTCAAACCCGATCCGGCCCTATTCCAACATCGTCTCCGCCCCCACATCCCCAAGGGCCAAAACTGCCTCCTGATCGGAGACACCGCCACCGACATCCGCTTTGCTCGCAACATTGGCATCCCCGTTGCCTGGGCTAGCTACGGCTACGGGGATCCCCAAGAGTGCCTGAGTCTTCGCCCCGACCATATCTTGCCGGATCTAGAGAGCTTAGGGGGGATGTTTCAGAGTTTTACCTCAATATCCACCCCTGCTGGCAAGTCGAGCTTCATCAACGCATCAATCGTCTTCGAGGACGGCTGATAGATATCGATGATGCGGCGGTGGGTACGGGTTTCAAAGTGTTCCCGGGAGTCCTTATCCACATGGGGTGAGCGCAGCACACAGTAGATGCGCCGATGGGTTGGCAGGGGAATTGGCCCTACCGCCACCGCATTAGTGCGGTTGGCCGTCTCCACAATTTTTTCACAGGACGTATCCAGCAAGCGGTGGTCAAACCCTTTCAAGCGGATACGGATTTTTTGTTGAGTAGCAGTTGTCATAATTCCAGCCTCGACAGACGAAAAGACAGGGGCTGTCACACCCCTGCCCGAACCACAGGATTCAACTACTTAACGATTTTAGAGACCACCCCGGCACCCACCGTCCGGCCCCCTTCCCGAATGGCGAAGCGCATCCCCTGCTCCACCGCCACCGGGTTGATGAGCTGCACCATCATCTTGATCCGGTCACCGGGCATGACCATTTCCGGCGTGCTGCCATCGTCCGCCGTAAAGGAGGCAATCGTCCCCGTCACATCCGTCGTGCGGATGTAGAACTGCGGCCGGTAGCCAGCGAAGAACGGCGTATGGCGCCCGCCCTCTTCCTTCTTCAACACATAGACCTCCGACTCAAAGTCCGTGTGAGGCGTAATCGACTTAGGCTTCGCCAGCACCATCCCCCGCTCAATATCATTCTTAGCAATACCCCGCAGCAGCACCCCGACGTTGTCCCCGGCCAGGCCTTCCTCCAACGTCTTTTGGAACATTTCCAGCCCGGTCACCGTTGTCGAGCGGGTTTCCTTGATACCAACGATTTCAACGGTTTCGCCCACCTTGATCCGACCCCGTTCAATCCGACCTGTGGCCACCGTCCCCCGACCGGAAATGGAGAACACATCTTCCACCGCCATCAAGAACGGCTTATCCACATCCCGCTCCGGCGTCGGAATATAGGAGTCCACCGCATCCATCAGCTCATAGATCTTGTCCACCCAGGGATCCTCACCCCGCAGGGTCTTGGGATTAGCCTGCATCTTTTCCAACGCCCGCAGCGCCGAACCCTTGATCACCGGAATCTCATCCCCCGGAAAATCATAGGAGGACAGCAGTTCCCGCACCTCCAACTCCACCAATTCCAGCAGTTCCGGGTCGTCCACCATGTCTTCCTTATTCATGAAGACCACCAGATTCGGCACCCCCACCTGCCGGGCCAGCAGGATGTGCTCCCGGGTTTGCGGCATCGGGCCATCGGCAGCGGAGACCACCAAAATTGCCCCATCCATCTGGGCAGCCCCCGTGATCATGTTCTTCACATAGTCAGCATGACCAGGGCAGTCCACGTGGGCATAGTGACGGGTTTCCGTTTCATATTCCACGTGGGCCGTATTGATCGTGATCCCCCGGGCTTTCTCTTCCGGTGCCGCATCAATATCGTCGTACTTACGCGCCAGCGCCTTCCCTTGGGCCGCCAGCACCGACGTAATTGCCGCTGTCAACGTCGTCTTACCATGGTCAACGTGGCCGATAGTGCCAACGTTAACGTGGGGTTTGGTCCGTTCAAACTTAGCACGTGCCATTATTCGTTTCCTTTATTTTTAGCAATGATGGTTTCAGCAATGGAGCGAGGCACTTCTTCATAATGGCTAAACTCCATCGAAAAAGTCCCTCGACCCTGAGTTTTGGAGCGCAGGTCGGTGGCATAACCAAACATCTCGGCAAGGGGCACCTTAGCGGTAACCTTACTCATGCCGGCGTTGGTTTCCATACCCTCCATTTGCCCGCGCCGCGAGTTGAGATCCCCAATCACATCCCCCAGGAAGTTCTCGGGCACCTCCACCTCAACTTTCATCGTCGGTTCCAAAATCACAGGGTTGGCCATTTTCACGGCTTGCTTCAAGGCCATCGAACCGGCAATCTTGAAAGCCATTTCATTGGAGTCCACCTCGTGATAGGAACCATCCACCAGCGTGGCCCGGACATCGATCAACGGATAACCGGCGACCACCCCCGATTCACAGGCTTCCTTGATCCCCTGCTCTGTCGGGCCGATGTACTCCTTAGGCACCACCCCCCCGACAATTTTGGAGACAAACTCAAAACCCGTGCCCGGTTCTGCCGGCTCCAGATCGATCACCACATGGCCGTACTGGCCCCGACCACCACTCTGGCGAACAAACTTCCCTTCCACCCGCGAGACCGGCTTGCGAATCGTCTCCCGGTAGGCCACCTGGGGTGCCCCCACATTGGCTTCCACCTTAAACTCTCGCAACATCCGATCCACCAGGATCTCCAGGTGCAGCTCTCCCATCCCAGAAATCACCGTTTGGTTGGTCTCCGGATCCACCCGCACCCGGAAGGTAGGATCTTCTTCCGCCAGCGCCTGCAACGCCTTCGAGAGCTTCTCCAGATCCGCCTTGGTCTTGGGCTCCACCGCCACCGAAATCACCGGCTCCGGAATAAACAGCGATTCCAAAATCACCGGATCCGACTCGGCACAGAGGGTATCCCCCGTAAAGGTATCCTTCAAACCCAGCACTGCCCCCAGATCCCCAGCCCGCAGCTCATCCACCTCAATCCGCTCATCCGCCTTCAACACAATCAAACGGGAAATCCGCTCCTTCTTGTTCTTGGTGGCATTGAGGGCATAGCTACCTTTCTGCAGCACCCCAGAATACACCCGCACAAAGGTCAAGCGACCATAGGGATCCGCCATAATCTTGAAAGCCAAAGCGGCTAGGGGTTCATTGTCATCCGCATGGCGCTCCACCGGGGTGCCATCCGGCAAATGCCCCTTGATCGCCGGAATATCCACCGGGGAAGGTAAATACTTGACAACGGCATCAAGCAGCAACTGCACCCCCTTGTTCTTGAAAGATGAACCACACAGCACCGGTACAATCGTGCCGCTGATGGTCCCCTTGCGCAGGGCCTCGGTCACCTCCGCCTCCGTCAGCGGCTCCCCATCAAAGTACTTGCTCAGCAGCTCGTCACTGGTTTCTGCCGCCGCTTCAATCAGCTTCTCCCGATATTCATTGGCTAAATCCACCATCTCAGCCGGAATCTCTTGGATGCGAATATCCGTGCCCTGGTCATTGCGATAGACATAGGCCTTCATCCGCACCAAATCCACAATCCCCTCAAAGCTATCCTCGGCTCCAATGGGCAACTGAATCGGCACCGCATTCGCCTTCAGCCGCTCCCGCACCTGCTCCAACACTTTGTAGAAATTGGCCCCAGTGCGATCCATCTTGTTGACGTAAATAATCCGCGGCACGTTGTAGCGATTCGCCTGCCGCCAAACCGTCTCCGTCTGCGGCTGCACCCCACCCACAGAACACAACACCGTAATCACCCCGTCCAAAACCCGCATGGACCGCTCCACCTCAATGGTGAAGTCCACGTGCCCAGGGGTGTCAATAATGTTGATGCGGTGCTCCAATGCCTGGGGATCCGGCTGCGTAGGGTTTTCGGGATCCCGCACCGTCCAGGCGGTAGAAATGGCCGCCGCAGTGATGGTGATGCCGCGCTCCCGTTCCTGCTCCATCCAGTCGGTGACCGCCGTGCCCTCGTGCACTTCCCCCAGCTTGTGAATCACCCCAGAGTAAAAGAGGATCCGCTCTGTGGTGGTCGTCTTGCCCGCGTCAATGTGGGCAGCAATACCAATGTTTCTGACTCGTTGCAACGGAATCGTGCGTGCCACCTTGTCCTCCTAAGTGCCTCGCTAGGGATGATGCCCTATGGCTGAAATATTCCTTAATGATTCTAACCTTTTTTGGCTCTGTCCTCACTAGTAGCGGTAGTGGGCAAAGGCTTTGTTGGCTTCGGCCATTTTGTGGGTTTCGTCCCGCTTGCGGATGGTGTTGCCGGTTTCGTTGGAGGCATCCAACATCTCGTTGGCCAGTTTGCTGGCCATGGTTTTGCCCGCGCGGCTGCGGGAAAACTGAATCAACCAACGCAAGGCTAAAGCCACCCCCCGCTCCGACTTCACCTCCACAGGCACCTGGTAGGTAGCCCCACCCACCCGCCGGGCTTTCACCTCTAGGGTGGGGGTGGCGTTGCGCACGGCTAATTCCAAAATCTCCAAGGGTTCTTTGCCGGTGCGCTCCCCAACAATGTCAAGGGCTTCGTAGGCAATCCGAGCAGCCAAGGACCCTTTGCCCTTTAACATCAACCGCTTGATCAACATGGTGACCAGACGACTGTTGTACTTGGCGTCGGGCGGCACAATCCGCTGTGGGGCACGGTTACGACGAGACATAAACGGCAGGAGTTCCAACGAAACAAACTACTTTTTCTTGCCGGCAGCAGGAGCAGCCCCTTTGGCAGCCCCAGGTTTGGGACGCTTGGCCCCATATTTGCTCCGCCCTTGCAGGCGATCCTTGACGCCGGCCGCATCTAGGGTGCCACGGATGATGTGGTAACGCACCCCAGGCAGATCCTTGACCCGACCACCGCGAATCATCACCACAGAGTGCTCTTGCAGGTTGTGCCCAATCCCAGGAATATAGGCCGTAACTTCAAAGCCGGAGGTCAAACGCACCCGCGCTACCTTGCGCAAGGCTGAGTTGGGCTTCTTGGGGGTGGTGGTGTACACCCGCGTACATACCCCCCGCCGCTGGGGACAAGCCTTCAGGGCCGGGGATTTGGTCTTGCGCTTGGCAACGCTGCGCTCTTCGCGGATAAGCTGCTGGATGGTAGGCATGGTCAGCGGGTGCAGATGGAATTAGACACAGAGATTTACCATAGCAGTTTTCTACAATGGCCGTCAAGGGAACGGCCTAGCTTAACTCCGCCGATTCCGGTACTGCTGCGACTTGCTTTTGGGCAGAAAAGGAACTAGCGTGAGAGTATGTAAAATTTCGTAACTTTCTCCCTCACTTTTGTCGTCACGGTGGCGCGGCGCATGACCTCAGCGGTTTCTCCTTTTGCTCTGGTGGAAGAGGATCTTAGGCAGCTTTTGCAGGATCTACGGACGTTGGTAGGGGCGCGACACCCGATTTTGGCGCTGGCGGCGGAGCATTTGTTTTCGGCCCAGGGTAAGGGGATCCGCCCGATGTTGGTGTTGTTGGTGGGGCGGGCGACGACGCCAGATGGTTCTCTGCTGCCACGGCACCGCCGGTTGGCCCAAATTACGGAGATGATCCATACGGCCAGTTTGGTTCACGATGATGTGATTGATACGGCGGATAAGCGCCGCGGGGTGGGGACGGTCAATCATGATTTCGGCAATCGGGTGGCGGTGCTGGCGGGGGATTTTCTCTTTGCCCAGTCGTCGTGGTATTTGGCCAATCTGGATCACCTGGAGGTGGTGAAGCTGCTCTCTCAGGTGATTAAGGATTTTGCTGAGGGGGAGATTCGTCAAAGTCTGACGGCTTTTGATCTGTCCCTGACGCTGGAAAGTTATTTGGAAAAAAATTTCTACAAGACGGCTTCTCTGCTGGCGGGCAGTGCTAAGGCGGCGGCGTTGCTCAGTGATGCCTCGGAGGAGGTGGCGGAGGCGATGTATGAGTTCGGCCGCTGTTTTGGTATTGCTTTTCAAATCATCGATGATCTGCTGGACTATACCAGTTCTTCGGAAACTCTGGGTAAGCCGGCGGGGTCGGATCTAAGTCAGGGAAATCTGACGGCACCGGTGCTCTATGCCTTGGGGGAGTTTCCCGAACTAGCCGCCCTGATTGAACGCCATCTGACGGAACCAGGGGATCTGCAAACGGCGGTATCTTTGGTGCGCCAAAGTCAAGGGATCCCGAAGTCGCGGCAGTTGGCCAGCAGTTATGTGCAGAAGGCGCTGCGGGCCCTAGAAATCTTGCCCAGTTCTCCGGCTAAGCAGGCGCTGATGACGGTGGCAGAACAAACGGTCAGTCGCTTTTACTAGGGCTGATCCCTTACCCTAGCAGCAGAGGGGTCAAGGGGTTGGGGATGAGTGATCGCTTCCGGCGGGATTTGGCGGCGGCTTTGGATCTGTGGGTGTCGGAGGGGTTGATTACGCCGGAGCAGCGGCAGCGCCTCCGGGATTACTACCAGGTGGACCAACTGACCCAGCAGGCAGGAGGTACTTTTGCCCTGGTGCTGTTTATCCTGGGGGGGATTTTGATCGGCCTGGGGGTGATCAGTTTTGTGGCGGCCAATTGGCAGGGGATCCCGCGGGGGGTGCGGGCGCTGGGGGCCCTGGGGCTGATGGTCGGTTTGCAGGGGGCAGGCTACCGCCTCTGGCGGGGATCCCGGGCCCGTTTGGGGACGGCGTTGCTGGTGATGGGGGAGTTGACTCTGGGGGCGAGTATTGGCTTGATGGCCCAGTGGTTTCAGGTGAGTGGGCCGGTGGCGGGGCTATTGGGGTACTGGGGGTTGGGGGTGGTGGCGGTGGCCTATGGGATCCGCCATACGCCCTCGGGGATCCTGGGGCTGGGGCTGCTGCTGTTGGGGGCACTGGATGTGCCTGGCAACCGGGAGGTGTGGTTTTATCATCCGGCCCTGTTGCCCTGGCTGGCCTTGGGGCTGGGTTTGCCGTTGGCCTATTGGTGTCGTTCCCGGGGGATTTGGGTGTTGGGGTTGCTGCTGCTGGCCCTGGGCTGCGCAGGTCTGTTTGGGGATGTCGCCGCGGCCCCCTGGGGGGTGCTGCTGTTTGTGGCCCTGAGTTGGGGCTGGGCGGGCTGGCACCAACGCTGGCTGCCTTGGCTGCAACTCCATTTGGCCCCCGATCCCCAGGACCAAACTCCCCTGGATTTTGTGCCGATGACTGTTTTTCTGGCCGCCAGCCTGCTGCTGGGATCCCTGTATGCCCAGAGTTTCTGGTTCAATCAGGAGCATCTGAAGGTGCCGGAGCTGGGCTTGGCTAAGGTGCTGAGCCTGTGGGGGCTGGCGCTGCTGGCGGTGACCCTCTGGATCGGCAATGCCCAACATATGGTCGGCCGGGATCCCCGTTGGCAGGTGCTGCAAAGGGGTTTGCAGATAATTTGGGTTGGCTTGGTGGTGTTGACGGGGCTGGGGTTGGTGTGGCGTGGGGTTTCTTTGGTGGTGCTCTGGGGGAGTTCGGTGGCCTTGGCCATTGGCGGGGTGGTGGGGATTGCGGTGATCTGGTGGCAACAGCAGTCCATGCAGGAGCGCAACTGGTGGCGCAGTCAGTCCCTGCTGGCCTTGGCTTGGCTGACCCTGGTGGTGGTCTCCGGCACAGGATCTTGGTGGGGCCTGAAGGTGATTTGGGTCAATTTGGCTTTGCTGGTGGCCAGTGGTTCTTTGGTTTGGCAGGGGCTGATGCAGGGCAGTCGCTGGCGCTTTTGGCTGGGGTTGCTGTTTTTATCCCTGACAGTGATGACCCGCTTTTTTGAATATGACACGGGGCTGTTGCTCAAGTCTTTGGCTTTGGTGCTGTGTGGGGTGGGGGTGATTCTTGCCGGGATCCGCTTTGAGCAGTCCTTAGGTCGTAGATAATAGGCAGGAAAGCTTGAGAAAACTCTATGTCCTACGATGCCCTCAAACAGGAACGCCTGCATAAAGTGGAGCAATTGCGGGCTATGGGCATTGAACCCTATGCCTATCGGTTTACGGTCACCCACCAAGCAGCCCAACTGCAGGCAACCTACCGGGACTTGCCCGCCGGGGAGACGCTGGAGGTGGTGGTGCAGGTGGCAGGGCGGGTGATGGCCCGCCGAGTGTTGGGCAAGTTGGCTTTCTTTACCCTCCAAGATGAGTCCGGTACCATCCAGCTTTACCTGGAGAAAAAACGCCTCAGCGAAACCATGGGGGAAACAGCTTTCAAAATCCTCGATAAACTGGTGGACAGCGGCGATTGGCTGGGAGCCACCGGCACCATCCGCCGCACGGAAAAAGGAGAACTCTCCGTCTGGGTCACCACCTACACCATCCTCACCAAATCCATTGCCCCCCTGCCCGATAAGTGGCACGGTCTCAGGGATGTGGAAAAACGCTACCGCCAACGCTATGTGGACCTGATCGTCAACCCAGAAGTCCGGCAAACCTTCCGCCGCCGCGCCACCATCCTCCAATCCCTGCGCCACACCCTGGAAACCCAAGGCTTCCTGGAAATGGAAACCCCAGTCCTACAAGGGATCCCGGGAGGGGCGGAGGCCAGACCCTTCCAGACCCACCACCATGCCCTGGACATGGATCTGTACCTGCGCATTGCCACGGAATTGGCCTTGAAGCGGTTGGTGGTGGGGGGGTTTGAGCGGGTTTATGAGCTAGGGCGGGTCTTTCGCAATGAAGGGATCTCCACCCGCCACAACCCAGAATTTACCTCCCTGGAGGTCTATCAGGCCTATGCCGACTACCACGATATGATGACCCTGACGGAAACCCTGGTGGTACAGGCAGCTGAGACCGTCCTCGGCACCCTCCAGATCAGCTACCAGGGGGAAACCATCGACCTCACCCCCCCCTGGCGACGAATCACCATGCACGATCTGGTGCAGGAGATAACCGGCATTGACTTTTCCCAGATCCCGGATCTGGCAGCGGGCAAACAAGCCGTGGCAACATTCGGGATCCCGGATCTGGAGCGGGTGGAGAGTTTGGGGGTGTTGTTGGTGAGGACCTTTGAGCACTGTTGCGAGCAGGTTTTGCGCCAGCCAACTTTCGTGTTGGATTATCCGGTGGAGACTTCCCCGTTGACCCGGCCCCATCGCAGCAAGCCGGGGTTGGTGGAGCGGTTTGAGTTATATGTGGTGGGTCGGGAGTTGGCCAACAGCTATTCTGAGTTGACCGACCCGGTGGATCAGCGGCAGCGGTTACTGCGGCAGGCAGAACTGAAAGCCGCTGGGGATGAGGAGGCGCATTTTTTTGACGAAGACTTTGTCAATGCCTTGGAGTATGGCATGCCGCCCACCGGGGGGATGGGCATGGGGATTGACCGGCTGGTGATGTTGCTGACCGATGCTGCCAGCATTCGGGATGTGATTGCCTTTCCCCTGCTTAAACCTGAGACTTGACGCTCCCCCCAAACCACAGTAGCGTAGTTAATGCTTGAGCGGATGTGGCGGAATTGGTATACGCGCACGTTTGAGGGGCGTGTGGGCAACCTTGCGAGTTCGAGTCTCGCCATCCGCACTGGTTGATTGGGGGAGGGGTGGGGGCTGATGGTGCAACTCCACCCAACCTTGGTAAAGTAAGTTCCAGAGTGAAAGCGTGTTATGGCCCTTGAGTTTCAGACTGCCCATGCCCCCAACGGACAACCCCTAGCTGTTATTCCCCTGAAGGGGCGCTTTGATGCCAAAACTGTTGCCGAGATCCGCCAGCAGGTGCAGCAGGTGATCGATCAGGGGCTGGTTAACTTGCTTTTGGACTTGAAAGAAGTGACGTTTATGGACAGCTCCGGCTTGGGCACCTTGATCTCCCTGCTGCGCCAATGTCGCAGTAAGGGGGGCAATGTCTGTCTGTGTCGGGTGCCGGAGGTGGTTCAGATTGTGCTTGATCTAACCAGCATGGATCGGGTGCTGAGCAGCTTCCCCACCCCCGAAGCCGGGATCGAAAACTTTGTGATATGGCGCTAAAATACCTATTGCTAAAAAATCCTGCAACCCAGCAACAAAGAGGGGAAGGTTCGCTATCCTAGTCTATTAGACTCGCCTTTAGCCGTGTGCCGTTGTGTCTGCACCCCTCCCCCCCGTCTCCTATGTCGTCCGCAGCGAACAAAATAAGCGAGAGAACAACGAAGATAGCTTTGATTGTTTCTGGTTTTCCCCAACACTGAACGGGGATCCCTTGACGGTGATGATGGTGGCGGACGGCATGGGGGGGCATGAGCACGGGGAGGATGTCAGCCGGGAAGCTTTGCTGGCGATGAAGTCCTATTTGGTGCAGCACATCAGTACCCACAATCGGGGGGAATTGCGTTTATCGGTGGAGGGGCTGCAAAAGATTTTGGCGGGGGCTCTGGCCCACACCAACTTTTTGGTGCAGTACATGGTGGAGGATCAGGGTTGGCAGCAGGCGGGTTCCACCTTGGTTGCGGCTTTGGTGTGGCGAGATGCCCTGATTGCGGTCAATTTGGGGGATAGTCCCCTTTATCATTTCCAGGTTCACAACCAACACTTAGAGCAGGTGACCCAGGATCATTCCGTCACCGGCATCCTGGCAGCCCACCGCCTGATCACCCCGGAAGAAGCCCTGTGCCATCAATATCGGGGGCAGTTGCAATACTACTTGGGTTGCCCATATTTGCCGGATGAATTTCCTCTGTATGTGCGCTGGTTGCAGCCGGGGGATTTGGTGTTGCTGTGTTCTGATGGGGTGTCGGGTTTACTCAGTCCGGCGGAAATTGCCGATACCTTGGCGGAGTCCTCCTGGAGTTTGGAGGAACGGGCAGAGCGGTTGCTGGAAATGGCCCTGGCTAAGGAGGAAACCGATAACCAAACCCTGATCCTCTGGGAATGCCCCCCTTGGGCTGTCACAACCCCAGCCACCTCAGCCCTCGATTCGGCACAAGTTAGCCTTTAGGGTTTTGCCGGTTTAGATACTCAGATGTGAACTAATTGATGTTGATTAAAGAGGCAACTTTATAGATGCTTGGCCATAAGGCAAGTTTATTTAAGTTTTCTTGGGGTAAGAAGTATCCAAAAACTATTTGTACTCAGGATGGGCATCCGGCATCACACAGAGCTCATTGAGGCGGCGAATCAATTGCCATAATCGCCCAAAGTTACGCTGGTTAAAATCCATCACCAGACGAGGCAAGTGGGGCAGTTCGCCTTCTTCTTCTGGCAAAATGGAACTGAGCTGAATTTCCCCCTGGGTGAGAATATCCTTGAACTCCGCATTCAAAATCCCCAAGGCAATGGACGATGGGGCTTGGTTCACCCGCAACACCAGTTTGCCCTTGACGTAGCGATGGCTATGAAAAATCCGGTAGAAGTCCTTGATAGCTTGACAGGCAACTCCAATATCATCGGTGAGCTGGTAGAGATGTAAATCCTCCGGACTGACTAAACCCCGCACTAAGAGATGCTCCCGGACGTATTCATCCCATTCCTGCCAGTAGGCTCCCCCGGGTTTATCAATGAGAATTAGGGGCATGATCTGGGCTTTGCCAGTTTGCATCAGGGTCAAACATTCAAAGGCTTCATCCTGGGTGCCAAAACCCCCGGGAAAAAGGGCAATGGCATCGGATTCTTTCAAAAAAAAGAGTTTGCGGGAAAAGAAATATTTGAAGTTAATGACCCGGTCGCTGGCAGCTAAAACGGGATTGGCACTCTGCTCAAAGGGCAATTGAATGTTCAAGCCGAAGGAGTTTTCTAATCCAGCTCCCCGGTTGCCGGCTTCCATGATGCCCCCGCCGCCCCCGGTCAAGACCATAAACCCCTCCCGGGTAATGCATTGGGCAAAGGCTAGAGCCTGCTGGTATTCTTCGGAGGTTTCCGGCAGACGAGCAGAACCGAAGATCACCACTTTGCGGTGATGTTGGTAGGGGGCAAAGGCCCGGTAGCCCATCTCCATGTCTTGCAGGGTGGAAGCCAAAATCTTACTGTCAAGACGGGTGAGATTCCCCTGGATCATCCTGACGAGGGCCCGCAGCGCTTTTAACCACTGGTCGGCATGGGGATGGTCTTTGAGGGTACTGAGTTGGGTCAGCAGCTCGGCTAGGTCAGACTGGCTCAAGGTTTTATCCAACGGTGGGGATCTATTCTAACTCTAAAGGTTGCTCTCCCCAAAATTGTCACAATACACGACTTTGCCGGCCAGGAATAGAGGCTGAATAGACTCGTTAC
Organism: Thermostichales cyanobacterium HHBFW_bins_127; assembly: GCA_039794745.1. GTDB lineage: Bacteria > Cyanobacteriota > Cyanobacteriia > Thermostichales > Thermostichaceae > JAUQVP01. Next base: position 21,645 of record JAUQVP010000020.1, on the reverse strand, counting down.
GAACTGTAAAGTGGTTTAGGATAGTGAAGAGTATCCCCCTGACTCGCTATGCCGTTGTCATCTCTGGACATTCGCGAATTGCCTCTGTTTCCGCTGCCTGAGGTGGTGTTGTTCCCCGGTAGACCGCTGCCGCTGCATATCTTTGAGCCGCGCTACCGGATGATGATCAATACGGTGATGGAAAGCGACCGCCGCTTTGGGGTGCTGCTCTGGAATCCTGCTACCCAGGCCCCGGCGAAGGTGGGCAGTTGTGCGGAGATTTTACAGTTGCAACGCCTGCCGGATGACCGCATGAATATCCTGACGATCGGACAACAGCGCTTCCAGGTGCTGGGGATTGTTCGGGAAAAACCCTATCTGATCGGGCGGGTGCAGTGGATCGGCGATGATGTCAACAGTGAATATGACCCGGAAGCTTTGGTGGTGGAGGTGCGGCAACTGCTGGAGGATGTGGTGCGGTTGACGGCGAAGCTGACAGACCGCCAAATTGAACTGCCCGATTCCCTGCCTACAACCCCGGTGGAACTGTCCTATTGGATCGCTGGCAATTTTCAGGGGGCGGTGGAGGAACAGCAGGCCCTGCTGGAACTGCGGGATACGGGCAAACGCCTGCGCCGAGAAGCGGAAATCCTAGAGTCCACCCGCAAGCACTTGGCCGCCCGGACGGTGCTCAAAGATACCCTCAGCAGTATTTCTTAGGGGGATCCCGGGATGGGGCTGGGGTTTCATAAGTACCAGGGGCTGGGGAATGATTTTATTCTGCTGGACAATCGCCAGCAGTCGGATCTGTTGCTGACGCCAGCTCAGGTGCAGCGCTGGTGTGATCGCCATTTCGGCATCGGGGCGGATGGGGTGATTTTCCTGCTGCCCGCCCAAGGGCAAGGGGACTACCAGATGCGCATTGTCAATAGCGATGGCTCGGAGCCGGAAATGTGCGGCAATGGCATCCGCTGTCTGGCTCAGTTCATCCGCGATCTGGGGGATCCCCGCGGGGATTTGGTCATCGAAACTCTGGCCGGCTTGATGAAGCCAAGTTTTACCCCTGAGGGCTTGATCCGGGTGGATATGGGCCTGCCGAAGCTGTTGGCATCCGAGATCCCAACGACGTTGGCGGAGGGGAAGGTTGTCAATCATCCGCTGCTGGTGGCGGGGCAGGAGTGGCTGGTGACCTGTGTGAGTATGGGCAATCCCCATGCGGTGGTGTTTGTGGAGGATGTGGCGGGGATCCCGTTGGCGCAGGTGGGACCGTTGTTTGAGCACCATCCGGCCTTTCCGCAGCGGGTGAATACGGAGTTTGTCCAGGTGCTGGACCGGCAGCGGCTGAAGATGCGGGTGTGGGAACGGGGGGCAGGGGCAACTTTGGCCTGCGGAACGGGGGCTTGTGCCAGTCTGGTGGCAGGGGTGCTGACGGGACAAACGGACCGGCAAGCGACGGTACAACTGCCGGGGGGAGATTTACAGATCGCTTGGGATCCGCAAACGAACCATGTCTGGATGACGGGGTCGGCAAGTTTGGTGTTTGTGGGAGCATGGTGCGGATCCTAGGATGCCTGCTGGGGCTGAGCCTGTGGGCAGGAGCGGCTTGGGGACTGCCTCACCTGGAGCTGAAGGTCTGGGGATCCCAGCCGGTGCGGGTGGTGCGCCTCCCGAGTCGGGTGCGGCTGCAACTCCTGAAAGCCACAGACGGCTTGCAACCCCTGGAAAACTTGGCTTTGGGGATGCCGATTGCCATTAACGGGGGATTTTTCAATCGCCTGACCCAGCAGCCTTTGGGGGCTTTGCGCTGGCAGGGGCAGTGGTGGTCGTCGCCGATTTTGGGGCGGGGGGTGCTGGCCTGGAATGATCAGGGGGAAATGCGCATCAGCCGGCTGCGCTGGCGAGGACAGGTGCGGGCAGCAGGGATGGACCCGATTCCGGTCTTGACCCTCAATAGTGGTTATGTGGTGCCGGGGGTGGCTGCCTACACCCACCACTGGGGATCCCGCTATGTTGCCCAGACGGATGAGGAGTTGGTGGCCCTGATGGAGCAGGATCGGGTGGTGGCTTTGTATCCTACTGGGCGGGCGGGTGGGAGCAGTTTTCCCCTCAGCCGCCGGCAATGGCTGTTGGTGGCGCGGGGCTGGCAGGCTTGGCAGCGGCTGCAAGATCTGAGTCTGGGATCCCAAGTTGTCTGGAGTGAGCAGTTTGACCCGCCGGAACTTGAAGATTTTCCTCACCTTTTAGGGGCAGGGCCCTTGTTGGTGGCTGAAGGGCGGGTGGTTTTGGATGCGGAATGGGAGCGGTTTCAACCGGCTTTTGCCCGCCAGCGCGCTGCCCGCAGCGCTCTCTGCCTAGACAATAGCCTCAGCTTGATCAGTGTGGGGGCTTCCCAGGAATCCTTGGGGCTGACCCTGGCGGAGCTAGCCAACTTTTTGCAGCAGCAGGGCTGCCGTTTTGCCCTCAACCTCGATGGCGGCAGCTCCACCACCCTGATCTGGCAAGGACAAACCCTAACCTCGGGATCCCGGATCCACAATGGTTTGGGGGTTGTGCCTTGAAATCAGAGCAAGCGACCCAGGCGTTCCCGCGGTTCAACGGCGGCTTGCTCGAGGTGGTCGGGGGTGTAACCCGTTGTCTCTACCATAACGGCCATGTGGGTATCTTCGCTCTCGTGCAGATGGATCCCTCCATCAGGGGTTTTGGGCGGACAGGATTTCAGCCCATTTTTGGGGGCAGCATAGGCTTGGGGATCATAACAAACGAGTCCTGCAGGAGCTTTGCCACTTTGGGCCAGGGGCGGGGATGATGATGGGCTTTGCCGGTTTGAACCTGAATCACCTCTAATCAATCCCTGCCGGAATCTGGCAAGTCGGCCGGAATGATTCTCTGTTGAGTGCCTTCCTGCAAATAGGGGAGATAAATCAGAGATTTGAAATCTTCGTGGATTTGAGGGGTGGGAGCCAATCGCCAATAGGTATTCGTCTCCGCCCTGATCAATGCCATCTCCGTAGATGTCATCGAGGCCAAAGCCCGTTGGGGATCCCTGATGGATTTCTGATCAAGCCAGGGGCGCTTATTTTTGAGTCTTTATCGGTTTTTTGAGTAGAGAGGTTCCCACCGTCATGATGATGGTTTCCATAAGTGTCTTCCTATCTAGGTTTTAGGATTGCCCTTGAGTCCACGATCTTACTAGAGATCAGATAACTGGCATTTCTAACAAACCACTTAAAAGCTTTGACCTTTGGATTGGGTGCGGTGTCAATGGGGGATAATACACGGGCAATTGATCATTAAAGCCTCAAACTGAGGAGAAAAATTTCCATTGCTATCTGGCCGCTGGATCTACGCCCATAATCGTAGATTGTGCTAGTTTTCTCAATCATTTTGACGCAATCTAAAACATAGTCCTCTAGCCAAAATCCATAGAGCCATTTAATTAATTCTCAAGGGTAAGGATGATAATGTCAAGCAGATTCTCAAACATCAATTTGATGATCTGGATTCAGTTGATAGGGACGCTCATTAGCAATAATATAACCCTTTTGTAAGTCTCTAGCAATCACACCAATTTCTATGCTGGGCTTGACCCCTAAGAGTTTTGCCAATCGCCTCGCTAATGACAAGGGTTGGGGATCCCGAGCTGTTTCTACTCAACACAAAAGGGACTTAACTCTTGAGCCACAATCCAAGGGTTGGAGTTAGTGGGTAAGATAGACCATGGGTTTTGGTAAGATTGATTCTGTTAAGAATATCTTGAAATTCATTCCTTTCAGGGTAGGCTGTCTTGGCATCAACCGCTTCTCAGACAATGTTCCCCCAGGGATCCCAAGTGGTTGGTGTTGCCCTACATCTCAAGGCGAGTCAGTCCTATGGATTGGACCCCCACTATGCCAAGGGACTCCATGCTTGGTTCCTAGATCAGGTGCGGCAGACGAACCCCAGTCTCTCGCGCCTGCTCCACGACGGGGATCCCCAAGCTTTTACGATCTCCCGTTTGCTAGGGCCGTTGCGGGAGCAGGGATCCCAGCTGCTTTTGCCGGCGCAGCAGCCTTGCCGTTGGTTGATCACGGTGCTGCAACCGGAACCGGTGGAGTGGTTGCAGGCTTGGTTGAGGGCACTGCCGCCGCTGCTAGAGTTACGCCGTTCCCCTTTGCAGATTACGGGTTGGGATGTGGCTTTGCCCCCCACAACCTATGCCCACCTCGCTGACCCCCAAGCCCCCCACCCACCTTTGTCCCTGACGTTTCTGTCGCCGACAAGCTTTCGCCACCGCGGCCATCATCTGCCCCTGCCCATCCCTCGCAATCTGTTCCAGAGTTATCTCCGCCGCTGGAATGCCTTCTCCGGGATCCCGATTCCGGAGGAGAGCTTTTTGGATCAGGTGGATGAGGGGGTAATTGTGCAGCGGCTGAAAATTGAATCCCACAAAACTACTGCCGGCAAACAGGGTTCGGTGACAGGTTTTGTGGGGGCAATTCAGTTGGGATTATCCCCTCGTTTGCCAGCGGAAGTCAGGCAGCACATTTATAGCCTATTGCGCTTTGCCCCCTACAGCGGCACCGGACATAAGACCACCTTTGGCTTGGGGCAAACCCGCCTTGGCTGGCAAGAAACCCAAGACCCCCAACCCACCGCGATTGAGGATCGGCTTGGGGAGCGGATTCAAGAATTGACGCAAATTTTTAGCGAACAACGTAAACGCCAAGGAGGATCCCGAACGGAGAGGGTTGCCAGTTTGTGGGCGACGATTTTGGCTCGTCGGGAGAATCACGAAAGTTTGCAGACCATCGCAGCGGATTTGCAGATCCCCTACGAGACGGCCAAGACCTATGCCAAATTGGCGCGGCGGGCCCTGCAAAATCAGGTGACTGAGCTTACTCAATAGCTGTTTTGCCGCTGCCGACAAAATGCTTGAGCCGGCGGGTTTCTAGCTCCAGGACTTTGCGGGCAAAATGGCGGTCATGGAGCAAAATGGCATCCAAGGCATCTACCGGCAGGGCAATGATGCGGGTTGGGGTTTCTGTGGCGATAATTCGCCCTGCCAAGTGGGTTTGGGAAAGCACCTCCAGTTCATCGAGCAATTCTCCGATGACAAAATCGCGGGTTTCTTGACCGGAAGCGGTTGTGATTTGGATTTGAGCATGGCCAGAAATCAAGAGCAATAACTCTCGACAGGTATCGGTTTCATCGGAGATAATCTCCCCTGCTCGGAAGGTTTTGATGGTTGCCAACTCCGATAGCTCCAGCAGGGTTTCTGTGTGGACATCGGTGAAGAAATAGTGATTACTAAAATAGGCCAATTTCTCTAGCCCCGGAAAATCCGCCAGCCGATGTTGGGATCCCTGGCGAATGCGGGCTAGGGTTTGTTGGACGAGGGGGTGGCGGGGTTGGATGGCAGGCAGGTCGGCTTCCAGGTAATCGAGGATGAACAGACTGGCTGCTTGGATAATCGGATTGCTGTCGCCGGTGAGGGCTTGGAGATGGGCGGCAATTTCCCCATCGGCCAGGCTAATGGAACAGGCGGGGGCATTGGGTTCTGGCTGCTGCAAAATCCTAATGATCTCCTGGGGTAGGCGCTGCTGCCAGCGGGAGGTCGGCGAACTCAACACCTCCGGCAGCACCCCCGGCGCTAAAGCAGACAGGGCGTGGGCAATGCTGTAGGCCGTCTCTTCGCCGCGCTGGCCAGCTTCCTCAATCATTTCCAGCAACCCCCGCACCATAATCCGCTTTTTATGGCGGACAGAAGTGCGCAAGACCGACAAAATCAACCCCTGAGAACTGAGACGAGGCTGATTGAGGGCATGAAAACGCTGAATCAAAACTTCCAATTGCTGCAAAACATGCTGAGCCCGCTGCCATAGCCCCTGGTTGCCCTCTAGCCCGGCCAAAATCTCCGCCTCTTCCTGATCGGTAATGCAGTAATCCTGCCGCAACTTCTTAATCTGTTGGGGATCCCGTTGTCGCAGTTGGGTGAGGGGTTCTTGTTGTTGCAGACGCAGGAGGCGATCGAGGGCTTTGCGATAGCCGTTTAGGCGCACGGAGTTTTCCAAAGAATGGACATAATTGGGATCGAGTAAGCCGGGATCTTCAACGCCGAGTTCTGTCAAAATGCTGCTGTGTTCATCGGCACTGATGTCAAGTTCTTCGCGGATATTGGCCAGCAATTGTAAGCTGGTGCTGCTGTTGACATAACCTTCTTCTAGGGCTTCCCGCAGGACTTCCTTATAGGCAGCTAGCCGTTTTTGCTGGGTAAAACTCGGCAAAACCTTGGCCAGCACAAACACCTCGTCTGTCCCCAACTGATCGAGGGATTTGCCTCCCAAGGTCGCCGCTAGATCCAACCCCATTTTCTTCAATTGTTTGCGTAGGCGACTCGATAAACTTTCACGATTGTAGCGTTCCGGATCCCGTCCCCAGGTGCGAATCAGCCAAATCAAACTGCCACATAACAACGCCGTTTCCCACAGATAGCCGACCCAAGCCGGCAGCAGATTTAGCCAAGAACGCCCGGCAAACAGAAAAAAGAAATTAAAAATCAGCCACGTTGATAAAGAAAACAAACGATGGCGAATCGTCTGCAAACCTAATTGGGGATAACGCCGCTGTAACCAGCTTTCTAGTCCACAACCTAACCAGTATCCCCCATAGGTAAATACCCCCAAGGTCAGTGGCACAGCCACGAGTTTAGGCACCGGAATCGCCCAGCCGCCAATATACCAGCCCGGGGATCCCCATTGGGCCATGGGGTTGGGATCCACAGCCCAGACCCCAGACATGTAGTAATCCCAATTGCCGGCATAGAGGTAATAGTAAAGAAAATAGCCCACCACCAATCCCACATAGCCATAGTAGAGGAGAGGGGCATAGGGCTTGGTTAAACCATCCCAATAGGAACGCTCCGCATCAATGTCAATGCAGGGACTTTGACAGGCAACACAAGCACTTTTCTCCTGCCCGTCGGGATCCCAAGTGCGGCACATGGATTGGGTGATTTTGGCTTCGCTGAGGTGGGCAGGCTGGGTGAAAAGGGCCCGCGGTTCCCCATAGATTTTTTGTACCGGTGCCATGGGGCAAAAATAATTGCACCAGCTTTTCCCCCCATAGAGATAGCCAACGGTGATGGCCGCTACAATGGTGGCAGCAATCCACAGAAAGAGCCAGAGCCGATCCCCATTCACCAGTAAGATTCTGAGGCACAAACCCACAAAAAACCAGCTCAACTGCACCAACAGATAATTTTGGCCCAGCCAAGAATCGGGTTTAATGCGTGGCACTTCCAAGCGATTTCCCCTCTTAACGGTGCGTTGTTTGCCCAAGGCCCTAGGGATTTGGGACAAAAAAGACAGAGGACAAATGCGCCGCCACAGATCATGCCCAAAAATCAGCAAAATCACAATCGCACTCGGCACCACCAAACCCCAAAAAATCGCCGCCCCCAAACCATAGCCATCCGCCACATCCACCCCTAAACATTGCCCCTGCACCAAAATACAGCGCTCCGGATCCCAGCGCAGGGGACTCCAGGTGGCATCCGCTGCCGTCAGATGGGGAGTTATGGGATCCCAAAGCAGGCTGGCAAGAAGCAGCAACCAGGCTAAGGTCAAGCCCCAGCGGAGGCGATGGAAAAAACGTTCAGAACCCATAGTCAGGGATTACAGACAGGACAATAGGTAGGATCAGCGGTGGTCGGGTGATCCGGGATGGATCGTTTTTCAGTGTAATGACATTTTGGACAACCCCAAAGGACAGCTTGGCGCAAACTGGTGGGGGTGCCGCAGATCCCGCAGGGCAATCCGGAAATATACTGAAATTCCCCGAAACCAGGGCTCCCACAGCTAGGACATAGGCTGATTAACCGTTGCAGCAGCTTTTCTGTCGCCTGTTTGATCACCTGCATCCGGGTGGGGTTGTAGTGGGCGCGCATATCCGTTTCCAGGTGAGCGGTCCCCCGGCTTTGCAACATCTCCCCCACCCGCTCCTCCAACTCCTCCCAACTGGCAATCCCCTTGAAAATGGGATCCCCAGGGCGGGGTTGGGCTTGGGGCATGAGGATCAGGCCGTGTTCGGGAAACTTTACCTGGCGGGCAAAGCTGCGGGCCGCTTCCCAGGTGCGGATCTGACGACTGGCGTAGTTGGTCTCGGTGGAGGTGACCTCTGCCACCACCTCCAGATCCTGCTGCCGATCCAGCAGCAGCACCAGCTCCCGGTTGATGGGGATCCAGGGCATCTGGGGATGGGGGGCAAAGGATCCCTCGCTGGCTACGGCCAAATCCCCCCCACTCACCTCCAGGGCCAGCTCGGCTTTGCGGCGGGCGGTAAACAGTTGGTCGCCAGGCCGCTCCACTTCCCGACTAAAGGTCCCCAACAGATCCGTATTCAGGGGTGGGACAGCAATGGTCACCTCCAGGGGTGCCAGAGCCGGCCCAATCACCTCCTGTTTGCGGTGCATAGTTGCCACCCAGAGGGTGCGCCCATGAAAGCGAGGCCCAACAACCGCCAACGACATCAAGGTTCCCAAACTTTGGGGCTAGGATGAGGCTACAGTTCCATTTCAGGATTATGCCAAAAGCCATGCCCCTATCAACCTGCCTGCCTGCACATTCGCCATGGAGTGGCGGTATTGGCTTGGGTATCTGGATTTTGGGTTTATGCCACCTACGATGGGCGCTGGGGAAGATATTCAGGGTTGGCATGGCAGGATTGCCCTGCCTCTGGTAGTACCTGCCCTCTGCAGTTTTCATCTAGGTTATCGGCGGCGGCGGCAGGAGCCATCCCTCGATAGCCTGTTGGGTGGGTTGCCCCCTTGGTCTGGATGGTACTTGCCGTGGCCGTGGCTGTGCTGACCGGGGGAATGATGAAAGAAGAATGGCTGCCGGCTGGGGAACTCAACCATGGTTGGTATTGGGCTGGCTAGTCCATCTGCCCATGAGCGTCAAAGTTGGCGGTTTGCCCCTGTTGCTCCCGATGGGGGAAACGGGAAGGGGACAAACCCCTGCAGGGCATGCATATCCCGGGCTGGATGGAAGGGATTGGACTTGGGGGGATTGTGGCTTGCTGTTGCTCTAGGGGTGGCGGCAAAGGAAATCTCCGCCATTGCCATTCCCTCACCTTGGGCCCCTCTCCCAGAGCGGGAGAGGGTGGGTTTGTATACAACGGCACTAGCTTTTCTTGCTGCTGTTGCTCCTGCCCAAGAGTCAAGGTTGTATCCCTTTCTGCTCCAAAGACAGTGAGGATGGCGGTGATGAGTCCGCCCACCGTCTCTAGCTGCGCAGCCGAACCTTTTTTTCAGCGTTAGCTATTATGGTCATTTCAATTGATACTGCAACAGATGCCTCTCCCAGAGCCAGAAAAATTAGTGTCAAGATTCTGGCTGCTCCCCACGGCGCAGCCAACGTTTTTTCCAGGCAGCCGTCGGCTCCAACGAGGACTGCTGCTGCTCCTGCTGCCGCCGCCTAATCAGGCTAGCCCGATCCCCCCGCAAATCGGGATCCCGAAAGGGCACCGCTGCCCGGGTGCGCAGATGTTCTTGGTCCATGGGGGACAAAGGCGGCAATCCCTGGGGATCTTTGCTGGCCAGGGTGCCGGGCCAAGGGCGACCCACCGGCGGTGTGGAACCCAGATGCAAACCAGCCTTGAGCATTGCCGACCGGGCGGCCGCTGAACAGGAATAGGTGGCCAAACGGGCCCGAGGTCCCATGGTCCGCGCCACCTGAGCCATAAATTCCACCGTCCACAACTCCGGACACACGGACGGGGAAAACGGATCGAAAAACACCGCATCTGCCCAGCCATCCGGGATCCCTTGGATCGTCTGACGGGCATCCCCCCAACGGATTTCCGCCCGGAGCGGCCCTTGTTGGAGGTGGCCTTGGGTGAGCAAAGTTTGCCAATCCACCTCAGGATCCCACCATTGACTGACGCCGGCGGCCCAAGCGTGGGCCGGCACTTCCGGGGAGCGCTCCAGCCCAATCACCTCAATGGCTGCTTGGGGATGGTGGCGGCGGATGTAGGAGATGGCAACGGCACTGTTGTAGCCCAGCCCGAAACACACATCCAACAGCTGAACCCTCCCAGCCTCAGCGGCTAGTTGCAGCAACTGACAGGGCAGAACAAACTTTTCCAGAGCTTCCTCATAGGCCCCGGCCCGATTGTGGAAGGCCTGCCCAAACTCCTGGGAATAAAACGTCAGCGAGCCATCCCCAGTGGTAATAGGAATCAAATCATGACCAACCATCGTTTTAAGAGTTTTTTAATAGAAAACAACGGGGATCCCTCAGGGTTGCTTTTTCCGGATCCCGTTTGAACATAAAAGCTGTGTGCTTACAGATAGTCACCAGCAGCAGCATGATCGGCACTTCAATCAACACCCCCACCACCGTTGCTAGGGCTGCACCGGAGTCCAACCCGAACAGCACAATCGCTGTAGCAATGGCAACCTCAAAATGATTACTAGCACCGATTAAAGCAGCGGGAGCCGCATCTTCATAGGTGAGGTTAAGCCAGCGCGCCGCAGCATAACTGAGGCTAAAAATTACCAGAGTCTGTACAGAGAGGGGAATAGCAATCAACAGAATATGGAGGGGATTAGTGAGGATCAGCTCCCCCTTCAAGCTAAAAAGCAAAATAAGGGTGAGCAACAAAGCTATCGTAGCCACTGAACCCAGCCAACGGTAGAACCTCGTTTCCAGCCATTGCCGCCCCCGAGTCCGGATAATCCAGGATCGGGATCCCATGCCGGCCAGTAAAGGTAGGCCTACATAAATTAACACCGAAAGGATAATCGTTTGCCAAGGGACAGGCAGATCGCTTGCGGATAAAAGCAGGCGCCCCAAAGGGGCATAGAGAACTAGCATCATCAATGAATTAATAGCCACCATAACCAGAGTATGGCCCTGATTACCATAGGCTAAATAGCCCCACATCAGAACCATCGCTGTACAGGGAGCAATTCCCAAAAGAATCGCCCCAGCTTGATAAGATTGACTGAGAGGAACTACGACACCACGGATAACTTCTGTTCCCGCCAACCAGTCTTGCAAGAGCCAACCGAGGAAAAAACGGGCCAGAATTAACATACTTATGGGTTTCACCAGCCAATTAATGACCAGGGTTAGGAGGACAGGTTTGGGGTTTTTTGCGGCCTGCCGGATCTGATTAAAGTCAATTTTAACCATAATCGGATACATCATGAAAAATAAGCAGACAGCGATGGGCAGTGACACCTGATAAATACTTAGGCGATCCAGGGTGACCGCTAGATTGGGAAATAATTTTCCTACAAAAATCCCAACCCCAATACAGATGAAAACCCAAAGTGTTAAATAACGCTCAAAGAAGCTAAGTTTCTGACTGGTCATTTCCCCACCTGAAAAGCCCCAATTATGTGGACAAACTACAGAGTCCCTACCCTTTGCAGAAGCAACTGGCCACCATCCCATCATAGTCTCCGTCCAACTCACCCCCCCCAAGCAGTTCCCGCTACACCCTCGGCCAACTCAGGCGGGATCCATAGCCCTGCTTGCCCCCAACCTTGACACCCCTCTGTTATTTTGTTTATATTCAAACTAATAATATATAAACGAATTAGGTTGCTGGGGTGAGGTTATGTTGGCGGTGCGGCGGAGTCAGGAGCGGGGGCATCTGAATTGGGGTTGGTTGGACACTTACCACAGTTTTTCCTTCGGGAGCTACTATGACCCGGCTCACATGGGTTTTCGCAGTCTGCGGGTGATCAACGATGACACCATTGCTCCCGGCAAGGGCTTCGGGATGCATGGGCATCAAGACATGGAAATCCTGACCTATGTGCTCTCGGGATCCCTGGAGCATCGGGACAGTTTGGGGACGGGGGCGGTGATTCGGGCAGGGGAAATTCAGCGCATGAGTGCCGGCACCGGTATCTATCACAGTGAGTTGAATGCCTCGGACCGGGAGCCGGTGCGGTTGCTGCAGATTTGGATCCTGCCGGCGCAGGTGGGTTTGGCCCCCAGTTATGAGCAGAAAAGCACAGGGCTTGTGCCGGGGCAGTTACAGCTGATTGCCAGTCCGGATGGGCGGGGGGGAACTGTCACGGTGCACCAGGACGTGTTCTTGAGTGCAGCCCAACTGCAACCTGGGGATGCAGTCACCTATAACTTGCCCGAGGGGCGTTATGGCTGGATTCAGGTCGCCCGAGGGGAACTGCTAGTGGCAGGGCAGCACCTAAACCAAGGGGATGGGCTGGCGGTGAGTGGGATCCCGGAGTTGTTGTTGAGCAGTTCCCAGGGCAGTGAGTTTTTGGTGTTTGATTTGGCCTAGTCAAGATCTTTGCGACCGGGGTTGCGGGCGGGGTCATTGCTCAAAAAGCCGAACACAAACAGCGCCACAAAAAAGATCACCACCGCGTACACAGAGATCTTGAGAGCCAGCATAGGAAATCCCAGTCTATTAAAGAACGTGACTTATGCCCCCTATTCTACAGGAAGGGGGTTCGGGATCACTAGCCCACTTGGCTATAGGCAGCCTCGGAGAGGACGGGGACTTCTGGGTAGTGGCCGCGGGCATTTTGGAACCAGGCAAAGCCGGTCACGGCCACAATCCCCAAAAACAGGGTGGTCATCAGGGCTTGGATAATCAGATCGACCCCCAGGCCTCCCAGCAGGCTCACCAGCAGTCCTAGGATCAACACGGCAATATAGCGGGCGATCTCCACCAGCAGGGCTTGCATGGTATTAAAACGGACAAAGTGAGCCACCCGAGGATTGCGTACCACCAGAAAAAACAGCACCAAAAACACTATCAGGCTGGTAAAGCCGCCAAACTGGTTCATAAACATGGCCAGGCGAAACAGGGGCACAAACAGGGGGATCAAAGCAGGCACGGATTCCAAGAACCCTTGCCCCAAGCTCAGGGCTGAGGTCAGGGGCAACAAATACACCAAACAAGCCCAAAAGCGATCCAGGGGACTTGCCTGACCACGCCACACCATAGCCCAGTTCCTCTCAACTCCTCCATCTATCCTAATTGGGATCCCCCGAAATCGGGGATAGCAGTAGCAGCAGCCCCCAGATAGGAACGGGAAGGGCTGGGGGAAGCATGCTTGGGTCGTGGCGGCTCTGGCTAGGCTGGGGAAGCACTTTGGTCTTTCTGGGCTTGGCCTGCCGGCAGGTTGATCTGACCACGGTCTGGCAGCGGATGCTAGGGGCTCATCCCTGGGGGCTGGGGCTGGCAGCTCTTGCCCTGCCGGGGGCCTATGGCTTGCGGGCCCGGCGCTGGCAAGCCTGTTTTCGGGATCCCCACACCCTTGATCCTCAACTGCTGGCTCCTCAACTGCTGGCCTAGGTGCTGATGGTTGGCTATTTGGGGAATCATCTGCTGCCAGCGCGGGCTGGGGAAGGGCTACGGCTGTTCTGGCTCCATCGCTGCACGGGTCGGGATGCCGCCGGGATTGTGGCGACGACGATGGTTGTGGAGCGGCTGGTGGACAGATTGGTGCTGAGTGGGGCTTTGGGCTTAGCTTTTTTGGCAATCCGACCGCAACTTCTGCCTTGGCAATTTCAAGCAGTGGTCATCGGGTTTGTGCTGGCCGGACTGGTGGGGATGGGTCTGATCCAAATGAGATCCCGGTTGCAGGGCTGGGCTGGCTATGGGTGGCTGGATCCCTTGCTCACGGGCTTGGGGCAGACAGGGGAGCAGATGCCGCGGGTGGTACTGTGGAGCCTGGGGATGTGGGGTTTGCCAGCCTGATCATGGCTTTCGGGATCCCGGCTCGGTTGGAGCAGCCGCTGCTGTTGATGGCGGTGGCTGATTTTACTTCTTTGATCCCGGCAGCCTGGGGTACCTTGGAACATATCACCACCAGTTTCCTGGTGCAGACCGGGTTGGATAGGGATTGGGGATGGTGTTAGCCTAGCATCTGCTTTACTTTGGGGTGACGACGGGCTTAGGGTTATGGAGTTGGCTTGCTCTGCAGCTTATGGATGAGCGCACTCCTGCCCCAAACGCAGATCGACTGGCGGCTTGGAGGGTGGAGCCACCGGGGATCCCGCGGCCTCGTTTATCGATTATTCTGCCGGCCAAGGATGAGGCGGAGCGCTTGCCCAAAACGGTGCGGGAGATTTTGGCTCATCCTTGGCAGGACATTAGTTACGAGGTGTGGGTGGTGGATGATGGCAGCAGGGATGCCACCGCCGCTGTGGTGAGGGATTGGCAGGGGGATTATCCGCAACTGGGGTTGATCAGCTACCAGCCCAATCGCGGTAAGGGCCATGCCCTCAAGCAGGGGATCTTGCAAGCTCGGGGGGAGGTGATCCTTTTGGCTGATGCGGATGGGGCAACGCCGATTGAAGAGATTTGGCGGCTGTGGCCCCATTTAAGTGCTAGCCATCGGATTGTGATTGGCTCCCGGGTGTTGTCTAGCCGGGAAACCGCTGTCAAAACCCGCTGGCACCGCAAACTGATTGGCTGGATCTTTGTGCGCTTGGTGCAGTGGCTGGTGATTGAGGGCATTTACGACACCCAATGTGGCTTCAAGTTGCTGGAGGCCAAAGCAGCCCAGGACATTGCTCGCCATCTCACCCTCGATGGCTTTGGGGTAGATGTGGAATTGCTAATGATTGCCAAACGCCGCCAATACGGCATCCGGGAAGTCCCCATCAATTGGGTCAACCAGCCGGGATCCAAAGTCCATCTGCTGCGGGATGGCTTCAAAATGCTGCTGGAGATCCTAGCTATCCGCCGCAAAGCCAGCCAAGGCCTCTACGAACGAGCCCTGCCCCAGAACCGAGAGCAAGTGCCACAATAGCGTCATCACCTCCCCTATTGCACTATGGGTAGAGCCATCCGTCGCCGCCGCCCCCTTCCCCCCACCCCAGACCCTTTTCGTCTTTGGAGCCTGGGGCTAGCTCTGCTTCTGGCTTGCCTAGGACTGGGATCCCGACTGGTGTTTTTGCAAGCGGTGCAGGGATCCCGATTACAGGGGATGGCGGTGCGGCAGCAGCAGCATCCTTTGCGGGGGATGATCCCGCGGCGGGAAATTGTGGATCGCCGCTCAATTCGCAACCAACAGGCGGAATGGCTGGCGGTGGATCGTCCTACCTCGACCTTGTGGGTGCATCCGCGCTTATTGAGCAAGCAAAATCTCACCCCTGCCGAGGTGGCTGAACGCCTCGCTCCCATCTTGCAGCGGGATCCCGAGCAGATTCGTCGGCGCTTAGAGGTGAGTCATGCGGTGCGGTTGGAGCGCCATCTCAGTCCGGAGAAAGTTCGGCAACTGCGGGCTTTAGGGATAGATGCCATAGATTTGGTCAACGACCGGCAGCGGATTTATCCCCAAAAGGAGGTGGCGGCTGCCATTACCGGCTATGTGCAGTTAGATGACTATGAGGGCAAAGCTGGCTTAGAGCGATCGGAGCAGACCCTATTGGAGCGCAGTAGCCAGCCGCTGGTGATTGCCGCCAACCGGGATGGCTTGCCCCTGCCGGCCGAAGTCCCCAAAGGTTTTTTGCAATCCAGCGAAACGGTTTTGCAGACCACCCTGGATATGCGTCTGCAGCGGGCCGCCTACAAAGCCCTGCAACAGCGGGTGGAGCAGTTTCGTGCCGATCGGGGGACAGTGATCGTCCTCAATCCCCATAGCGGGGAAGTTTTAGCCTTGGCCGTCTATCCCAGCTACGATCCCAACCGCTACTTCGACGGCTATGACCCGGCTCTCTTTCGCACCTGGGCCGTCAGCGACCTCTACGAACCGGGATCCACCTTCAAACCCATCAACATTGCCATTGCCCTGGAGAAGGGAGCTATCCAAGCCGATACCCGCATTTATGACCAAGGGCGGATCACAGTGGGTGGCTGGCCGATCCAAAACTTTGACTTTCGTGAACGGGGGGCCCACGGCTGGCTCAGCATCAGCGAGATCCTCGCCCGTTCCAGCAATGTTGGCATGGTGCACATTGTCGAGCGCCTCAACCCCCGCCAATACTACGAAAGTTTGCAGCAGTTTGGCTTAGGGCAGCCCAACGGCATTGATCTTCCCTTTGCGGCCACCAGTCGTCTCAAGGATCAAGGGCAGTTTGTGCGGGTTGCGGTGGAGCGGGCCACCACCGCTTTTGGGCAGGGATTTTCCCTTACCCCCATGGATCTTGCGGTGTACCATGCTGCCATTGCCAATGGAGGGCGGCGGATTACCCCTTATGTTGTCCGTGGTCTGGTGGAAAAACAAACGGATCAACTGGTCTGGCAGCCCGCCCGCCCCGCCCCCATCCCCATCCTCAGTCCTGCCACCACCCAAATCGTCCGTTCCATGCTGTTGGACGTGGTGGAAAAAGGCACCGGTCAATCCGCCCGTATCCCCGGCTATGCCATCGGCGGCAAAACCGGCACTGCCCAAAAAGCCAATCCCCGCGGCGGCGGCTACCTGCCGGGGGTGCGCATCACCAGTTTTGTTGCCTACTTTCCCGCCTTGGATCCCCGCTATGTTTTACTGGCCGTAGTGGACAACCCCAAAGGGGACGATGCCTTTGGCTCCACCGTCGCTGCCCCCATCGTCAAAGAAGTGATCCAAGAAATTATTGCCCTGGAAGCCCTAGCCCTACACCCCGAGCAACGCCTGTAAAAACGGCGGCGCCGGAATCACCGTCAGCACCATCGCCGTCAGCAGCCCCAGCCCCAGCAACTCCCGCCTTTCATCCAGCTCCGTCACATCATTCAAAGCCGGCTCATCGGCACTCGTAATAAAAAACAGCAGGATCCCCCACATCAGCAGCAGAGGCTGAATCGTCAACCCCACCAGAATCACCAAAAAACGGGTCACCCGCCCGATATTAGCTCCCATCCCCTGCCCGTAAATCGCATGGGCCAAATGCCCCCCATCCAACTGCCCCACCGGCGTCAAATTAAAAGCAATCACCAACAACCCCACCCAACCCGCAAAGGCCAAAGGATGCAAATCAATAATCTGATCCGCCCCCCATCGGGATCCCAGCACCATTTTGCTCAGCAGCGTCAGCAGGATCGAAAATCGCGGGTCAATTTGCTGCAGCGTCACCCCCACCCGTCCGTTTTCGGCAGCCGGGAACTCGGTCACCGTCGAGCGCAACAACCCCATCACCAACAGCAACAGCGCCAGACAGCCCCCCACCAGCGGCCCACTACAGGACAAATCAAACAAGACCTTGCGGTTAGGTACCGGCCCCTTCAGATTCAGCAACGCCCCAAACGTCCCCAACGCATAGGGAATCGGAATCAAATAGGGCCAGCTCGTCGGGATCCCGTGGTAGCGGGCGGCACTCCAGCGGCTCCATTCATGGGCAGCCAGAATCAGCACCAGCCCCCCCCCATAGGCCAAGCGAGGCAACAGCAGTTGGGGATCCCGCAGGTCGGCTAGGTGCATCAGTGGTGAAGGGACGGCTGCCGTTAGGGTTGTGAACAGGGTAGCGACGGCTAGGAGGATGGCTAGCACAGGACTTTCTGGCAGGGCTGGTTCCCGTCGCACCGCTGGGTTAGGGACCAGAGCAAAAAAGGGTTTTCCGGCCATCCCTTCTTGCAGAACCACCAGGAAGCGTTGTCCGAACTGGCTGGCCACCTGTTGCGAGACCTCCTGGTAAGCAGCATCCGGTTCAGCCCGCAGATTGCCCCGGCAGATAATTGCTTGGGGGCGGTATTCCACCTTATGCACTTGAAACACCTGCCATGGGAAGCAGCGGCTGATCTGCTCCCGGGAGATCTCTTTGATAGGGATATGATCTTTGATGGGATTGGGGGGTTCCAGACTTGCTAGGGGTTGGTCGGCGGTTGCCTCCGCCGGGGGTGATTTGAGTTTGCCCCGCTGCAAAATCACCACACTGGCAATGTAGGAACCCAAAAACAGCAGCAGCACCAACAGGGTTGGCGGTGGGGTTGACCAGACCGTTTGAAACAGCACCACCACCGCTGGCGGTAGCATGATCACCACCCATAGCCACTGCCAAGCTACCGTTGTCACCCGGGCAACGCTGCGTTGCAAGATCAAGTAAGAAGCCAGCCCCAGCAGGGCCAACAAGAACCACTGCGACATAGGCTAGCGACACAACAGAGCCAAAACTGCCAAAACCCCCAACGCCACTGCCACCATCACCGCTGCTGCTGCCCCCGCCGGGCCTCCCAGGATCACAGCCAGGCCCCAGCCGGCTACCGTCCCCAGCACCAACCCCAGTAGCCCCAGGGCAAAAGCCCGTCCCAAGCGGCGATTTTTTCGGTAGAGGGCATAGAGAGTGCCGATAAAGCCCAGGGACAAGGGCAAGGTTGGATCCACCGGATTCAGCCAGACCCAAGCCAGCAGAGCGGCTGTTGCCAGAGCAATCGCCAAAGCTTCCCGTCCCGTCGGCGCCAAGAAGAAGTCTTGCCAAGGGGAGGGGCGGCGGGGGGGATTGGCAGGGGTGGGGCCGGGGATAGAGCGTTCCGCAAAGCGAATCCGATCCGGTACCGCCAACTTCCCCTCCTGGCGCAGCCGCAACCGCTGCATCAAAATCATGTCGTAGGCGTGCTCAATTGCTTCCTGCTGCCGCACATCCGTCGGCACCAGTTGCAGCAGCCGATCCCGGGCCGCTTGAATATCTTCAAAAGAGGCATCTTCAGAGACACCAAGGAGATGGTAGGGACTTGGATCAGCCATAACCAATTCAAGGATATCCGTCTCCACGATAGCGCGGATCCCTGGCTCCTGTGGGTGACGGCAGGACACAATCTCCCCTCCCTTAGACACTTCCCCTTGCTACAGCTAAGCTAGGGGGAGCGACATTGCCTACAGTGGCTGATGGCCAAGCTGGAAGAATTGACCCCCGGGGTGACTGTCAAAGGCATTCTGCCAACTCATAACGTCATTGTCATTGATGCGAAGTGGCATGGCAGTGACGTGGTTGAGCTGACCTATAAGGATGCGAACGGTCAACCTCACACTGAAATCCTGTTTCGCGATCGCGAGCCCACTTTGGAAATTGTCACGGGCGGACAACCGTGGAGCTTTGATGGGGATGGGGCGTTGCTGCGGTTGGTTTCCGAAGCCCATCGCATTCGGCTGGCTCACCTATTTGATCCGCTGCTGGCGGTGCATACATCCTTGGTGGAACCTTTGCCCCACCAGATCACGGCGGTGTATGGCGAGATGCTGACCCGTCAACCGCTGCGGTTTTTGCTGGCAGATGATCCAGGAGCCGGCAAAACCATCATGGCAGGACTGTTGATCCGAGAACTGCTAATCCGGGGGGACTTACAGCGATGTCTGATCGTTTGCCCCGGCAGTCTGGCGGTACAGTGGCAGGATGAACTGTTTCAGAAATTTCATCTGCCCTTTGAGATCCTGACCAATGACCGGATCGAAGCGGCTCGCACGGGGAACGCCTTTGCAGAAATGCCACTGGTCATCGTGCGGTTGGACAAGCTCAGTCGCAATGACGATCTGCAAGCCAAGCTCAGGCAAACCGATTGGGACTTGGTGGTGGTGGATGAGGCGCATAAACTGTCGGCCTCGTTCTTTGGAGGAGAAATCAAGGAAACGAAACGCTACAAGCTCGGCAAGCTGCTGTCCACGCTGACTCGCCATTTTTTGCTGATGACGGCAACACCTCACAATGGCAAAGAGGAAGACTTCCAGCTTTTCTTAGCGCTGTTGGATGGCGATCGCTTTGAAGGGCGATTCCGAGATGGGGTACATGCTTGTGATACATCTGACCTCATGCGTCGCCTGGTTAAAGAAGACCTGCTCAAGTTTGATGGCAAACCCCTCTTTCCCGAACGTCGGGCACACACAGTAAAGTATGTCCTGTCTGATCTAGAAGCCGTTCTTTACAAGCAAGTCACCGATTACGTCCGGGAGGAATTTAACCGCGCCGAAGCCTTAGCCAATGATGGCCGCAAAGGAACCGTTGGCTTTGCCTTGACCATCCTGCAACGTCGCCTTGCCTCTTCTCCAGAAGCCATTTACCAGTCCCTGCGGCGACGGCGGGAACGGCTACAGAAGCGGTTGCGGGAGGAAGAACTCTTAAAGAGGGGGCTATCAGCGGAGATCGACTTTGGCTCCACCATTGACCCAGACGATTGGGACGATGATTTCGAGGATTTTT
The DNA here is from genome assembly GCA_039794745.1 of Thermostichales cyanobacterium HHBFW_bins_127. GTDB lineage: Bacteria > Cyanobacteriota > Cyanobacteriia > Thermostichales > Thermostichaceae > JAUQVP01. Next base: position 1,591 of record JAUQVP010000020.1, on the reverse strand, counting down.
CTAGTGATGAGCGCGAGCGTCGAGAAGAAGAGGTAGTAGATCTAGCAACGGCAGCTCGCACAATCGCGGAGCTACAAGCCGAGATTGAACGGCTACAGGAGTTGGAGGCGTTGGCGTTGCGGGTGCGACGCAGTGGCAAGGATCGCAAATGGGATGAGCTATCTAAGCTGTTACAGAATAGCGCAGAGATGTTTGATGCCGGTGGCCACCGACGCAAGCTTGTGATCTTCACCGAACATCGGGACACCCTAAACTATCTTGTCGAACAAATTACGACGCTGATTGGGCGACCGGAGGCAGTGGTCACGATTCACGGTGGTATGGGTCGGGAAGAGCGCAAAAAGGCGGAGGAAGCCTTCAAGCAAGATGTCACCGTGCAAGTGTTGATTGCGACGGATGCGGCGGGGGAGGGGATTAACCTGCAACGGGCGCATTTGATGGTGAACTACGATCTGCCTTGGAACCCAAATCGACTGGAACAACGCTTCGGGCGCATTCACCGGATTGGGCAAACAGAGGTCTGTCATCTGTGGAATCTGGTGGCAGAGGAAACCCGTGAAGGCGATGTCTACATCGCACTACTGAAGAAACTGGAAATCGAGCAAAAAGCCCTCGGTGGCAAGGTTTTTGATGTGTTGGGCAAAGCGATCGCTGGGAAGGAGCTGCGAGAACTGCTGATTGAAGCGATTCGCTACGGCGATCGCCCAGAGGTAAAAGCAAAGCTTGACCAGGTGGTTGCCGATCGCCTTGACCAAAGTCGGTTGCGAGCGTTGCTGGAGGAACGCGCCCTGGCACGGGACTCGATGGATGCGACCAAGGTGCAGCAGATTCGCCAGGAGATGGAGCGCGCCGAAGCCCGCAAACTTCAGCCCCATTTTATTGCCTCCTTTTTCTTAGAAGCTTTCCAACGATTGGGTGGCACGATTCGGCAGCGGGAACCCAAACGCTATGAAATTACCCATGTGCCGGCGGTGATTCGCAATCGCGACCGCCTTATTGGCGTGGGTGAAGCCATTCTGAAACGGTATGAGCGGATTTGTTTTGAGAAAGACCTGATCAGTATTCCGGGAAAACCCCTGGCGACTTTTGTCTGCCCGGGCCATCCCCTGCTCGATGCAGTGCTTGATTTGACATTAGAGCGTCATCGGAATTTGCTCCGGCAGGGTGCCATTCTGATAGACGAAAACGATCCGGGGGAAGAAGTCCGTGCGCTGGTGTATTTGGAGCATTCGATTCAGGATGCGCGGACTGACAGGGATGGTCGGCGGCGAGTGGTGTCACGTCGAATGCAGTATGTGGAGATTTTTGCCCCTCATCCCCTAGCCCCTTCTCCCACTAGGGGAGAAGAAGGACAAGAGAATTTTCCTCCCCTCTCCCGTTCCGGAAGAGGAGTCGGGGGTGAGGGCGAGAGGGTAAGAAACGCTGGCTATGCCCCCTATCTTGACTATCGACCATTAGAGGAGACTGAAAAACCTTTGCTGGAATCAACGCTGAATCATTTAGGTCTTCGCGATGATATTGAAAGCAAAGCGACCAGCTATGCCATTGCTCACCTAGTGCCAAACCATCTTCAAGAGGTGCGGCAACGGAA
>JAUQVP010000019.1:0-35808 GCA_039794745.1 Thermostichales cyanobacterium HHBFW_bins_127 | reverse complement strand
GATCCCGCCCAGTGTAGTTTTTCCCGGAGGGTGCGAAAGTAGGAGAGGTTCCGCTCCAAAATCACCATGCGGGCGGGTTGAGGAGCCTGGGTAATCCGTACCCACTCCCCAGGATTGACGGATTGTGCCAACACTCCATCCATCCACAAGCGAGTTAGCCCTTCTGGATCAGAAAGGGGCCAAACGTCCACGGTGGTCTCGGCACGAATGACAATCGGACGACTCGATAAACTCAGGGGACAAATGGGAGTAATGGTCATGGCCGCTAACTCCGGGACAATGATCGGACCATTGGCCGCTACCGTGTAGGAGGTGGATCCCGTGGGAGTCGATACCAAAACCCCATCCCCATGATACTGATCCAAAACCTCTCCATCTGCCTCAATCTCCAGCAAGCTGGCCGTCAAATGACTACGGGTCGTCGGCTTGATACACATCTCGTTCAAGGCATAGAAGATCTCGCTGATGGCCTCCCCAGGCATAACCTCCCCAGGACGACGAGCCTGCTTCAGGGATCCCTGATAGATTTGCGCTTGCAGCATCAGGCGCTCTTGGATGACAAAGTCGTCGGCCAGCAAGCGCTCCCAGGGCTGTTGTTGCAAGACGGTTTCTGACTGGGACAAAAACCCTAAACTGCCACCGGATTTGATCGCCAAAATCGGGATCCCAACGGGGGCTAGATGCCGGGCAGCGGCCAAAACGGAGCCGTCACCGCCGAGGACGATGGCTAGGTCGATGGGGTCAGAGGTGGCCTCTAGGAAAACGGGGTAGGGATTGTGGTGGATGCCGGTAGGGGCGGTGAGGACGGTGATGTGTTGGCGGCGGAGTTGTTCGGCGCACTGTTGGCAGGCGGCTTTGCTGGTGCGATTCCCTTCTTTGTAGGCAATGATGACTTGACGCAGGTGCATGGAGAGCCACCGGACGCTCGACCGTATAGTATTGATGATATTGGTGAGCTGCCAGGGGTTTGTACCGGGACTTCAGGATCACCACTTGCCTGTGGTTTTTATGGCAACTATGATCACGATTCTTTTGGTGGAAGATGACCCCGTCAATGCCCGGGTGTTTGAGAAGGTCCTGACCAAACGAGGCGGCTTTCAGGTGATCCATAGCCAAAATGTGGAGGAAATCCTACATCTGTGCCAAAGCGGGCAGGTCCACGTTGTCCTCCTCGATGTTTCCCTGTCCCAAAGCACTTACCAGGGAGAAGCAGTCGATGGGATCCGCATCGCCCAACTGCTGAAGGCTGATCCCCAAACCGCCGGGATCCCGATTATTTTGGTGACGGCCCATGCTATGCGCGGGGATCGGGAGGCATTTTTGAGTCAGAGCCAGGCGCAGGGCTATATTGCCAAGCCGGTGGTGGATCACCAAAGTATGATCGATCATGTCTTGGCTGTTCTGCAGCCTCAGCAATCCTAAGGGCCGATGTACTTCAGTCAACTGCTGCGTGCTGCCCAATTGGTCACCCACCCCTGGGATCCCGAATGGGATTGTTTGCGGGTGCGGGGGTTATGTACGGATTCCCGCCAGGTGCGCCCGGGGGATTTATTTTTGGGGATGCCGGGATCCCGGGTGGATGGGGGAGATTTTTGGCAGCAGGCGGTGGCTGGGGGGGCGGTGGCGGTGGTGACGGCGCGGCCGTTGGCGGCGTCGGAGTCGGCTGGGGTTCCCTATGTGGTGGTGGCGCGGGAGGAGATTGCTAGGGCTTGTGCGGAGATAAGTGCCGCTTTTTATCATTTCCCTGGGCGCAGTTTGTCGTTAATTGGGGTGACGGGCACCAATGGCAAGACCACCACTACCCATTTGATTGAGTATTTGTTGCAGGCAGCGGGGCAGCATCCGGCTTTGTTGGGGACGTTGTACAATCGTTGGCGGGGGTTTAGCCAAGTCGCTCCCCATACGACGGCTTTTGCTCCGGAATTGCAGGGACTATTGGCGCAGGCCCGGGATGCCGGTTGTCGCTATGCGGTTTTGGAGATCAGTTCCCACAGTTTGGCCCAGGAGCGGGTGTGGGGGTGTGAGTGTGATGTTGCCGTCTGGACGAATCTTACCCAGGATCATTTGGATTTTCATGGGACGATGGAGGCCTATTGGCAGGCTAAGGCTACCCTGTTTACCTCCGACTATCTCAAGGGGCGAGCCATCATCAATGCCGATGATCCCGGCGGGCAGCAGTTGCTGAGCCAGTGGTCTACCCTCCATCCGGGAACGGATCTAGAGCCCTGGACCTATGGTTTGGCAGGGGAGGCAACGTTGCGGGTGACGGCGGCGGCGTTTGATGCCAGGGGCAGTGTGGCTACGGTGGATACCCCCCTAGGAAGGATGGAGATTCAGGTGCCGCTGCCGGGCCGCTACAACTTGGCGAATGCTTTGGCGGCGGTAGGGACGGCTCTCCATCTGGGCATTGATCCGGAAACGATCAGCGCGGCTCTGCCCCACTTTCCCGGGGTGCCGGGGCGGATGGAAAGTGTCCGTCTCACCCCTGAGCAGGAGGTGACGGTGATTGTGGACTATGCCCATACCCCCGATGGACTGGAGAATCTTTTGCAGGCGGTGCGGCCGTTGACACAGGGGCGTTTGATCTGTGTTTTTGGCTGTGGCGGGGATCGGGATCGCAGTAAGCGCCCGCAAATGGGTCGGATTGCTGCCCGGTGGGCTGACTATGTCCTGGTCACCTCCGACAACCCGCGCACGGAGGATCCCCAAGCCATCTTGGCTGATATAGTCGCTGGGATGCAGGGCACCACCACCCCTTACCAGGTGCAAGGGGATCGGGCCGAGGCGATTTGGGCTGCCATTCTTGACGCCCAGCCGGGGGATACGGTGGTGATTGCCGGCAAAGGGCATGAGGACTACCAGATTATTGGGCGGGAAAAAATCCACTTTGACGACCGGGAGGTGGCCCGGGCTGCCCTCCGGCAGCGGTTGCAGCTATGAGCCCTATCTTTGCCCTCGGTTTAGATGTGGGCAACCGCCGCATCGGCGTGGCCGGCTGTGATCCCCGGGGGCGAATTGCCACCGGGCTGGGGGTGATCCACCGCCGCACCCTCAAAGCCGACCGCCTCGCCCTGCAAACCTGGATCCAGCAACGCCAAGCCAACCAACTGATCGTCGGCCTACCCTACCTAGAAGACGGCAGCCTCGGCACCCAGGCCCAGAAAATCCAACGCTTCATCACCACCCTCAACCTCGACATCCCGATCACCTACGTGGACGAGCGCTTAACCACCTTTGCTGCCCAAGAACACCTGCAGGCTCTAGGGATCCCGAGACGGCGGTGGGCAGACTTGATTGACCAAGTGGCAGCGCAAATTATTTTGCAGGAGTGGTTGGATCGGCAGGGTTAGAGGTCATCGATTTTTTGCATCCCGGCGGCATCGGGATCAAAGCTGCTATCCCAAAGGGTGGTGTCGTTGTAGAAGGCGGCCCGCAGCAGGGTATCGCGGAGGTCCGCCCCCCGCAGATCGGCGCCGCGCAGATCCGCTCCGGAGAGGTCTGTTTCCCAGCACATAGCCCCTTGCAAATTGACCCCGCTCAGGTCCGCCTGCCAGAGGGTTGCCCCCCCCAATTTTGCTCCGGTCAGGATTGCTCCCTGGAGGGTGGCCCGCCGCAGAGAAGCCCCCCACAGGGAGGCCTCGGTCAAATTGACACCCACCAGGATTGCCTGCTCCAAGGTTGCCCCCGTCAGCCGTGCCCGTTGCAACAGCGCCTGGGACAAATCCGCCCGGGTGAGATTGCCGCCCCGCCACGTGCTTTCCCGCAGATCCGCTCCCAGGAAATGGGATCCCGTGGCATCGGCGCCATTGAGTTGGGCTTTGACCAAAGAAGCGCTCTCTAGCAGAACTCGGGTGAGGTTGGAGCCACTGAGATTGGCTTCATCGAGAATGGCCGATTGCAGATTAGCCCCAAACAGATTAGCGCCGCTCAAATTGGCCCGGGTGAAATTGGCAGCCACCCCATAGCTTTCGATCAGGTCGGCTTCCGAGGCATTGGCTTGGATCAATTGGGCTCCTTCCAGGTTAGCGCCGCTCAAATCCGCCTCCCGCAAATAGGCCGCCAGCAGATCGGCACCCGCCAACACCGCCTCCACCAGATTGGCCTTGGCAAAGTTAGCCCCGCTTAAATTGCAGTTTTTTAAATCTGCCCCCGTCAGGTGAGCCTTACTAAAATCCCGTTCTCCCCGCTCATAGCCAGCCAATAAATCTGTCACCAACTGAATGGCAGCCATTACAACACCCCGCAGTCATACACAGGATGATACTGGATCGCCTCCCCGTAAAACCAAGGGTAAAGTTTTTCCGCTAGCGCCCCCCTACCGTGATACTGTCCACCTTCAGATGGGGTTGTCCCACCGTCACATAAATACTGCCGCTCACCGAACCACAAAAACCCGGCGCCAACCCCAAATCCTGGGAACACATGGAGATTTTTTGCAGAATCTCCGTTGCCTGCCCAATCAGCGTCGCCCCCTTCAAGGGCTTGCCGATCTTGCCCTTCTCAATGGCATAGGCCTCTTCCACCGCAAAATTGAACTCTCCCGTCGGCCCCACACTGCCGCCCCCCATGCGCTTGCAGTAGATCCCCCGCTCCACCGACGCCAATAGATCCTCCAAACTATACTCCCCCGGCGCAATATAGGTGTTGCGCATGCGACTGGCCGCAGCATAGGCATAGCTCTGCCGCCGCCCACTGCCGGTGCGGGGATGCCCCGTACGTAACGATCCGGCCCGGTCGGCAATAAAGTTCCTCAAGATCCCCTTTTCGATCAATAGGGTGCGCTGGGTCGGCATCCCCTCATCGTCCATATCCAGGGAGCCAAAAGCCCGGGGGGAATGCCCTTCATCCCAAGCAGTCAGATTTTCGTGGGCAATTTTTTCCCCTTTCTTATCCAGAAAAGGGGTTGTCTTGCGCTCAATTTGGGTTGTCTCCAGCAAATGCCCACAGGCCTCATGGAAAATCACCCCACCAAACTCATTGGCCATAATCACCGGGTAGGTGCCCGACTCCACAAAATCCGCATAGAGCATCTGCCCCGCCGCCGCCCCCAACTCCACCGCCACCCCCTCGGGATCCCAAGTGCGTAGGAAATCCGGGTCACTGGTATTGCCGAAGCGTCTGCCTAGGGAGGTGCGATGGGGGCCATCGGCACAGAGCAGGGTACAGGCCAAAGATTGGGTGAGGCGAATATCCCGGGCAAAGGTGCCGTCACTGGCTGCCACCAAAACCTCCTGCCAATCCCGGAAATAGACACTGCGGCGGGACTGGATATGGCTGGCATGGCGGGCTAGGGCCCCATTGGTGCTCAGCAGCACCTCCCCCATCTCCTGCATCGAGCTGCAGCGAGCCAGCCAACCCTGCTTGACCACAGCATAATCCCGCAGCAACCCCACATTAAAATCCGGGATCAGACGGGTGCGCGGATCAGGCAAGCTCAGCCCCAGGATCCCCAAAGCTCGCTCCAGGGCTGCCTGCAACCCCTGAGCCGTCAGGTCATTGGTGCTGACATAGCTATCCCGCTGCCCCACAAACACCCGGATCCCGGCACCACTGCCCAAACGGGGGGAGACACTGGTGATTTGATCCTCTTCGGCCATGCCGCTTAGGTACTGGTTGCGTTCCAGGAAAATTTCTACCAAATCAGCCCCGGCCGCCCGCCCGTAGCCCAACAGGGGCGCCAACAAAGCTGCCCACTCCTGACCGAAGGGCAAACGAGAATCAGAAGCCTGCGGACGATCCAAAGCCAAAGTCATAGACAGCCAACATGAAAACTTTCTTCATTCTGACACTCCGTCAGCAGAAATAACAGGCAAGGATCCCTGCCCTCCCCTACTCAACCCTTGTCCAGATCAATCCCCCCAACCCGGTCTCAGCCAGTCCGCAGCCCCTAGGCCGATCAGCCAGGGATCCCTAGGGTCACCTTATCTGGGAAGAGGGCCAAAATCCGCTGGGCAATGCCGGCACTATTGAGACCGAGATCCGCCAGGGACTCTTCTGGTTTGGCGTGTTCCACCAACTGATCCGGAACCCCCAAGCGGGTGATGGGCACCAGCACCCCGGCATCCAACAGTGCCTCCGCCACCGCCGAGCCAAAGCCCCCCATCAAACAGCCCTCCTCCACCGTCACCACCCGGCCGATTTCCCGGGCCAAAGGCAGGAGCAACTCCGTGTCTAAAGGTTTAGCAAAGCGGGCATTGACCACCGTTGCTCGGATGCCGTGTTCCATCAGCCTTTCTGCCGCCTGCAAGGAAGGATGCACCATCGTCCCATAGGCCACAATCAGCACATCCTCCCCGTGGCGCAGCACTTCCCCCTTACCGATGGGCAGCGGTTCCCAGCCTTCCTCCGCCAACGGCACCCCCACCCCCGACCCGCGGGGATAGCGCAGGGCAATGGGACCAGCGGTGTACTGGATCCCGGTGACGATCATGCGCTGGAACTCCGCCTCATCCTTGGGTGCCATCAGCACCATATTGGGCAGACAACGCAAATAGGCAATGTCGTAGAGCCCTTGATGGGTGGGACCATCCGCCCCCACCACCCCCGCCCGGTCCAAACAGAAAAACACCGGCAGATTCTGAATACACACATCATGGACAATCTGGTCATAGGCCCGTTGCAAAAAGGTGGAATAAATCGCCGCCACCGGCCGCATCCCCTCACAGGCCAAGCCCGCCGCCAACGTCACCGCATGCTGCTCCGCAATCCCCACATCAATAAATTGCTTCGGCAACTTCTCCTGGAACTTATTTAGCCCGGTGCCTGTCGCCATTGCCGCCGTAATCGCCACAATCCGGCTATCGTTTTCCGCCAACTTCGTCAGAGTATGGGCAAACACCTTAGAATAATCCGGCGGCTTCGGCTTACTAGAAGGAATCGGCTTACCCGTCGCCAAATTAAAGGGATTCTGGGCATGGTAGCCAACCCCATCCTGCTCCGCCGGCGGATAGCCCTTCCCCTTCACTGTTGCCACATGCACCAACACCGGCCCCGGGATCCCGTGGGCGAGGGTAAAGGCATCATAGAGGTCTTCTAGGTTGTGGCCGTCCACCGGACCCACATAGGTAAAGCCCAACTCCTCGAAAATAATCCCCACCTTATTGTTTTGCACCGCCGTGATCAGCTTCACACTTTCCTTCACCCGATCCAATTCTGGGGACAGGGTTGCCCCCAACAGGGGGAGATTGCGCAGTTGCTCCTCCAAACTGTCTGTGAGGGTCTGGATCGGCGGGCTGAGGCGCAAGCGGTTGAGATAGCGGGGAATGGCCCCCACGTTGGGAGAAATCGACAGACCATTGTCATTGAGAACCACCATCAAATTAGTCTTGGGTAGGTGCCCGGCATGATTAATCGCCTCATAGGCCATCCCCCCCGTGAGAGCCCCATCGCCGATGATGGCCACCACCTTGAACTTTTCCCCCTTCATATCCCGGGCCAAAGCCATGCCCAAAGCTGCGGAAATACTGGTGGAGGCATGCCCGGCCCCAAAATGGTCAAAGGCACTTTCTGAGCGCTTCAAATAGCCGGCAATGCCGTTTTTTTGCCGCAACGTATGAAAATTGTGGTAGCGCCCGGTGAGCATCTTGTGGGGATAGGCCTGGTGCCCCACATCCCAAATCACCTTATCCCGATCCAGATCCAGCGTCTTATAAAGGGCCAAGGTCAGCTCCACCACCCCCAAACCGGGGCCCAAATGCCCCCCGGTGGCAGCCACCGTTTGCAGATGCTTCTCGCGGATTTGGGCAGCTAAACTGCGCAATTCCGCAAAGGACAAACTGTGCAGTTGATTGGGATGCTGCAGGTGACTGAGATGCATGGCTACCGCTGTCAGGACTATTCTCTTTCTACATCAAATGATGATCCCCTACAACTCTGGACATCCTTTGATACAGATGTTAAACATCTTGCTCAATGTAGCTGTGGGGTTCTAGGTGGATGGTGACCCGTACGGCCCCAAAGCGTTCCTTGAGCAAAGCTTCCACTTCTTCGGTAATCTGATGGGCTGTTTCAATGTCAATGGGAACCACCACCATGTGCATTTCAATAAAGACCATCTGCCCGATCACACCCCGGGATCGGACTTCATGGCAGTCCAAAACATTGGGAATCTGCATAACCAGTTCCCGGATTTGTTTGGGAGGAATCGCTACATGGTCGGTCAAAATGGGAATATTTTCCTGGAGAACTTCCCAAGCACTCCAACAGACAAAAAAGGCCACCGGAAATGCCATCACCTGATCCAACCAACCCCAGCCATACTGCACTCCGATCAACCCGCCAAGAACTGCTAAGGTCACCCAAATATCGCTGAGGGTATGGCGGGCATCGGCAAGCAGGAGGCGACTTTGTAGAGCTTTCCCCCGCTCATGCTCATACACTGTCACCCCAATATTGATCAGTAAAACCCCAATCATCAGCCGTAAACCCACATCACTGACTGCAATCGGGGATCCCCCGCTCAGCAGCCGTTCGACGGCAGTTTTCAGGATTTCTAGGCAGGCAACTGCCAAAAAAGCAGCGATCCCTAAAGCACCAATGGCCTCAAATTTGCTATGCCCATAGGGATGATCTTCGTCTGGCTCTGGGTTGGAAAAGTGCATGGCCGTCAGGGCCAAAATATTGCTGGCGCTATCGGTGGAAGAATGCAGGGCATCGGCAATTAAACTCAACGACCCCATGCTGATCCCCAAGCCTAATTTGATGGCAAAGACCAAGACATTCAAAGCTAAGGTGATCCAGAACACTCGCTGGATCTGCTGTTGACGGTCGGGGGCAACCTGAGTGTTCATGGGGGCAGGCTAAATCCGCTAGTTTTGATTGTATCCCCTGCAGATTTGCGCGTTGGGGAGAGGATCTGGGGATCCCGAATCCGCTACAACAAAACTGAGCCGGGTTGGGAGGGGACGATGCTGATGGGCAAACTGGCGGGAATGGTGGGGGTTGCTTGGCTGAGTGCAACGGCGGTGCTAGCCCAGGAGTTATCTCCCCCCTTGGGGGATCTGAATGGGGATGGACGGGTGGATGGGGCGGATGCGGCGCTGCTCAGGGATTACCTGGCGGGGCGAGCCTTGCTGACGGAGGCCCAGATCCGGGCTGCCGACCTAGACCAGGATGGCCGGGTAACCACGGCCGATCTCCAGTGGCTGGAACGGGGATCCCAGCAGGTGTATGTGTTTCCCCAGCAGGAGGGGGTGGGACGGGTGGTGGATCGGGCGACGGGGCAGCCTTTGGCGAATGTGGAGATTGCCATCCCTGGAGCCGGGATCCGGGTGCGCAGTGATGCCCAAGGGCGGTTCCAACTCCCTCCTAATGTGCCCCGCAACCAAATCCTGGTGGCGAAGCTGGAGAATTATTTGCCCTTTTCCCAGACCACCGACGGGGAATTGAGTCTCAATGTGCAGCTCGATCGCTGGGACCAAAGCAAAACCCTGGTACTGCAAAGCGATGTTGTCCACCTGGGGGATGACCGCTATTCCCCGGAATCCGCAGGGGCTGACCAGTTTCGCCTCCGCACCCAAGGGATCGAATTGGTCAGGACTTTCTCCCTCGATCGCCTACCTAGCCGGGATCCGGTGCTGCGCATTGGCTCGTTGATCGGTCTGGATACGGCGGCGGCGGTGCGGGCGGGACAATCCCGGATCCAAGGGGCCGATATGAGTCCACTGCGGGTGTTTTTTAATGGCACACCGGTAGCTGCCATTGAATTGGGAGGCAATGATATTCGTATCCCCCTGCCCAAGGAGCTGGCCCAAATCGGCACCAATACGGTTACCCTGCGCACGGGGGAAGCGCGCATGTATTCTGGGCAGAGCGGTGTGGTGCTGCCCTTCCTGGGGGGGATGATCCAGTTCGGGATCCCCATGCCCGGTAGTGGCTCAGTGGTGGTGGACTACGACGACATTGAGCTGGCTAATGTCACCCTTGAATTGCCTTAGGCAGTAGCCATCAGTTATGCTGGATGTAGACCTGGGTTCGTGCGGCACGAACGCCTTAACCGTGTCAGGATCGGAAGGTAGCAGCACTACGGGATGCTTTATGCAGGCGCGTTTGCCCGGGTCGCCTCCCTGTTGTCTCCCCTGTTGTCTCCTTGGTAAGGCTAGATGTTGAGGGACTTGGCTAACCTGGCCCAAAAGACGATAGACCTAGGGCTTGGCCTGGTCAGCTTGGCGGCGGATAAGGCCATGGAGCAACTCAACTGGCTGCGGCAGCAAAGTCAAGGACTGCGCTCGGAACTGGTGGAGGAATTGGTCAAGCGGGGGCAGATGAGTCGGGAACAGGCCATGACCTATGTAAGCAATCTGGTCAACCAAGCCGCTAAACCTACGGATACAAATGGGGAATCGGCAAGCTCCCCCCGCACCATTCGCATTGATGACGATGAGGAAAGCCCTGAAAAGGGAGGAGCCATTGAACTGACGGAGGCTGCAGACCTCCGCCAGCAAATCCTCCGCCTCCAGGCAGAGCTGGAACGACTGCGGAAACAAACTTGAGCTATGCCTAACCCCTGTTTGAACTTGGCCTTGGCTCTGCTGACCCCACCCACCCTGGGCATCCTCTGGCTGGGATCCCAGGTGCAGCGGTGGTTACCGACTTTGTCCTATCCTTGGTACGGGGAGCCGTTGCCCCCTCTCCCTGATAGGGATCCCGCATGAACTGGTTGGCACGGCTGCGCTACAGTGCTCTGTTGGGGGGGCAAGTAACTGTACACCTGCTGCGGGGTAAGATTCATCGCCGCAACACTTTGGAGCAGCTGGCGGCGGTGGGGGTGGAGTCACTGTTTATTGTGCTGCTGACGGCAGTGGTGATCAGCGGCGTATTTACGATTCAGGTGGCGCGGGAGTTTATCCGGTTTGGGGCTTCGTCGTTGATTGGGGGGGTGTTGTCCCTGGCATTGGCGCGGGAGTTGACGCCTGTGATTACGGCGGTAATTTTGGCGGGGCGGATGGGATCGGCTTTTGCGGCGGAGCTAGGGACAATGAAGGTGAGTGAGCAGATGGATGCCCTGCTGCTGCTGCGCACCGACCCGGTGGACTATTTGGTGGTGCCGCGGGTGATTGCCTGTGGGGTGATGGTGCCAATGTTGGCGTTAATTTCTCTGGTGGTGGGGCTGGTGGGGGGGATGGTGATTTGCCGCAGTGCCTATGGGATTGCCACCAGTCAGTTCCTCAATTCGGCCCAGACGTTTTTGCAGGGTTGGGATCTGTGGGCATGCACCATCAAGGCATTGGTGTTTGGGGTGCTGGTGGCGATTATCGGCTGCGGCTGGGGGATGACTACCTCGGGAGGGGCTAAAGGGGTGGGCAAGGCGACTACGGATGCGGTGGTCACCTCCCTGTTGGCGATTTTTGTCAGCAATTTTTTCCTGTCGTGGCTTTTGTTTCAGGGGCCAGGATCGGTTTTGGCTGGCTAGCTGATAGGGATGGGTTCAGGTAGGTAGAGCCGGTCTTCGTCGGCGTCATACTCAAACAGCTCGGCATAGCGGCCCCAATCAACGGCGGTGGCAAATTGCCGCGCCGCTTCCGCATGGGGGAAATGCTCATCCCACAGATCCAGGAAAAACTCGGAGCGCATGGAGCGATTTTGCTTTTCTTGCAGGGTCTGCAGGATGCTGTGGAAGACGGGCACACGGCTGAGGGCTTGCTGGCGGAAAATGTCTTTGCTGCGCAGGATGGTGGTGGTGGCAAAGTCCCTGCCAATGTCGGTGAGGCGAATGTCCCCGCCGGCTACGTCCGCAAACCCCAACAGGACCGTGGCTTCTAAAAAGGGCAACAAATCATCCACCGAGAGGCTGAGACGTTCGGCCAAGCGGGGTAAATCCTCGCTCCCCCCAGAACGCTCCGCCAGTAACTCCAACAGACCGCTGATGCCGCCGACGCGGGCATGGGGCAATGCCTGGGCATAGGGGGAAGGGGGAAGGGTTTTTTCGGCAACGGTGCCGGTGACTTCAATGTCGGGATTGGTCATCACGGTGTAAATGTAGTCCACTAGGGCAGCAAAGCGAGGATGCTGACGGTCATGGGGGCGGGGCAGGTCAATCGCCACTTCCCCCCGAATCCGACCGGGGTTGGATCCCAAAATCACCACCCGATCGGCGAGGAAAACCGCTTCTTCGATGTTGTGGGTGACAATCAGGATGCTCTGGGCGGGAAAGGCTTTGGCATTCCAGAGGTCGTCAATTTCCCCCCGCAGGTTCTCGGCGGTGAGGACGTCGAGGGCACTGAAGGGTTCATCCATCAATAAGACCTGGGGTTCGAGCACGAGGGCGCGGGCAAAGCCAACCCGCTGTTTCATGCCACCGGAGATCTCTTTGGGATAGGCACTTTCAAAGCCGTCTAGACCCACCATGTCAATGGCTTTGAGGGACCGCTGCTGCCGTTCAGTTTTGGGGATGCCACGGGCTTCTAGACCCAGTTCGACGTTTTCTTGGACCGTGAGCCAGGGCAGGAGGGCAAAGCTCTGGAAAACCATGGCCACATTCTGATTGACGCCGCGCAGGGGCTGCCCTTGGCTGAGTACCTGCCCTTCGCTAGGGGGAATCAGCCCGGCCATGATCCGCAGCAGGGTGCTTTTGCCGCTGCCACTGCGCCCCAATAATGCCACGACTTCTCCGGCGTGAATGCTGAGGTTGACATCTTTGAGGACGGTAAACTCACTTTTGCCATCGGGACGGGGAAAACGCTTGAAAAGATGCTGAACCCTAATCAGATCGCTCATAAACTATCCTTGCGCTAGAGGTGATAGCGGGTTTCGGCCAGTTGGTACAGTCGCTGCCACAGCAGACGATTGAGACCAACCACAAATAAACTCATCATGGCAATGCCAAGGGTAATCCGCGGCCAGTCCCCCTGGGTGGTAGCCTCGGCAATGTAACTGCCCAAACCCGTTGCCTGGAGGGTGGTGGATCCCCAGGAGACGATCTCGGAGACGATGCTGGCATTCCAGGCGCCACCACTGGCGGTAATGGCTCCGGTGACCCAGGCGGAAAAGATCCCAGGAATGATCAATTGTCGCCAGCGTTGCCAGCCGTGCAAACCCATGGCAGCGGCCATCTCTCGCAAATCTGTGGGAATCCTCTGGGCGCCGGCAATGGAGTTAAACAAGATGTACCACTGGGATCCCAGGGCCATGAGCAGGATGCTGCCCCAGTCGAGGCTGATATGGCTGCGAATGAACAAGAGGGTGGCAAAGGGAAAGACAAAGTTGGCGGGGAAGGAAGCCAGAAATTGGACGATAGGTTGCAGGGCGCGGGCCAAACGGGGCTGAAAACCAATGGCAACGCCAATAGGGGTCCAGATCAAACTGGCTACCACCAGCAAGAGGCTGACCCGCAGTAGGGTGAGGAGGGCGAGGGCAAAGGTTTTCAGGACTTCTCCCAGACCAAGGCTGGTGGACACAAAGTGGACAATCCATACCAGCAACACCCCACTGAGGAGAGCTAGGGTGGCATCAAACCAGCGATCCTGACGGGGGGTGGGGGCGGGGGGCAGTGAGGCGGGAAAGAAATTGATCCAAACTGTCCTGGAGGGGACGCAGGGCCTGGGCCAGCAGACGGGGGATGCGGGCCGTTTGCAGCAGTTCATAAACCCAGGATTCCATGGTGC
Source organism: Thermostichales cyanobacterium HHBFW_bins_127 (assembly GCA_039794745.1). Classification (GTDB taxonomy): domain Bacteria; phylum Cyanobacteriota; class Cyanobacteriia; order Thermostichales; family Thermostichaceae; genus JAUQVP01. Next base: position 22,207 of record JAUQVP010000019.1, on the reverse strand, counting down.
TGGCGGCGGCACTTTGCTCGAGGCGAAATTTGTCCGACCAAGCCACCAACGGTCGCCAAAAAAGTTGATCCACCAGGACAATCACAATGGCCATGGTCAACAGAGCCCAGCCGAGGGCACCAAGGTCTTCTTGGGCAATGGCAACGGTGACATAGGAGCCAAGCCCAGGCAAACTATATTCCTGGTTGAGGACGCTGATGGCTTCGCTGGCCGCCACGAAAAACCAACCGCCCCCAAAGCTCATCATGGCATTCCAGATCAACCCAATCATGGCAGCGGGCAACTCTAGGTGGGTAAAACGCTGCCAACCGGATAGACGATAAAGGGTGACGGCTTCCTGGAGTTCTTGGGGGAGGGTACGCAGGGAGTGGTAAAAGGAAAAGGTCATGTTCCAGACTTGGCTGGTGAAAATGGCAAAAATCGAGGCCGCCTCCAGTCCCAACAGGCTGCCAGGGAACAGGGCAATAAACCCCGTGACGGTGATGGACAAAAATCCTAAGACGGGCACAGACTGCAAAATATCCAACAATGGGATCAAAATCTTTTCCGCCCACCGGGAATGGGCCGCTACCCAACCGTAAATTAGGGTAAAAACCGTCGAAAAAAATAAGGCCACAAACATGCGCAAGGTGGAACGGCCGGCATAATAGGGCAATTGCCAAGGATCCAAAACCACCTGGGGAATAATCTCGGGAGGCCGAAAGGCCACTAGCGCCCCCTCCCCAACCCGGGCAATGAATCCTAAAATCACTAAACTACCCAAAATTAAGGCGATGTCCGGGATCCCGGCGGGCAGGCGCCGCAGGGTCTCGGGGGTGGGGAAGGTCTGCATCTGGGCAAGCGGGCGCAACTGCTCTTAGTATTCCATGGGAGGCCGGGATTGGCTAAACCGGCACCTGTTGGGGCTGAGGTTGTGTCTGGGGGCAGGAGCATATGACGGGGGCATGGCTGATACGACAGGGACGAATTGTTGACCCCACCCAGGGCTGGGACCAGGTGGGGGATGTCTGGATCGAAGGGGGACAAATCCATAGGGTAGGCTTCCCGCTGACGGAGGTGCCAACGGGGATCCCGGTGTGGGAGGGACGGGGGTGGGTGGTGGGGCCGGGGCTGGTGGATCTCTACGCCCATAGTGGTACGCCGGGCTTCGAAGGACGGGAAACGATCCGCAGTTTGGCAACGGCAGCTTTGGCCGGGGGCTTTACCCGGGTGGGGATCCTGCCCTCCACTGACCCCCCCTTGGATCACGCCGGGGGCATGGCCGTCTGGCAACACCCCTACCCCTTCCCCACCCCCCACTGGCTGCCCTGGGGAGCCTATTCCCAGGGATCCCGGTTGGGGCCGTTGTTGGAGTTGGCTGCTGCTGGGGTGGTGGGGTTTGCTGAGGGACAGCCGTTGCCGGAGTTGGGGTTTGTGCGCCGGCTACTGGACTACGCCCAGGTGACCGCGAAACCCCTGCTGCTCTGGCCCCGCTGGGAGAGTCTGGCTCAAGGGGGAGTGATGCAGGAAGGCCCCTGGTCCCGCCGCCTGGGACTGCCTGGGATCCCGAGCAGTGCGGAGACGGTGGCGGTGGCGGCGCTGCTGGAATTGGCGACAGCAACCCAAACTCCGCTACATCTGATGCGCCTTAGTCAAGCCCGCAGCCTGGAATTGATCTCGGGATCCCGGCTTACGGCCAGTACTACCTGGATGCATCTGTTGTTAACGGATGGGGATATTGGCCGTTGCAACTACGATGCCAGCTTGCGGCTGGATCCCCCTTTGGGTACGGAGTCGGATCGAGCGGCTCTGCGGGGGGCAGTGGCGGCGGGGAGGTTGGTAATTGCCACCGATCACCACGCCTACACTTGGGAAGAGAAGCTGGTGGGTTTCGAGGCGGCACCGCCGGGGGCAGTTGGGTTGGAGTTGGCCTTGCCTTTGCTGTGGCAGCATTTGGTTGTCCCTGGCATCCTCAGTCCCCTGGCCCTTTGGTCGGCCCTCAGCACCCAACCCGCCCAGATCCTCGGCCTCGAGCCCCCCAGCCTGCAACCGGGATCCCGGGCGGAGGTGGTGGTCTTGGATCCGGAACGGCCCTGGCAGGTGAATCACCTCTACACCTTGGGCCAAAATACCCCCTGGTGGGGCGAGCAGGTGCGGGGGCAGGTGTTAGCCACTTGGTGTGGGGAGCAGGTCTGGTTCCGGGACTAGTGTCCGGCCATTTTCTGGCCGATGGTGTGGATATCGGCGGTTTCGATGGGGCTTTCATAGACCAGCTCGCCGCCGCTGATCACCAGGATGCGGTCGCTGAGCTTGAGGAGTTCGTCTAGGTCTTCACTCACCAGCAGCACCGCCACCCCGCGATTGCGGGCCGCGAGGATCTGAGCGTGGATAAACTCCACCGCTTGGAAATCCAAGCCAAAGCAGGGATTGGCGGCAATCAGCAGGCGAATCCGCTCCGCCGACAACTCCCGCGCCAGCACCGTCCGCTGCACATTTCCCCCCGACAAAGTTGCCACCGGTGTCTCTGGGGATGGGGTCTTGACGGAGAACTGCTGAATCAAACTCACCGCCCGGGCCCGCATCGCCCCCAACCTCAACCAGCCCCCTTGAGATTGGGGCGGATGGTCAAAGGTGCGCAAGGCCATATTCTCCGCCACACTCATCTGGGGCACACAGGCATTGCGCAAGGGCTCCTCCGGCAGAGCAAACACCCCATGCCTCCCCATCTCCCCCCGCGTCCCCCCATAGGGATCCCCGTTGACCCTGATTTCCCCTTGAGTTCGGGGGCGTTGTCCGGCCAGCACTTCCACCAATTCCCGCTGGCCATTGCCCGAGACCCCAGCGATGCCGACAATTTCCCCGGAATGGACACAGAGATCAATTCCCTTGACCGCCTCCAGACCGTTGTCGTTCTTAGCTCGCAGCCCCCGTACCTGCAAAACTGGAGTCCGTTCTAGCCCTGGCAATTTTTCCACCGTCACCGGCTCCCGCCGTTCCCCCATCATCATCTCGGCCATGTCGGCCACCGTCAGATCCTTGACCAGCCCCCTGCCGGCCACCTTGCCCTTGCGCAGCACCGTGATCTCATCGGCAAATCCCAGCACCTCCCGAAACTTGTGGGAAATCAACAACACACTCAGGGATCCTGCGATCACCTGCTGGCGTAGCAGGCCGAGGACTTCATCAGCTTCATCGGGGGTGAGCACCGAGGTGGGTTCATCCAGAATCAAGACCTTGCTGTTCAGGTAGAGTTGTTTGAGGATTTCCAGTTTTTGTTTTTGTCCTGCGGCCAAGTGAGCCACCGGGGCATCCAAAGGAATCTGGAAAGGGGAGGCCTCCATAAACCTTTGCAGGTGTGAGAGTTCCTGCTTCCAGTTGATCCAGAAGGCACGGTCATAGCGGCACAGGACCAGATTTTCCGCCACCGTCATCCCTGGCACCGACGTAAAGTGCTGATAGACCATGCCGATTCCATAGTGGTGGGCAGTGCGGGGATTGGCAATGCGGGTAGGGATGCCATTGATTTTCACCTGTCCAGCGCTAGGGGCATAAAAGCCCATCAAACACTTGACCAAAGTACTTTTGCCCGCCCCATTTTCCCCGAGCAGGGCATGGAAGCGGCCCGGACGCAGGTGCAGCGATACCCGATCCAACGCCACCAAAGACCCAAAATACTTACTCATCTCCACCACCTCGATCTCCGGTGGCAGCACAGCCTGGGCTGGGGCTGGAGCAACTGAGGTCATCCCCACCCCTCCCTAGGCCTTAAGAGCCGCAATCACACTCAGGGAATCGGCCACCGCCCCAAACACCCCCCCTTGCATCGTCACCATCTTTAGAGCTGCTTGGTGGTTGCCCCAATCCGTAGCCCCCGTGCAGTCCGACAGGATCAAACACTCAAAGCCGCGGTCATTGGCTTCCCGCATCGTTGTATGCACACACACATCCGTCGTGATCCCAGTCAGGATCAGGTTTTGGATCCCCTTCAGGCGCAAAATCATCTCCAGATCCGTGGCATAAAACGAGCCCTTCCCCGGCTTATCAATAATCACCTCCCCCGGCAGCGGCGCCAACTCTGGAATGATTTCCCACCCCGGTTCCCCCCGCACCAGAATCTTGCCACAGGGCCCGGGATCCCCAATGCCGGCCCCGATGCGTTGGGAGCGCCAGCGTTTATTGGCGGGCAGATCGGAGAGATCCGGTCGGTGTCCTTCCCGAGTATGAATAATCATGTAGCCCAAGGAGCGCATCACTGCCAGCAGGGTTTGCAGGGGAGCGATGGGGGCACGGGTCAGGGACAGGTCATAGCCCATTTGGTCCACATAGCCCCCCTTGCCGCAGAAGTCCGTCTGCATATCGATGACCAGCAGCGCCGTATTCTCCGGGCGCAAATCCCCGTTATAGGGATAGGGGTAAGGATCGGCAGTCACAAAGCGAGTCATCCCTCATCTCCTAATAGGAACTCTCTTTTCCTAGGGCCCCTGGTGCTCCCACCAGGGAGCGTTGGGGGGAGCAAGTCAGCACCATGATCAGCAGGGTTAGCACATAGGGAGCAGCATTGAACAGGTAGTAGCCCTGGCGGATTCCCACCGACTGTAGGGCTGGTCCTAGGGCCTGGGCGCCCCCGAACAGCAGGGAAGCCCCCAAACAAGCCAAAGGTTCCCAGCGGGCAAAAATCACCAGAGCCACCGCCATCAGCCCCTGGCCCGTGGAGATGCGCTCCGTCCACACCCCCGGATAGTACAGGGACAGAGAAGCACCCCCAACCCCCGCCAGAAAACTACCTGCCACCACACTGGCAAAGCGCACCCAAAAAATGGAAACCCCCATGGCTCGGGCGGCTTCCGGACTGTCCCCCACCGCCCGGATCAACAAGCCCCAGCGGGTAGCCCGAAAAAACCAACTCAGCAGCGGCGCCAGCACCACCCCCAGCACAAACAGCGGACTCACCTGCAAAGCTGCCTGCAGGGCCGGTGGCATCCCCGCCGCCGCCAAACTCCAAGTGGGCAACTGGGGTGCCGAGGGTTGAATCAACGGCTTGCCGAAAAAGAAGGCAATCCCACTCCCGACAATGATCATGGCAATCCCCACCGCCACATCATTGACCCGTCGCTGCTGGGACAACCAGCCATGGATCGCCCCCAATCCCCCCCCCGCCGCCCCCGCCGCCAGCACCCCCAGCCACGGGGATCCCGACAGCAACGAGACCCCATAGGCGGTCATGGCTCCGGTCAGGAGGGTTCCTTCCAGGCCCAGATTAATTTTGCCGCTTTTCTCCGTCAGGCATTCCCCCAGGCTGACAAACAGAAACGGCGTGCCCACCCGCATGGTGCCGGCGATGATTGCTAGGGGTACCCCCCACCAGCCCAGTTCCGTTGCCATTCCAGCCTCCTTAGGTCACCAGCGGTTTTTGTTCAGAGTTGCTAGGGGGAGGAGCTGCCACCGCGGGCCTATCCTGGAACCAGGGAAGTTGCCCATAGAACGAATCACTGTAGAGCACACAGAGGAAAATCAACCCCTCAAAAATCAGCACCGTGGCATCCGGTAGCCCATGCTGCCGCTGCAAAATCCCCCCACTGGCGACAATTCCCCCCACCAGCAGCGAGATCAACACCCCCGCCAAGGGATTATGGCGGGAGGCAAAAGCCACCAAAATCCCCCCATAGCCGTAGCCAGCATTGAGGGATTCATTGGCTGCACCCTGCACCGCTGCCACCTCCACCATCCCCGCCAAACCGGCACAGGATCCCGCCAGAAACGTAACGATCAAAGTCAGCTTCCCCACCGGCAGCCCAGCTATGCGAGCCGCCCGCAAATTCCCCCCCACCACCCGCGTTGCAAACCCAAAAGTCGTCCGCTGGATCAACACATAGGCAATCCCACAGGCCACCAACCCATACACCAACCCCCAATGCACCCGCGTCCCCGGAATTGACCCCAACCAATACATGGACGGCAAGGCAAAACTCGACGGCTTATTCAAAGAGCCGGGATCCCGAATCGGTCCACCCACCAGATGATTGAGCAGAGCAATCGCCAGATAATTCATCAGCAAACTGCTGATCGTTTCATTCACTCCCCGGTAGTGGCGCAGGGCCCCGACCATCATAATCCAGCCCCCCCCCACCACCATAGCCACTAGCCCCATCCCCACCTGCACCACCCAACTCGGGATCCCTAGAGGGCTAGCGATCTGGGCTGGGGTCGGCAGCACCGTTCCATAGCTGAGGGCGAGTCCTACCACCGTCGCCGCCAATCCCCCCATCACCAATGCCCCTTCATTGCCGATGATCACCAGCCCCAAGCGGGCCGGCAGTGCCGTACAGAGGGAGGACAGCATCAGCGGTGCTGCCCGCACCAAAGTCGTTTGTAGGCGACTCCAATCGGCGAACGCCGCCCGCCAGATCGACTGATAGACCCCCAAAGGATGAGCGCCGACGGCCCCGCAGAAGCCACCGAACAACAGCAGTCCGACCCCGATGGCTGCCAAAGACAGCAAGATCGACTCCAGGGTTCGCCGCCAATCCCGCATAGCCAATACTCCTAGGAAACCGAGCCGATCACCCCTTCCACCAGATAATCCATCTTTTCCAAGACTGGGTCTGTTTGGGCCAGCTCCGTTCCGGCTGGGATCACCACATTCCCCTGATTATCTTTCAGTTCCCCCTTATAGATAACCAGGGTTCCCTCCATCAAACCCTTTAGGGCTGCATCTGCCGCCGCCTTCGCCTCCTCCGTCACCGCCGGGCCGTAGGGAGAAACCTTACAAAACCCATCCTTAATGCCTCCCCGCAGCATATGGGGAATATCACCGTTCATCAAGGTTTTCCCAGCCTGAATATCCCCCACCAAGCGGGTGTAAAACGTTGTCCAGTCCCACTCTGCCCCCGTCAAATAACCGTTAGGGGCTAAAGCAGCTTGGTTAGTGTGGTAGCCCGTGCAGAAAATCCCCCTGCGTTCCGCGGTTTCCATCACCACCTTGGGGCTATCCACATGGCAGGTAATCACATCAATTCCCTGGTCAATCATGCTATTGGTGGCTTCCGCTTCCTTAATCGGCTCAGCCCAATCCCCCGTGAAAATCACCTGGGTAGTAATTTCGGGTTTGACACTGCGGGCTGCCAAAGTATAGCTATTGATATTGCGCAGCACCTGGGGAATTGGCTTAGCAGCCACAAAGCCTAGTTTATTAGATTTGGTCATGTGCCCCGCCACAATCCCAGCCACATACTGGGCTTCATCAATGTAGCCAAAATAGCTGCCCACATTCTTAGGGTGGACACCTTCCTGATAAAGGCCACCAGCGTGGAAAAATTGCACCTCCGGAAACTCCTTAGCCATATTCAAAATATGGGGATCAAAGTAACCAAAAGAGGTGGGGAACAGCACCGTTGCCTTTTCCACTTCAATCATGCTGCGCATGGACTCGGCCACCGCCGTCGTCTCCGGGACACTCGCTTCCTCAACCAGTTGCACATTGCTCAGATTGGCCGCCATCCCAGCCGCCCCCAAAGCATGCCCCTGGTTGTAGCCGAAATCATCCTTCGGCCCCACATAGATAAATCCCACCACCAGAGGCGTCGCCGCGGAAGGGGTAGAAGTCGCCGTTTGCTGTCCCCGCGGTGCACAGCCCCCTGCCACCTTCACCGACAGCCCTGCCCCACCAATCAACAGGGCCTGCACAAACTGCCGCCGAGAAAATCCTGAACTCACACGCCGCTCCCTCGTAAAACAGTAAAACTACAGTCAACACCCGCGACTGCCCATTCAGGCTACTGACCTGATTGCCAATGATTTGTATCAAAAGCTACCTAAAGACCGGGATCCCGTCCCAGCAGCGGCCGATACCCACCGGCAATCATCCAGTACAGGGCACCTGGAAAAATCCAGGCCTGATTGAGACGGCCACAGGGGATTCAGCCATTTGCCCAGAATAGCTCTCTTGAGAGAGCCCAAAGCCCTAGGGGGATCCCGTCTCCTGTGGGTTGAAAACTGTGCAGGGCCGGCCAGAGCTCTTCCTTGATAGCGCAGGAGTCAAGCTAGTCGTTGTATAACTTGCGATAAATCGTGCGGTAGGCAGCCCCGGCAATTGCTACCAGCAGCAGCACCAGCATCCCCAACTTCAGCCCCCACCAGGGATCCCAAGCCAAGGGCCAGCGCAGCAGATCCACCAAGGGGGACAGAGGCAGGAGCACAGCAATTCGCTGCAGCCATTCCGGCAGATTTTCCCGAGGGAAATAGGTGCCGCAGATCGTAAACATGGGGATCAGCAGCATAAAAATGGGCACATTCACATGGTCAATCGTCTTTGCCAGACCCGTTGTCAGCAGGCCCATCGCCGCAAACAAAAAACAGCCCACCACCATCAGTGGTAGGGATCCCAACAGTCCTTGCCAGCTATAGGCCCCCGAGATCACCGTCACCAGACCTGTGATCGAGCCGGCCACCATCCCCCGGGTTGCTGCCCAGCACCAGTCCCCCAAAAAAACATCCTGAAAACTCAGGGGAGCGGTCAAGAGGGCATGCCAGGTCTTTTGATAGTGGAGGCGAATAAAACTGGCATAGGCCCCCTCAAAAAAGGACTGAAACAGCAGAGCAATGCCGATCATTGCCGGGCCAATAAACTGCAAATAACTCACCGACCGCCCCTGATACTCAATTGCCGCAATCAAAGGCGTCAAACCATAGCCAAAAGACACCAAATACACAATCGGCTCCGACACCGGCAGCAGACAATTCACCAGCCACGTCCGTTGATAAACCGTTGCATGCCGTCGCCACACCGCATACACCCCCCACAGGGATCCATCCCAAGTTCCCCAGCCCTTCATGATTTACTCCAATCGGGATCCCGTCACATGCAAAAACACATCTTCTAAGTTAGCCTTGCGGTGAACCATACGGCTGGGTCGGGCGTGTTCCATCTTGCTGATCAGCAGTTCCCGTGCCGTTTCCGGCAGGGCCAGCAAAAACCCAGAGCTAAAAGGTCGCACCCAACTGCCGACCGCCATTGCCACCTCCTGCACATAAGCCCCCTCCACCCCTTCCACCTCCAGCACCTCCCGCCCCACCGTCCGTTCAATTAACTCCTGTGGGGATCCCTGGTCCACCACTTGTCCCGCTTGCATCAGCAGCAGATGGTCGCAGAGGCGTTCCGCCTCATCCATGTAGTGGGTTGTCAGCAGCACCCCACAGCCTTGGCTTTTGAGCCCTAGCACCAAGCGCCAAAACTGTTGGCGCACATCCGGATCCAGCCCCGTTGTTGGTTCATCCAGAAACACCACTGCCGGCTTATTCAGCAAAGCCCTGGCCAGCACCAGACGTCGTTTCGTTCCTCCGGACAGTTCCTCGATGCGGTGGTGGGCAAACTGGTCGAGTTCCAACGCTTCCAGCAGTTCCCCAATCCGGTAGCGGGCTGCCAGCCCCACCAGCCCGTAGTAGCGAGCAAAAGCGATCAGATTGCCCGTCACATCCAGATCCGGGTCCAGATTATCATCTTGGGTCACCACCCCCATATAGCGTCGCGCCAGCACCCCCTGGAACGTAACATCATAGGGGCCCATGCGCACCATGCCGCGGCTGGGTTTGACCATGCCATAGAGCATGCCCACCGTCGTACTTTTCCCCGCTCCATTCGGTCCCAGCAAACCCAGCACCTGCCCTGGCACCAGCCTCAGATCGACTCCCCGCACCACCTGCTGCGACCCATAGGATTTGTGCAAATCCCGTCCCACCAGCTCCACAACACGCCACCCTGCTACCCTCTTCCAGGATGGCAGACTCCGGAGCAGTTTGTATCACTTCTTACAACAGAAACAGCCCTGCCACAGGGGCCGGCAGAAACTCCCCTCGGAAATCCAGCATTTGCACCAGCAGCAAATAAGCCAGCGCCAGCCCCACGGCCACCGCCCCCGTCAGCACCGCTACCCAGTGGGATCGTTGCCATTTTTGCTCCATGGTCACCCTCAAAATTAGCCTGTTTTTGATTATGGCATTTCTTGCAGCTTATAGCAGTAATCCAAAAACAGGGACAGGATTTTTTGATAGGCGTGATTTTTTTCCTGAACGTAACAAAAGCTAAAAGCATCCGCCGAGATGGGGTGGTCATATTCCATGTTAGGGACAATTTTCATACCGTAGCCTTGTCTTAGCCAAAGAACATTTAGGTAGGCGACATCCGCCGCATAGGGCTCCCCGACAAAATCCGCAAAGACCTCATAGGTCTTATAGACCGATAAGTAAGTCTCCCGATGAAAAACATAATTGCCACAATTGATCAAAGCCGACCAGATACTAGCTCCGATCCTTTCATCCTCAATAGCTTCAGCAAACTGACTCAACAAAAACAGATCCTCAGCCTTGAGCAACATATTTGCTAAAGAGCTAAAGTCAAAATGGGGCCTAGCAAAGCTAGGGCAATAGAGAATCTGAGAACAAAAAGAACCTTCCCCAAAGAAGGCATCTAGATAGGTGGAATCAATGCAATTATCTGAATCAAGCAAAATTACCCAATCATTTTGACAGAGAGACACAGCCTTGGCCTTGTTATGAAATGCCTTGAGGTTGTGTAGATTCTGGAACAGCTTAACTTTTACAGATCCCAGCCTATGAATCTCCTCCTCTAGATCCTCGTAGTCTTCAGAGGCATCATCACAGAGGACAATCTCACCAATTCTGGGATCCCCAAGTACTGCTGTAAAGGAGTTAATGACTTGTTTAGCCCGGTTATAAACAGGGATAGCAAGAGATAATTGCATAAAAAGTTTCTTCGTTTATGATAGTGCTATTCTAGCTGGAGATGGCGCTCATGAGCAGCCAGAGGTTAGTGCGCATACTGATTTGGTTAAGTCTGGCAATCCTGTGGGGATATGCCCTTGTTCCTGAGAGCTTTGCCGAGATGGTCCGCTGGCCTGGCGTCATCTTCTGGCAGCTAGGCTTCTGGCTGGCCGGCTTAGCTTTACTGGCACAAACTTTTTTTAACCCTGTGCGGAGATTGGGATCTGGGCTTGATATTTTAATTGGATTAACTGTTGGGGTGCTATTCATATCAGCTTGGCTGGCTCCATTTCCAAGAGTTAGCCTTTGGTACATTGCCATGATATGGGGCTATATTTTTCTTGGTTATGCCCTTTACAATTCGGAGTTAACAGCTACCCATCTTGCTTATCTATTATCTGGATCTGGCATAGCTTCCACATGTTTAGGTTTGTTGCTTTGGCTACCCCAGCGGGAAACGACCGATTTCGGTATGGGTTATCAGAACAAGCTACTGTTAGGTCACCACAATTTTGTAGGGGGATTTCTTGTGATCCTGCTGCCGATTGTAGCCAGCCTAGTTCTTATCGAAAAAGGTTGGAAGCGGTGGCTATGGGGTATTGGCAGCTTATTCCTGCTTATTCATCTTTACACAAGTAGTTCTCGAGGAGCAATTTTAGGTCTCATCTTTGCTATAGTGACTGCCACTATTATTTTTATAGTAAATGTCCCTAAAAAGAAATACAAGACTATTCTTTTATCCTCTCTTATTTTACTGGGTATTATAAGCTTTCTATCACTACAGCCTCGCCTGAGGACTTTAGTTCAAATCCAACCACAGTCAGACCAGATTATTAATCTCGACGGTAATGCTAATTACCGGCTGACCCTATGGAAAACCAGCTGGCATATTGGTCAGGTCAAGCCATTATTTGGTGTGGGTCTGGGGAATCTATCAAGGGTTTATAATTTTTATGCCCATGAAGCCCACCATGGAAATCCCATTGCCAATATCCACCAAGCTCATAGCACTTTTTTTCAGATCCTTGCAGAACTAGGATGGGTAGGTGTCACGCTCTATCTAGCTTGGCTCCTGACCCTAGGCAGGGTTTGGTGGCAATCATTCCACTTGAGCCGCAATAGCCACAATTGGCAACATACTCTTCTAGCTACCGGAGTAGGGCTTTCACTTTGTGCCTACACCTTAAGTAGCCAAACTGATTTTCAATTGGAAAATATTCCGATTTCCTTAGGACTATGTAGCTCAATTGTTATTTTGCTTCGGATTCGAGATGCAGCTTCTCTCCAGGCAGATTATCTAAAGCTCTCTAAAGCTCAAAATCACATACTAAAACTGATTACCCCATTAATCATAATCTCTATCATTGGTGTTCAGTTTCCGTTGACCTATGGAATGTACTTAGCTTACCAAGCAAAACATGAACAGCAAAACCCTAATCTCGCCTACCGCAAACTCATCCAAGCCTCCATTTGGGATCCCGACAATCCCATCTATCCTTTGAGTGCCGCTCAGGTCTTGGAAGCAACACTTCGCTCCAATCAGGTCTTAGGGTTGGCAGAACGACAAGATTTAGAGTCTCAAATTATTGAACACTACCGCAATGCCAGTTTGGCTGCCCCAGCTAATGACTTTATTACATTCAACTATGGCTACTGGCAGCTAAGTCGGGATCCCAGGGCTGCTGAGATGACCTTGAGAAAGGCTTTGGACTTATCTTTAGCCATTGCTGATCAGTATTATGGTTATTATTTTTTGGGATTGGCGCTGCTACGACAGGGTTTGACCCAAGAGGCGGTGCGATCCTTAGCCCTGCAAGCTATTGTAGATCCTGGCTATCTCACCTATCCTTTGTGGCAATCTCAGGAGCTTCGAGGCATTCATCAGCAGGTCATCAACCAAGCCCTTAGCTTTTATACTCAACTTGATCCAGCTATTTTTTCTCCTGAAAATAGCAGCTTAGTCAGATGGTGGTTTTTGAATACTGAAGCCAATATTCCGGAGAGCTACCGGCCAATTGTTCGTTTTATCTTACTGTGGGAGCGTAGTCCAGCAGCTGCCGTCCCATTACTCCCTTTGATTCAAGATCCTGAGCAGCGAGTGATCCTAGGAGCATGGCTCAACCCTGAATCTTTTATGAACGCTTTTTCAGATTACCTAGCCCAAGCTTCTCGCTTTTCTCCAGAAACTCAAGCTCAGCTCAAAAACTATCTGCTAACAGAACAGCCAACCCTACGCGAATGGCTAGCTACTCCTTTTGCCGTTGATCCTTGGTCACCAGGAACCATCGGAACCGGTCTCTATGCATTCAGAAATACCTCCCTATCTAATGCCTTCTTCAGCCATCACTTGATTGAGAAACTAGGGATCCCTAATCGCTTGCGGCTTTGGGTCCCTGGTTCTGTTTATGATGCTGGAATTAGGTCTTTTCTTGAGGAGCATCGTCCTTGATGAGGCTGAAGTTCCAGTCTCCGGATCGGGATCCATCTGGGATATGCCAAATGCCTTGGATGCCATCTTGGGTGATTTGCCCCCGATAGGTGCCCTGGGGCAAAGCTCCGCCAACATACCACCAAACGCCGCTGACCGAATCTCCTGAAACTTTCAGGTCCATAATGTAGCTGCCGGCAGTTTGCGAATCTTGCTGGATAAAGATAATGCGATCGCCAAAATCAAAAGCACGACCGAATCCAGAGAATTCTTTTGAGGTATCAGCATCACCTATGGTCCATGAAAACTGATAGTGCTTTTCGAGGCTGCTTTGAATTATCTGCTGAGGAATATCTGGGGGGTTAGTCTGGGTCTTTTGGAACTCCTTGGTTTGATTTTTTTGGAAGAAAAAAACTACACTTGGTGTTAGTGTGATCAAACTGATGAAGCGGTTAATACCCTGCGTTTGGGTAAACAAGAAAAGGCTGCCCAGGGTTCCGATCAGAGTAGCTATGACAGGTGCCAACGGAGTTAACCTCACTGAAAGTTTAGCTGCATGCGCCGAACCCCCTCGGCTGTGGGTGGTGGGACAGGGATGATGCGACCATCCTCAGCCTGCCTGAAGCTAGCTCCGATGCGTTCTAGCTCCCGACGACCTATTGCTTGCACTTCTGGATCATCTGCCCCTAAAAAGACTTGTTGCCAGCCCAAAAACTCTGCATAAACCGGGTCATCAATTAGACGGCTGGCTAAGTTTTGTCCCGTGATCCTCGTCAAAGAGGGATCGAGCTGAAGTCTGGACTGGATTTTAGGGCCAAGCTGTTCAGCCCAGTCGGCCAGAGTATTAAAAGTAAATGCTACACTTTCGGGGCTGGCATAAATCAGTAAATAGATAAGGGCTAAGTTAAGATTAATTAGTGGCACAAAAATAAGCTCTTGTTCGGAGAAATCTTGCCGGTGTAAAAAACCTCGCACTAGAAGTAGACGGGCGAGATCGGGTCTGCCTTGCTTCCAGCCTACGGCATTGAGGGCGACGGTGTAGGGCTGAATAAAACGGGGGTCAAGGTGAGTGATGGTTTCTAAGTAATCATAAGAAATCTCATGATAACGACGGCGAAATCTTATCTCATCAGGTTCTCGAATGATGTTTAAGCCATAAAACTGGACAAAGTCCAACCACAAAAAACCGGCTATGAGGTTACTAAACCCTAAGTGTTTCCAGGTTCTAGCCGTGTTAATTGTGGCGAGGCGCTGCTGGGCCGGCTCCAAAGATCGATAGGCCGCGGTAAGGGAACGCCTTTGCAGGCTGATAATCCCTGCCAGCAAAATGATTAAAACAATCAAATTTTGCAGGTAAGGTATGAGCTTGGATTTCATGGCATACCTGATTTAATCCAAAAGAGCCAGGCTAGAACCTGGCCCATCGCTAAAACCCTGAAGGTGCAGAGAGCTGAAAGCAGCTTACAGAATGGTGCAACCGTCGGTCGTCCCCACTGCTTGATCCCCAGCCCCCTTACGGCACTGAACAAAGGTGTAGGCAGGGCTAGTACCCGTAGTTGTAGCTGTACCACCGGTGGTGTTACCCACAAAACCCTCAGTGGTGGTGAAGTTGGGAGCGATGTTAGTCCAAGCGTTGTCCATGGGAGCTTTGAAGGTGCGACCGCAGACATAGTCTTGGTTGAGGTTCCAACCTGTTCCTTGAATCGGAGCAGAGTAGGTGGCGCAGTCGAAGGCATAAACCGTAACGGCGGTGGCAGCCACAGACAGGGCTTGCTCGGCTTCGGCAGCTCGAGAGCGGCGGATCTGGTTCAAGAAGGTGGGCACGGCAACCGCAGACAACACGCCCACGATCACAATCACCACCAGCAGCTCGATCAAAGTGAACCCAGCAGCCTTCTTGAGGATATGGCGGCTGAGCTTGGCATTAATCAAGGAAAGAGAACGGTTTTCCATGACAAAAGACTCCACAAGAGAGAAAAATGACTATTGGACTTTTGATGCTTTCCGGTAGGGATCCACCTCAACCGTCTAGCCTTTGGTATCTTACCCACAGTTCTGTCAAAAGTATCACAATTCATGTTGAAAACTTTAACCCAAAGACCAGAGGGTAGACCGCCAGCTTGGATACGCGGTCAGTCAAAGTAACAACCATCAGTATCACCCCGAGCTTCCCGGCCAGCTCCTTTGACGCAGGTAATCCCTTGGTAGGCGGGGGTGCTGCCGGAAGCAGTGGCTGTACCCCCGAGCTCGTTGCCATGCCAGCCGGTGACGCTGTAGTTAGGGGCTAGCACCGACCAAGCATGATCCATGGGGGGACGGATTTGTTTGGCGGAGGCACCCCCTAGCTGGCAGTTGTAGCTGTGGGTCAGGTTGTAACCGGAGCTGGAAGCAATGTCAGCACTGTAGGTGCCGCAGTCGAAGGCATAGATGGTGATGGCGGTGGTGGCAACGGCAAGGGCTGTGTTGGCTTCCGCTGCCCGGGAACGACGGATTTGATTCAAGAAGGTAGGAACGGCAACGGCGGATAAAACCCCAACAATGACAATCACAACTAAGAGTTCAATCAGGGTGAAGCCGGAGGCTTGCTTGAGGAGCATGAAGGTGAGACGCTGCCGCATGACGGCACAGCTAGGCTGAGACATGAGAAAACCCTCTTCAGCTAAAGCAGCAGGAGCCCCGCACTCTGCCGTAGGTCTTGGCGTAAGCCTGCAATTAGGCATAGCGTCGGGTAGTTTATATGCCAGTCCTGCTCTCAGGACTTTGTTGGTAGCCTACCCAAGGGTTTCTAGAAAGTTGACAAGGAAGACGTCATTTGCGCAACCGGAAGGGGCTATCCCCAGGCAGGAAGCGAAAATTAGGAGGACGCGGGGTGATTTTAGGTATGGGGGTGGGCAGGATTCGAGGGGTGGGGATGCTGGTGGGTTGGGGGGAAGGGGTAGGACTGGCTTCCAGAACTGGGGTGGGTTCTGGCTCGGCTGTGGGGGGGATCTGGGTAGATGCAGGGCTGGGGGTGACGATGACCGGGGTTGCCTCGGGGGTCGGTTCGGAGGTGGGACGGGCTTTGGGTTTGTATTGATACAGGGGACGCCGGGTGGGTTTGACGGTGGGGCTGGTTTGAGGGACTGGAGAGGGCAATTCGCCGGGGATAGGCTCTGGCTCAGGGACAAGGGGAGATGGCTCAGGGGTGGGAGTTTCGCTAGGGGTCAACTCGGGGGAAGGCGTTGTACTGGGCATGGGGATGGGACGGGCTTTGGGTTTGTATTGATAGAGGGGGCGACGGGTGGGTTTGACGGTGGGGCTGGTTTGGGGGACTGGAGAGGGCAATTCGCTGGGGATAGGTAAGGAAGGAGTCACTGCGGGAGTGGGCAGTTCGGTAGGCTCTGGGGTGGAAACTGGCGCGGCTGTGGACGGGGGGCTAGGGATGACTGGAGTTGTCTCGGGGGTGGCTGTTGGGGTCACTTCGGGGGTCGGCACGGGGGTAACTGTTGGGGTTGCCTCGGGGGTCGGCAGGGGGGTGGCTGTTGGGGTTGCCTCGGGGGTCGGCAGGGGGGTGGCTGCTGGGGTTGCCTCAGGGGGCGGGGCAGGGGTGGGAGCAAGGGGCAGAATGCTCAAAACCTGCTGGGCTTTCAGCTCGCCGCGGACTAAACGGGAGAGGGTGTCCTGCCCGTTGGGGGTGTAGGTGATCTCCCGCACGGCACTGTTAAAAACGTTGCGAATGGGGCGATCCTGACCGTCGACAAGCTCAAGTTCAAAGATGTTGGTGCCGGGCTGCCAGCCACTCAAATAAAAGGGCTGCCATTGGTTGACATAACCACTCTCGCCGTTGAGGGTGTAGCGAATCCGCCAGTCCTTGGGCAGGTTCTCCAGCAGCGTCTCACGAATAGGAGCGTTGCTCAACCAAAAGTCCACCAGGATCGGCTCAGCCCCATAACTGCCCACGGGACGGTTGTAGGTGAGCAGAGGCAGGGCAGGGTCAGGGATGTATTCGGGGGTTTTGGCTAAAACATGAAAGGTCACTTGAGCGTAGGCTTCCCGATTTTTGTAGCTCTCGTGCCAGGGGGTGCCGGCAAAAACCCGCACAGTGTGGGATCCGGGGCTAAGACCCTCAAGGGTAAGGGGGGTGCTGAGGTCGTAGTAGGCGATGTAGGGCTGGTTGTCCAAGACAACGTGCAGATGGGGCCCAAGACCGTACTGGGGGTCTTTGAAGATACGGTAGCCCTCTAAACCAAAGCGGAGGGTGACTTTCTTTTCCTTGAGAATCTGGTCGGGTTTGGGTTCAAGGATGGTGACTTTGGGGGTAAGGGCTTCGATTTGGGCAGCAAGTTGGGCAATTTCTGGGGGGACGGGACTGATTTTCACCCCTTTGGCAGGTACCACGGGAGCGGAAGCAGAACCACAACCAACTATCCACAGCAGGGAGAGGCTAAGCAGACAGTAGCCCACTAACCGGGCAATGACCAACCCTGGGGAAGTTGCTCGCTGCATGACCGCACACCTCTAACACCTGCTCACAACTCTACCGAGTCACGGGCCATCCTAAAAGGGGCAGGGTCTCAAAAGCGGCTGCGAATCAAAAAGTGATACTGGCCCCCCAACTCTAAGGTGTAGTCGCATTTCTCCAAAAACCGACTCAGAGGCTCGCAAATGTGACCGCGACCAAGGGATGGCTCAACACGCAATGACCCCTGGCGGAAGTTCCAGCAAAAGTGCCACTGCCAACCATTGGCGCTAACTGTACCCCCTAGGGTGCCTTTGTCCCAACAATACTCGGTAATCCATAAATGGGCGATGGTTTGGGGCGGCATAGGCGGCTTTTGCACCGATAATGAGGGCATGTCTGGAGGTACGGTGATGACCAACTTACCCAAAATTTTGCCGGGAATGGCGGTGAAGGTAATCAATCCTCAGGATACCTATTTTGGCTTTGAAGGACTGGTGCAACGGGTGGTGGATGACCACGCAGGGGTGCTGTTTGAAGGGGGCAACTGGGATAAGCTGGTGACGTTCCGCCTCTCGGAACTGGATGTGCTGGAAAAAACTAAGGGTAAAAAGTAATGTCCCGGGATCCCTTACTCAGGTTTCAATTGCTGGCCCTGCCCCTGGCCCTACCTTGCCTGTTTTTGGTGCTGGTGGGACTGGGCAGCGGGGATCCCTGGTGGGTGCCGGGGGAGTTGCTGCTGTTGGGGCTGGCGGGGGTGGTGCCGGGGTTTTGGGTGCAGTGGCGCCGCCCGCTGGTGCTCTGGCCCTGGACGGGATTGGCGGGGATGGATCGAGAGCCGGCTTGGTTGGCAGGGCTGGGAACGCGGGACCACCAGGTGCTGACGATTTTGGTGGCGGTGCTGCTGCTGGTGCTCAATCGCCTGCTCTACCAAGTAGCACCTCTGTTTGCCGGGTTGTCCCCCCTGCGAGCAACGGCTCCGGGATCCCATCTGCTGGGGCTGCTGCTGGGGCTAGTGGGGATGATGGGGCTGGGCTTGACGTTGCAGGTGGGGCTGGCAGGGGTGCGACTGTGGCTCCTCAGTGAGATGGAACAGGCGGAATTACAGGGCTTGCCTATCCCACCTCTGACCCATTTATTTTTGCCAGAGGGGAAACAAACTCACCAGCAGGCAGGCCCAGAATAAGGCAGGGACAAAGTTGCTCACCCGTAGTTTTTTCAGGTTGAGCAGGTTGATGCCTACCCCCATCACCAAAATGCCGCCGGTGGCGGTGAGGGCTTCCACCACGTCGGGCTTCAAGAGGGTTCTTAGGGATCCCGCCAGGAGGGCTAGTCCCCCTTGGTAGAGGAGCACTGGTAGGGTGGAAAAAAGGGTGCCAGGGCCAAGGCTGGCGGTGAAGGCAATAGCAGCAATCCCATCCAAACCAGATTTGATCAACAACAGGCTGGGATCCCCTAGGCCATCTTGGATGGAGCCGAGCAGGGCCATGGGGCCGACGACAAAGAGAATGCTGGTGGTGACAAAGGCTTGGGTGATGGGGCTGTCGCCGAGCCAGTCTTTGCCCCAGGCTTCTAGGGCTTGCCCCCAGCGTTCTAGCCACTGCTCTAGATCCATCCATTCACCCAGGATGGCTCCTAAGACCAGGGAGATTAAAACGGTGACGGTTTGGGCGGCGCTGTTGGCTTTCAGGGCCATCTGAATGCCAAGGACGATGGTCAAACAGCCCAAAACCTGGAGGATGGTTTCGCTGCTGCGCTTAGGGAGGCGATTGCCTAGGAGCCAGCCAAGACCGGTGCCGGCTGTAATGGTGAGAACGTTGACAAGGGTGCCGAAGCCAGGGACTGCCACAGTGAATCTCAGAAGGGCTCATCTACTATAGGGGCAAGTGGGACGGTCGTCACTGTTCCCCTGGGCTGTTGCTAAGACGACCGGCTTCCTCCAATTCCAGAATCTCTTGGCGGGGATCGGCGAGCCGCAGGGTGAGATTCACCCACTCCCCAGGGCTGACCTGGCGATGAAACTTGACCCCCACCCGAAAGCCAATGTCGTCAATCATCACCATGGCTAGGTTCTCCCAATCCCGCAATAGCCCCAACACCTGCGCCCGCCACACCCGCTGCGGATGTAAACGGAAGTACTCCGTAATCCAATAGCGTTCTGTCTTGCGCTCCACTTGGTTGGCCTCGCTGACACTCACCTCCAACCCCTGGACAATCTGCTGCACTTCCTCAGCTCTAAAAGGAACCGGGATGCCGCTGAGGTGGGCTTTGAGTTGGAAATGCACCACCAGATCGCTGTAGCGACGAATGGGGGAAGTGGCTTGGCAGTAGGCAGGCAGACCCAGACCCGCATGGGGGCCCGGTTGTAAGCTGATCTCAGCTTTGTTCATACAACGCACCACCGCCCACGCCCGCAGGGGACCAGGGGGCAGTTGCTCCAGGTCAGCGGGTAACTCGGGACGGGACTGCAGACGGTAGGGCACTGGGATCCCGTGTTGGGCGGCGTAGCGGGCGGTGATTTCCCCGGCCAGGATCATCATTTCGGCCACAAGTTTGCGGGCGGGGGTTTCTTCGATGACGCTGAGTTGGGGCTGGTTGTTTTCCACTTTGACGTGACATTCGGGAAATTCAATGGGGATGGCCCCTTGGCTGAGGCGCCACTGGTAGCGGAGCTGGGCCTGGGCAGCCAGGGTATTCAGGGCGGTTTCGGCGTGAAGTTCCAGCATCTCGTCAGCATCTTCATAGGTGAGCCGATAGGTCACCTGGATGTAACTGGGAACAATCTCAAATTCGGCAATGCTGCCGTCGGCATGGAGGATAACGGCAAAACTGAGGGCATGGCGCCGCTGCCCCTGCACCAAGCTCATCGGCCCGGTGGCGAGAGCGGGCGGAAACATGGGGATGGACTGCTCCGGTAAGTAAACCGTGGTCCCCCGCTTGCGGGCCTCCCGATCCAAGGGATCCCCCACCCTGACCCAACGGCTGGGGTCGGCAATGTGAATCCAAAGACGGGTGCGGCCATCGGGCAAGGGTTCGACGCTGAGGGCATCGTCAATTTCGGCCGTGCTGGCATCGTCGATGGTATAGGTGTGCAAGTGACTCAGATCCCGCCGAGGGCAGAGGTCGGGAGGAGGCTGAGCCAAATAGGTTTCCACCACAGCCAAAACCTCCCCGGGAAAAGCAGCGGTCAAGCCACTGCGCCGCACATAGAGATTTTCGTGGGGCGACCAAATCCCCAAGCGGATCAACACCTCCAAAGCCGCTGACTCCGTAGGAGGCTGCTGCAATAGATTCAAGAGCTTAATCGCCTGGGAGCGATCCGGAGCATTGTCCCCCTGCAGCACAAACCGCTCCAATGGCTCCAGCTTGCGCCGCTCCCCAACACTCCATTCCACCCAAGATCCCTGCCAGGCCTGGCGCAGATGGGCTTCAAACTCTGCTTGTTCCTGTTCCCGCTGGGCTGTCACCTGGAGTCGATGGCGCAGTTCCGCCACTTGGGCGGGGGGACGGGGTTCGTAGCCAAAAATCTCCCGTTCCACCTTGGACTTGAAATAGACCTGATCCTGACTGAGCAGACGATGGGTGGCATAGAGGTACAGGGATCCCTGCTGACTAAACAGCAATTCCGCCAGTTCCTCCAGGGTAAAGAGGCGCCGTTCTTCCTGCACCAGTTCCCAGAGCAAAGCCACCTGCTCTGGATCTAACAGGGGCTGGGTTTGTTCCGCCAGGGTCTGCAGATCGGACAAAGTCTGGATCTGGGGATCCCGGGTGGCAAAGAGGATTTGGCGGGGGTGGATGCTGTAGGACTGTCCCGAGAGGGCAGTGACCAGGAGATTTTTTTTGCCGTCCATGCCCTGGATGATCCCCAGCAGGGGTTCTTGGCGATGGCTAAATTCCACCAGGGTACCCTTATCCATCCTGCCGGATCCTGAAGAGAATCGCCAAGGTGACCAGGGTTGAAGCGGCCCAGAGCCACCAGAGATTGAGAGGTTGTCCTTGATCGAGGATCAGGCCACCGACCGCCGGGCCAAGGGCATAGCCAGCGGCCCAGCAGAGGGAATTGATGGAAAGATAAACCCCCCGCAGCGGCAGCGGTGCCAAACTGACCACAAACGCCGATGCCGAAGGATTGTAGAGCACCAGAGCCACCGCCATAGCGATCAGGGTCAGCAACGCCACCGGTAGCCCCCCTCCTTGTCCCGTCCAGACCACCCCCAGGAAGGCCAGGCCCCAGCAGAGGGTTGTGGCCTGCAGCCCTTGCCGATGGGTGAAGCGGCGCAGCAGCCGTACTGCCGGCAGCTGCAGCAGGCAAGCCGCTACCACATGCAGGGTAAACAGGCCGCTGATTTTATCCAGGGGGATGCCCACGAAACGCTGCAGATAAAACGGCAGCGTACTGCTGAGCTGGGAGAGATAGGTTGTCAGCAAGATATTGGCAGCACAGAAAATCAGCAGCGGTCGATCCTGCAAAGCCAGCAGCCAACTTTGCCAAGTCATCTGACTTTTATGGGGGCGAGTTTCCTGCAGACAAGTCACCACCAGCAGGGCAAACACCCCATAGGAAATAGCATCGATTACAAACAGCA
>JAUQVP010000018.1:34678-36492 GCA_039794745.1 Thermostichales cyanobacterium HHBFW_bins_127 | reverse complement strand
AATTAGCCATTGATGGCAGGAGCAGACTCAACAGCAGCCAGGTCGAGGGGGAAGTTGTGAGCATTACGCTCGTGCATCACTTCCATACCCAGGTTGGCGCGGTTGATCACGTCAGCCCAGGTGGCAACCATGCGGCCGTTGTTGTCAACGATAGATTGGTTGAAGTTGAAACCGTTCAGGTTGAAGGCCATGATGCTCACACCCAGAGCGGTGAACCAGATGCCCACAACCGGCCAAGCAGCCAAGAAGAAGTGCAAGGAGCGACTGTTGTTGAAAGAGGCATACTGGAAGATCAAGCGGCCGAAGTAACCGTGAGCAGCAACGATGTTGTAGGTTTCTTCTTCTTGACCGAACTTGTAGCCAGCGTTTTGGGACTCTTCTTCAGAGGTTTCACGGATCAGAGAGGAAGTCACCAAAGAACCGTGCATCGCCGAGAACAGAGCACCACCGAACACACCAGCAACACCCAGCATGTGGAAGGGGTGCATCAGGATGTTGTGCTCAGCTTGGAACACCAACATGAAGTTGAAAGTCCCAGAGATGCCCAAGGGCATACCATCAGAGAAAGAACCTTGACCGATGGGGTAGATCAAGAACACAGCGGTAGCAGCGGCCACAGGAGCAGAGTAGGCAACCGCAATCCAAGGACGCATGCCCAAGCGGTAGCTCAGTTCCCACTCACGGCCCATGTAGCAAGCCACACCCAACAAGAAGTGCAACACAATCAGTTGGTAGGGACCGCCGTTGTACAGCCACTCATCCAAGGAAGCAGCTTCCCAGATGGGGTAGAAGTGCAGACCAATAGCAGCAGAAGAAGGCACCACAGCGCCAGAGATAATGTTGTTGCCATACAACAAGGAACCGGACACAGGCTCACGGATCCCGTCGATGTCCACCGGGGGAGCACCGATGAAGGCAATCACAAAGCAGGTGGCAGCAGTCAACAGGGTGGGGATCATCAACACGCCAAACCAGCCGATGTACAGACGGTTGTCGGTAGAAGTCACCCATTCGCAGAACTGCTCCCACAGGTTGCCGGCAGCGCGGCGACGAACCAGGGTAGTCATGATAATGTCTCCGAAGAGATGAATGATTACGCCCTCTACTCTACAGGGGATTGTTAAGTTAAGTCAAGTGCTTATCTCAGGTTTTTAAGATTCTTATGGATCAAGGGTGGTTACTGGGACTGACAACGGTCACAAAAGGGCTAGGGCTAGCCATCGCTCAGGGATCCCAAGAGATTCTTACGGCTACCTGGCCTTTGGATCGGCAGATGGCGGCCCGGCTCCACCCTTGCCTGCAGGCTTTTCTCCCCCCCTCGCTCACCTGGGCAACCTGTCGCGGGGTAGCCGTCGCCGTCGGCCCCGGCAGCTTCACGGGATCCCGGCTAGGGGTGACGGTGGCCCGCACCCTCGGACAAACCTTGGGGATCCCGGTATTCGGCTATTCCTCCTTGGCGGCCCTAGCCTGGGGTTATGGGGGTAAGGTGGGGGTGTATGTGGATGCCAAACGGGGGCAGTGGTTCGGGGGAATCTACGAACGCCAGGGATCCCAAATGGCAGTGCGGGTGGCGGAGCAATTGTGGACACCCGCTGAGTGGGAAGCCCAGCTCGCTCAGTTTCAGGTGCCATGCCAAGAACTCACCGATCTCACCCCCGCCGATGCCATCGCCCGGCACTTGGTTGCCATGGCCCTAACCGATCAGGGATCCCCCTGGTGGCAGGTGTTACCGGTTTACAGTCGCCGCCCCCCCATTGGCCAGGGTGAGTCGT
The DNA here is from genome assembly GCA_039794745.1 of Thermostichales cyanobacterium HHBFW_bins_127. GTDB lineage: Bacteria > Cyanobacteriota > Cyanobacteriia > Thermostichales > Thermostichaceae > JAUQVP01. Next base: position 34,720 of record JAUQVP010000018.1, on the reverse strand, counting down.
TTTCTAAATCCCCTTGAGCGTCCCTGGCTGGGGGATCCCCCT
>JAUQVP010000018.1:0-34578 GCA_039794745.1 Thermostichales cyanobacterium HHBFW_bins_127 | reverse complement strand
GGGGATCCCCAAACTCCCACCCCCCCTGTGCCGCCAGGGAAGCCCTGAGCCAAGCAATTGATGGGGTTGTGGTGGGTACCCAGTTTGGCAATACTGGCAACCCTCTGGGCCGTTCTCCAACCTGCCTGATGCCGGCCGGTTGCTTACCCTGATTGAGCAGGTGGGAAAACCGATACGGGAGTACCTTGCCTTCGCCAGCGCAGAGCGACAAGACATGAGGAGCAAGAATCAGCCCGCCGCTACCAGAACCTGATGTTATGTTTATGGGGAGCTTGGGGTGGGTTACTCTCTCCATCGAGACCTAGCCATACCTCCACAAGGGGAATGAGTGTGTTAGGCTAGAGGATACGACGCTAATTTCTGTGCAAAGTGCGGACGTAATTCAGTGGTAGAATGTCAGCTTCCCAAGCTGAACGTCGTGGGTTCGAGTCCCATCGTCCGCTTGTCTGGAATCTCTTGGTTCCTTGCTCAGGCCGGTTATCTTGATGCCTGAGAGGGTTGATCCCAAACCAAAGCTTTAATTTCTGCCTTGCTCGCAAATCAAGCTGTTAAAAAGTGGGAGTGTTTCACGACACTGTGCAACATTGTTGGTGATTTTTTAATATGCACAACTGGCTTTCAGATACTATTACCTTGTCGCGGCTCCAGTTTGCCTTGACAGCGATTTTCCACATGCTTTGGCCGGTACTGACGACGGGGATGGCCATTTATCTGGTGGTCATCGAAGGGTTGTGGCTGAAAACTCGCAACTTGGCCTACTACCACCATGCTCGCTTCTGGTCCAAGATTTATGTGCTGAATTTCGGGATTGGAGTTGCTTCGGGATTGCCGATGGCCTTTCAGTTTGGTTTGAATTGGGCCCCCTTTTCGGAAGCGGTGGGAGATTTTTTCGGTACGGTTTTGGGCTTTGAAGGCACAATGGCTTTCATGCTAGAAGCCAGTTTCCTGGGGATTATGCTGTTTGGTTGGGAGCGGGTGCCGCCAATTATCCATTGGATCTCCACAATTTTGGTGGCCTTCGGAGCGAATCTGTCCACGTTTTGGATTTTGACCGCCAATTCCTGGCTGCAGACCCCGGCGGGTGGAATCTTTGTGGATGGCAAGTTTGTGGTGCAAGACTATTTCCGCGCCATTGCCAATCCCTTTATGGTCAATAGTTTCCTGCACATGTTTTTTGCCACCCTGGAAACCTCCCTGTTTGTCATCGGTGGCATCAGTGCCTGGTATATCCTCAAGAACCGTTATGCAGAGTTCTTTTCCAAGTCCCTTAAGGTCGTGCTGGTGATGGCTATTGTGGTGGCACCGCTGCAGATTTTCATCGGCCATTTGAGCGCTGAACAGGTGTACCACTACCAGCCGGCAAAACTGGCGGCCATGGAAGCCCAGTGGGAAACGCTGCCGGCGGGGGAACGGGCGGATTGGAGTGTGCTGGCCCTCCCCGATGAAAAATCGGAGCGCAATACTTGGGAGGTGAAAATCCCCGGTGCCCTCAGCTATTTGCTGGAACTCAAGCCAAGGTTGGATCAACCTGTGCTGGGGTTGAAGGCTTGGGAACCGGAAAATCGTCCCCATATGGTGGGGCTGATCTACTATTCCTTCCGGACGATGATTGCCATTGGCTTGTTCTTTGCCGGGCTGATGGTGGTGACAGGGGTGCAGTGGCTGCGGGGACAGTTGGGGGAAGCTGAGGTCACCGGGCAAAAATGGCTGCTGCGAGCTTGGGTGCTGGCAGCGCCCCTAGGCTATGTTGCTGTGGAAACGGGCTGGATTGTTCGCTGTGTGGGGCGGCAGCCTTGGCTGGTGTATGGACAACTGCGAACGGTGGATGCCGCTTCCCATGTGCCGGCGGGGGAAGTGCTGTTTTCCCTGACGGGGCTGACGCTGATGTACACGGTTTTCTTGGTTGCTGCCCTCTATTTCGCCAGCCGTATTATCGCCAAGGGGCCTGATTTGCAACTGCCACCCCCCCGGACAGCGGTAGAGCCGACTTTGGTGATCGAGCCGGCTCGCCATACCCCGGATCGCCGCCCTCTGGAAGCTCAGTAATTCTTACAATCAGAAAGGTTTGCCAATGGAACCGTTACAGCCGTTGCAGCAGTTTTTGCCTCAGGTGTGGTTCTTTATCTTGGGGCTTTTTTTGTTCCTTTATGTCCTCCTTGATGGCTTTGACCTGGGGGTGGGAATCCTCTCTTTGACGGCTTCTAGCGAGGAACGACGCACAATCCTGATGACCAGTCTGGGTAATGTCTGGGATGCAAACGAAACTTGGTTGGTGCTGATGGGGGGATCCCTGTTTGGAGCGTTTCCGCTGGCTTACGCGACGATTTTGAATGCGCTGTATTTGCCGGCGGTGATTATGGTGGTGGGTTTGATTTTTCGGGCGGTATCTTTTGAGTTTCGGGAAAATGCCGAAAATAAGCTGATCTGGAATCTCATGTTTGGGGTGGGCAGTTTTGTGGCGGCGGTCGGTCAGGGGTTTGCCTTGGGGACGGTGTTTGAGGGGATCAAGGTGGATGAGTTGGGGCATTTCGCCGGGGGGATCTGGGACTGGCTGACGTGGCGCTCGGTGATTGTGGCTCTGACGCTGGTGCAGGCCTATGTGCTGATTGGCTCGGCTTATTTGATTTTGAAGACGACGGGGGAATTGCAAAAGACCTATTACCGCACGGCAACTATTGCTACTTGGACAACGTTGGCGGGGGCATTGTTCATTACCATCAGTACGCCGCTGCTGTCAGAACAAGCTCGCGCCCATCTCTTTACACCGCCTTTGCTCTATGTATTTGCTGTGTTTCCGATTTTAGGGCTGTTGTTTGTTGGTTTGTTGCTGCGTAGTCTCTATCGGCGAGAGGAAGTCACCCCAATTATTTATACGTTCTTGATTTTTGCCTGCTCATTTATCGGGCTGGGGTTTGTGATTTTCCCCAATATTATTCCTCCGAGTGTGACGATTTATGAGGCGGCAGCTTCCCCAAGTTCGTTGGTGTTTATGCTCACGTTTGTCGGGTTTTTGATTCCGGTGGTGCTAGCCTACAATATCTATAATTATGTGGTGTTTCGGGGCAAGATTGTGGTGGCGGAACCCGAGCTATCTTCCGGCAGCGAGTTGCCGCAGGGTGGCTAGGGCTTGCTCTTTGTGGGCGGCAAAATCCAGTTGGGAGTCGAAGATGTGGCGGATGATGCCTTCGCTGTCAATGACGTAGGTGACTCGACCGGGCAAAATCCATAGGGTAGGGGGGACGCCGTAGGCCTGGCGGACTTGGTTGTTGCGGTCGCTCACCAGCAAAAAGGGAAGCCGGTAACGGTCGGCAAAGGCGCGATGATCACTGACACTGTCGCTGCTCACGCCAATCACCACAGCCCCTAGCTTCTGAAACTCGGCGTAGCTGTCCCGAAAGGCACAGGCCTCGGCAGTGCAGCCAGGGGTGTCGTCCTTGGGGTAAAAATATAACACCACCGGCTGACCCCGAAACTGACTCAAGCTGACGGGATCCCCGTTTTGGTTGGGGAGGGTAAAGTCGGGGGCTAAGTCCCCCACTTGTACAGGACGAGCCATGGCTTTTAAGGAATGTAAAGGGAAGCTAGTGGTATTGTAAGGGATCTAGGGGTTGGGGGTGGGCTGTGGCGCTGATCCCGGCGATGATTCGTTCGACGACGCCGCTGTTGCTGACGGCGCTGGGAGGAATGCTCTCGGAACGCAGTGGGGTGGTCAATATTGCCCTGGAGGGGATGATCCTGTTCGGCGCGCTGACGGCGGCGGTGGTGGCCCATCAGTTGGAACTGCCGTTTTTGGCTGAGGATCCCACAGTGGTGCTGCCCTGGATCCCGTGGCTGGCGGTGCTGGCGGCGGCGGGGGTGGGGGGTGGGGTGGCGGCGCTCTATGGCTGGATCTGCCTCTGGTATCGAGCGGACCAAATTGTTACCGGCACTGCTATCAATCTCCTGGCCCTGAGTGTCCCTTCCCTGATCTTGCAGGTCCTCTACAATAACGCCACCAGCTCAGCCCCGGTGCGCAATCGCCTACCCCTCTGGTTTGGCTATAGCCCACTGGTCTATCTGGCGTTTTTGCTGGTCCCCCTCCTGACTTGGTTTCTGTTCCGATCGGTGTGGGGACTGCGCCTACGGGTGGTGGGAGAATATCCCCAAGCCGCTGCCAGTGTCGGGATCCCGGTGATTGGTTTGCGCTTTTGGGCGGTGGTGGCTTCGGGGGTGTTGGCGGGCTTGGCGGGGGCGTTTTTGTCTTTGGGATTTTTGAATCAGTTTGTGCGGGGGATGTCGGCGGGTAAGGGGTTTATTGCTTTGGCGGCCATGATCTTCGGACAGTGGCATCCCCTGGGGATTTTGGGGGCAACCCTGTTGTTCGGGCTGGCGGATGCCTGGGCTATCCAACTGGAAGGTCAGGGGATCCTGCCGGCGGTGGTGACCCAGGCGATTCCTTTTCTGGTGACGATGCTGGTGCTGGCAGGGGTGATCCGCCGCTCCCATCCCCCTGCTGCCTTAGGAAAACCCTATGATTGATATCTCCCTAGCCATGATCCGGCAGATCCTCGATGACCAGGTGGATGATGCCACGGTCAATGCCTGGGTTCTGCAATCCTTGGGCTTCCGCTGGGATCCCGACAGCCAAACCTGGGATGCTAGCCAGGCTAATTGGGATGGGCCGGGGATCCCGAACTTTATCGAGTCGCGGGAGGATGTGGTGAAGTTAACCCGGGGGATCCCGGCGGAGCATAAGCAGTTATTGAAGCAGGTTTTGGGGTTTGCTGGGTATCGGGTGGCGGAGTTGACTCCCCGCAAGACGCGGCGGGCGACGGCGGCCAATTGGTTGTTGCACGTGTGGAAGCGGCAGCAGGATGGCAAGGGCCAAACAAGTCGGTGATCAAGGGGAGCAGGTGGTGGAGGCTTGGCTGCAGGGGCAGGGCTGGCAGACCCTAGCCCGCCGGTGGCGCTGTCCTTGGGGAGAATTGGATCTGGTGATGTATCGGGAGCCGGTGCTGAGTTTTGTGGAGGTGAAGACTCGCGCCTCGGGATCCTGGGATCAGGGGGGGAGATTGGCGGTTACTGGTCAGAAGCAGCAGCGGTTGATTAGGGCAGCCCAGGCCTTTCTGGGGACCTATCCCCAATGGTCGGAGACGGTGTGTCGGTTTGATGTGGCGTTGGTGCAGGGGGGGGAGGTAAGGGATTATCTGGAGCATGCTTTTGAGCTGTCAGCATGAGGAGCTAGGGCTTGGCAAGGGAGGATGACCCGAAAGGTGGTTTGGTTGTCGGCACTGGCGACGTGGATTTGCCCCCCCAGCATGGCAATTGCTTTTTGGGCTAGGGCTAGACCTAGGCCAGTTCCCCCTTGCTGGTAGCGATCCAAGCTGGAGATCCGGTGAAACTTCTCAAAGATCTTGTCCAGTTGATCTGGAGGGATGGTCACCCCGGTATTACTGACCCGAAACTGAATCTGGTCTTGGCTGCTGCTCACCTCCAAACTAATGTTTTCCCGGGGTGGCGTATATTTACAGGCATTGTTGAGCAATTCTAGAACAATCCGCTCCAACAAACCGGGATCCGTTGTTATCACCGGCTGCTCCAGATTGATGGTGGTAGTCAGAGTCTGTTCCCGTTCCTGGCAGCGCAACTCAAAAGCAGGCAGAATCGACTGTAACCACTCAGGCACAACTAACCGATCAAGGTGAAGTTGGCGGCTGCCCGATTCTAAAGCTTGCAATTCCAAAAGCTCATTCACCAGATTCATTTCCCGCTGCCATTCTGCCCAGAGAATCTGTCGGTAGCGCTGCTGAGCCTGAGGGTCGGGATTGAGATCCAACATCTGCAGGGCAATTCTCATATTGGAAAGGGGGGTACGCAGCTCGTGGGAAACCATGTGCAGGAAATCATCCTTGACCTGGTTGAGTTTCTCTAGCTCGGCAACTTGCTGTTCAATCTTTCTAAACAGGCGTGCCTGGCGAATGGCAATGGCACATTGATTGGCCACCTGCTGCGCAAGGGCCATTTCCGCAGGGGAAAAGTAACTGCCCCTAGGACGCAGTAACCGCAAAAAACCTAAACACTCTTGATTATCGCGAATTGCCGTGACAAGATCCGTCGAGGGCCCCCACAGGGGATGGTTGGTCGAAAAATAAAGGGTTTCCCCATTCAAGATTCGCTGCACAGCATCGGGGTTAATATACCACTCCCTACCCGTAACCGGAACCGGAAAATTATCCGACTGATAGCTGAAATAGTATTGCTCTTCTGAAACTTGCAGGGCAATTAAACAGCCATAGAGATCGAGGGTTTCCGCTAAACGATTAACCATCGTTTGTAGGATTTCCTGTTCTTGCAAGCCACTGCGGATTTCTTCGGTAATCTGCCGGCTAATTTGCTCACTTTTCAGCAACTGCTGCAGCTCGGCATTGCGAACCTCCACCTGATAGCGCAACTGCTCAATCAACTGCACCTGCTGCAACGCCAAAGAAACATGACCGGCAACCTGCTGGGCTAACTCAATCCACTCCAGCTGCCAACGCCACTCGGGATCCCGTTGTCTGAGGGTGATGGCTCCCCAGGTGCGGTTTTGGGAGCGGATGGGCACAATCAGCCAAGCACTGGGAAATTGTTGTCGCAATTGCTCATTCACAGCATCCAGTTCCTGGGCAGCGTCAACCACCACCGTTTGACCATCTCGCAAGCGATCGGCAATAAAATTAACCCTAATCCTTAAGCCCAATTGCGACTCAACCTGATCATGGCGGCGATATTCAGCAAGGCATGCCCAAACTTCTGCTTGCCCATGATATTGACTGATGATAACTTGATCCACCGCCAATAGGGATCCCATGCCTTGGGTGACAAGATCAAAAATTTGCTCCAGACTGACAGCAGCTTGGATGGATTGCAGCAATTGATTGAGCAATTGAATCCTGCCTAGGCGCTGTTGTAGGAGCAATTCAGCCTGTTTTCGGTCAGTAATATCGAGATGAGTGCCGATGATTTTCACAGGTCGCCCCTGGCTATCTCGCACCAGGGTAGCGTCACTGTGGATCCAGCGGTAGCTGCCATCCCGATGTCGCAGGCGAAAATCTTGACTGTAGGGCTGCCCCTGCTCCCGAAATCGCCGGAAAGCCTCCATCGCCCCCTGCCGATCCTGGGGATGCAACCGCTGCTCCCAATCCTCAACACCAGCCTCGGGATCCCCAGGGGCGTAGCCCAATTGCGCCTTGTAAGCCGGGGAAACATAGGAAGTTTGGCTGCGTAGGTCAAAAATATAAAAGCCAATATTGGAGGTTTGCACCACCAAATCCAACTGAATTTGTTGCTCCCGCAGCCGCTCTTCCGCTAGCTTCCGCTCCGTAATATCCAACTCCAAACAGGTAACCTGCCATGCCTGTTGCTCGGGATCCCACTCTGAGGTGTAGCTCGCCTGGATCCAGAGCCATTGTTGGTTTTTGTGCTGGAAACGAAACTCAATTTCAACAGAAGATTGCTGCTGCAACGTCAACAAAGTGGGATGAATAATATTTTGACGATCGTCTTCAGGGATGCGGGCAGACCAGATCTGGGGATCCCGAAACAGTTCACTGGGGGTGTAGCCAAAAACTCGCTCAGCGCTGGGGGAAATATAATCATAGTGCCAGTTGAGATTGGGATAGAGATAAAAGCGCTTGATCACCCCATTGACGGCGTTGAGGATACTTTTGAGTTGGTTTTGGGAGGCTTCTAGGGCTAATTGGGTCTGCATTTCTGCCGTTACATCTACAATCAAAGTGTCCCAGAGGGTTTCCTCGCAGTTAAGGCGGCGGGGCTGTCCGAAGCCGTGGAGCCACTTCAGGGTGCCTGAGGGGGTAGTAATCCGCCAAATCCATTCCCAGGGGGTCAACTGCTCCGCTGAACGCATCACCGAGTCCATCATGGCAGGTAAATCTTCTGGATGAACTAAGCTCCAGAGCATGGTGCTGTCCTGCTCCACTGCCGCTGCTGGCACTTCCCAGAGCTTGAGGCAACCTGGACTCATGTAGGTAACCCGGTTGCTGCCATTGCGGTGCTGGACATACTGAAAAACCGCTCCAGGAACATTGGCAATCAAATGGCGGAAGCGAGTTTCACTTTCTGCCAAAGACTGCTGGGCTAAACGATAGGGAGTTATATCGCGAACCACAGCAATCACAGAGTCTTGGTCAAAGGGAATCAGCCTGACTTCTTCATATTGAACTTGCCCATCAATGGTGATCCTTTGCTCAAAGGTCTGTAACTGTTGATGATCCAGAGCTTGACCGATATGAGTCAGCCAAAGCTGAGCTATTTCAGGACTATGAATGAGGTGCACACTTGCCCCCGGTTGACCCAATAATTCCGGATGCAAAACCCGCATCTGACTCCCGCAGCTATGAAACTCCAAAAAGTTCCCCTGCCGATCCATATGGATCAAGAGATCGGGAATCAGATCGATTAACTTTTGCGTAAAAATCTCCGTTCGCTTACGATCGCTAATATCCCGCCCATAGCAGAGAATCCCGCAGATATTCCCCTCAAGATCCCGTTCTGGGACCATCAGCATTGCATACCAGCGCATCCCTTGGGTAGTGGGGGTATAGAATTCAATTTCTTGCTTGATGCCGGTGGCAAGCAGGGTTCGGGCGGCTTGCTCCCATTGTGCCACCACCTGCTCGTCAATGGGCAATTCTCGACAGAGCTTGTCCCGGAACTCAGCCTTGAGAATCCCCGTCACCTGCTCCATTTGGGCATTGACGTACAGATGGCGAAAATTGACATCAAAACGCTCAATAATTTCTGGGGAGCGATCCAAAATCTCTTGGTAGATTTGGCAACTGCGTCGCACCTGCTCCAAACAATGCTTTTGCAACCGGCTACGGCAGACCACCCCCACCACCTCTTCTCCCTCCAGCACCGGTGCCCAATCCACTCCCGCTGCCTCCATCTCAGCCAAAACCACCTCGGGATCCCCAATCTCTGGAATCACCAGGGGTGGTTCTGTCCAGATGTGCTGGACTGGGATCGATCCCAGGGGAACGCCGGTGGCAGCGGCAGCCAGGATCTGCTCTTGGGTGATCCAGAACAACTGCTCCCCAGCCCGACAGCAGGCCACAGCCTTTGAAGTCTTTTGCATGGCAACTAATGTCTCTAGAACTGTCTGATCGGCTGTGATCCAGAGGGGAGCATCCATTAGCAGCATGGCTGATCACGGACAACTGCCCGCCATTCTAACCGCTGAAAACGGGACAGCTTCCCTATAAACGATAGATAGGTTTCGGAAAAATTACGGGGCCGGGATCCCTACTGCCTGAGGTGCTGAAACGTTCACACAGCCATCTCGCCTATCCAAATCGGTCGTGCTGTTCCTGCCCTGAGTTGCAAGTAGGAGTATAATATCCCCTACTCAGTTTGAGGAAAGTAATGCAAAGACTGGAGCAGGCGCTGGAAAGTGCGTTGATGATTGAAGGTGCCATTGCTGTTGCCTTGGGGGATTATCGAACCGGCATGTGTCTAGGCTACAGAGGCACCAATTCCAAAGATTTTCCCGATGCCAACCTAGAGTTAGCCATTGCCGGCAATACGGAGGTGATTCGAGCAAAATTGCGAGTTGCAGAAGCCCTTAAGTTGAATGACCAAATTGAAGAGATTTTGATTTTGCTGGGTAAACAGTATCACCTCATGCGCCTGACCAAAATTCTCAACGGCTTATTTTTCTATCTAGCCTTGGATCGCTCCCGCAGCAACTTGGCATTAGCCCGGATCAAGCTTAGCCAAATCGAATCGGAACTGGTGCTCTAAACCGCTTCCCGATCGGTCAAGATTTCAAAGCCCGATTCCGTCACCAAAACTGTGTGCTCAAACTGGGCGGACCAAGAATTATCCACGGTCACCACGGTCCAGCGATCCGCCAGCACCCGGGTGGTGTGGCTACCCATATTGACCATTGGTTCAATGGCAATCACCATGCCTGCTTTCAACCGGGGATTGGGCAGTTCCCGCGTCCGATAATTGGGTACCTGCGGCTCCTCGTGCATATTCCGCCCCACCCCATGCCCCACATACTGGCGCACCACCGAGTAGCCCTGGCTCTCCACATAATCCTGAATCGCCCCGGAAATCTCCTGCAAATACACCCCTGCCTTCACCTGGGCAATCCCCCGCCGCAGCGCCTCCTCCGCCACCGCAATCAAATGCTCATGCTTTGGCTTCAAAGGCGGGATCCCTACGGTCAAGGTAGAGTCCCCATGCCAACCGTCATAAATGGCTCCAAAATCAATCTTCACCACATCCCCGGCCTTGATCACCCGCTTCGGACTAGGGATCCCGTGTACCACCTCATTGTTAATGCTGACGCAGGTATGGGCTGGGAAGCCTTGGTAGCCCTTGAAACTGGCAATCCCCCCCAACTCTTTCACCCGTTTAGCTGCGTAGTCATCAATGTCAGCAGTTGTCCAGCCGGGTTGCACCAAAGCCGACACTTCCTTCAGCACGGTGGCTACGATCCGCCCCGCTTGACGCATCTTCTCAATCTCGCGCCGGGACTTGATCTCAATCAGCTTCAGGGCCATGGCTGGGGATCCCGTTACGAATCAGGGCCATCATATCGGCATGGACTTGTTCTGGGGGGCGATTGCCGTCCAAGTGGGCAAAGCCCTGACTGCCTTGGTAGAAATGCACCACGGGCAAGGTTTCCTCCCGGTAGACCTGCAGGCGGCGGCGGATTACCTCCGGCTGGTCATCACTGCGGCCGCGGCTGAGCAGTCGTTGTTCGATAGTTTCATCCGGCACATCAAAAAAAATCACCCGTTCCCAGGGTTGTTGCAGTTCTTCCAGGGTTTGATCCAGGGCTTCCGCCTGGGCCACCGTGCGGGGAAACCCATCCAGAATCCAGCCTTGGGCCGCTGCTGGCTGCTGCAACTGTTCTCGGATCAAGCCAATCACCACCTCATCTGGCACCAAATCCCCTCGATCCATATAGGCCTTAGCCTCCAGTCCCAAAGGGGTTTGTGCCTGCACCGCCGCCCGCAGCAGATCCCCCGTCGAAAACTTGGGGATCCCCAATTTTTCCACCACCAAATCGGCTTGGGTACCTTTCCCGGCTCCTGGTGGGCCCAACAGAATAATGCGTGGCACTAGGCTTTCACCATCCCTTCGTAGCGTTGTGAGATCACATAGGTTTGAATTTGGCGGGCCGTATCAATGGCCACCCCCACCAGAATCAGCAGCGACGTTGCCCCCAATCCCTGGAAAGTCGTCACCCCGGTCGCTCGCTCCACTGCCGTCGGTAGGATCGCCACTGCCCCCAGAAAAATTGCTCCCAAAAACGTCAGGCGATTGATCACCCCTTCCAAGTATTCTGCCGTTGCCTTCCCCGGTCGGATCCCGGGAATACTAGTGCCGGCCTTTTTCAAGTTTTGCGCCATATCCACAGGATTGAGCAGCACCGACGTATAGAAGTAGCTAAAAAACAGAATCAAGCTCAGGTAAGCGATCAAGTAAATCCACGGCTGCGGCGAAGATGGTGACAGGGCATTGGCAATCCGCAGCAACTGTTCATTGCCAATCGACTGAGCAATAGTTGCCGGCAAAAACAGCACCGAAGAGGCAAAAATAATCGGCATCACCCCACTTTGATTCAGCCGCAACGGCAAATAATTCCGTTGTTCCATCGCCACCAACCGACCCACTTGCCGCTTCGCCGACACAATCGGGATCCGCCGCGTCCCCTCCTGCACAAACACAATCCCCACAATCATCACCAGCAGCACCAGCAGCAGCACCAACAGACCCCCCACCTTACTGGAATCCGCCTGGATCAAACTAATCGTTTGAGCAAAAGACCGCGGCAAAGTTGCCACAATATTGATAAAAATCAGCAACGACGCCCCATTGCCGATGCCCCGCTCCGTGATCAACTCCCCTAGCCACGTCACAAACATTGCCCCTGCCGTCAGCGCCAAGGTCGTACTGATGATAAATGAAGCCTCACTGGGCACCGTACGGTAGCCCAACACCCACACCGACACCCCCACACTTTGGATCACCGCCCAAAACAACGTCAGATAGCGAGTATAGGCCGAGATCTTGCGGCGACCAGCTTCCCCCTCCTCCTTTTGCAGCTTCTCCAAACTCGGCAGTGCCCCCGTCAAAAGCTGCATAATAATCGAGGCGTTGATGTAGGGCAAAATCCCCAGCGCCAGCACCCCCAAAGCCGCAATCCCACCCCCAGAAAAAATATCCACCAACCCAAACAAGGGGGATCCCTGCAAACTAGCAGCAAAAGCTGCCCGATTGATATTGGGAATGGGGATATGGATCCCGAATCGCACCAGCAGCAAAATCCCAATGGTGAGCAGGATGCGTCCTCGCAGCCCGGCCGCCTTGGCCATTTGCATAAAGGTTTCTTGCACGCTGGGCACATTGCCCCGGTTGGCATCTACCATAGTTGCTTGACAAAGGAGTTATCTTTTTTAGTTTATCAATTCAATGGTGCCACCCGCGGCTTCAACTTTGGCTCGGGCCCCAGCGCTACAGGCAGCCACCTGCACCGTCAAAGCCACCCCCAAATCCCCTCGCCCCAGCAGCTTCAAGGGCCCATCATCACTGGTGACAATCCCAGCCGCCATCAAACTCTCCAGATTCACCACACTCCCCGCCGGCAACCCAGCCAGGGATCCCACATTCACCTCCGTATAGTGCTTAGGGTTGATCACCGGGAAGCCCTTCAGTTTCGGTACCCGGCGGTAGAGAGGGTTTTGTCCCCCTTCAAACCCAGGGCGAGTGCTGCCCCCTTTGCGGGCCTTTTGTCCCCGCATACCCTTGCCGCAGGAAGCCCCCTGCCCAGCCGCTACCCCCCGACCCAAGCGACGGCGCCGCCGCGTTGCTCCCACCTGGGGTGCTACATCCTTTAGCCGCATAACCTCACCTTACTTCCTAAACAGCTTCTGAATCGGGATCCCTCGTTCCTCGGCCACATCCTTAAAGCTGCGCATCCGGCGCAGGGCATCGACTGTTGCCCGGGCATTATTGAGGGGATTGCTTGAGGCCAACTGTTTGGCTAGAGAGTTTTTCACCCCTGCCAACTCCAGCACCGTCCGCACCGATCCCCCAGCGTTGACCCCTGTCCCAGCGGCAGCCGGCATCACCAGCACCTCCGCCCCACCCCCGGATCCCCGCATCGGGTGGGGCACCGACAGGGTTTCTGTCAGGGGCACCGTGATCAGATTTTTCTTCCCATCGACCACACCCTTGCGCACCGCATTGATCACATCCTTGGCTTTGCCCACGCCTACGCCCACCTGGCCCCGTTCATTGCCGACCACCACCACGGCCCGGAAGCTGAGCTGCTTGCCTCCCTTGACCACCTTAGTAACCCGGCGGATTTGTACCACCCGTTCCTGCCACTCAGAAACCTCCCTGGGTTCACTGCTTTTGCGCTTCTTACGCCGTTCCCGTTGTTCAGCCATGAATCTTTCTCCACAAAAGAACTAGAAAATCAGACCTGCCTCACGGGCTGCTTCCGCCAGGGCCTGTACCCGCCCGTGGTAGAGCTTGCCGCCCCGGTCAAAGACCACCGTCACAATCCCCGCCGCCTTGGCCCGTTCCGCCACCTGCCTGCCGACCGCCGCTGCTGCCTCACAGGTAGCCGTTGCCGTCAACTGGGAGCGCAACTCCGGATCCAGAGTTGAAGAAGCTACCAGCGTCCGCTGCGCCTGGTCATCAATCACCTGGGCATAGATGTGCTTATGGGAGCGGAACACCGCCAAACGTGGCCGCTCCGCCGTCCCTGCCAATTTCTTGCGAATGCGCTTATGCCGCCTGGCCGTTGTTACCTTGCGATTGACCTTCATCAGTCCCTCCTTTACTTCTTACCCTTGCCCTTACCGGACTTACCAGCCTTGCGCCGCACCTTCTCACCCAAATAGCGGATCCCTTTGCCCTTATAGGGTTCTGGCTCACGCACCGCTCGGATCTGAGCAGCCACATTTCCCACCAGTTCCTTATCGATCCCTGACACCGTCACATTGGTTGTTCCTTCCACCGCCAAGCGGATCCCTTCCGGCGGCACGATTTCCACCGGGTGGCTATAGCCCATATTCAGCACCAGCTTACTTCCCTGCATACTGGCCCGGTAGCCTACCCCCTGGATTTCCAGCTTCTTATCAAACCCCGTGGAAACCCCCGTCACCATATTGGCTAGCAGCGTCCGGCACAGACCATGCAGTTGTCGGGCAGGGCGAGAATCATTCACCCGTTGCACCTTCACCGTCGTCCCTTCCTTTTCCACGCGGATCAACGGTGGAAAGACCCGCTGCAGTTGTCCCTTCGGTCCCTTCACCTGCACCTGTTGCCCTTCGATGGTGACCTCCACCTTAGCTGGCAGGGGAATTGGCAATCGCCCAATCCGTGACATCACTCACTCCTAGTAGACGTAACACAACACTTCACCGCCCACCTTATTTTTGCGGGCATCTCGGTCCGTCATAATGCCGCTGGAGGTGGAAATAATAGCAATACCGATCCCGCCCAACACCCGTGGCAATTCCCGCTGATTTTTGTACACCCGCAGTCCTGGTCGGCTGACCCGTTCCAGGCCAGAAATCAGAGGCTGGCGCCGCTTGCCCTTATACTTCAGTTGCAAAGACAGCATCCTATGTGGCCCTTCCCCTTCTTCCTTAATCTCCCCAATAAAGCCCTCTTCCTGAAGCACCCGGGCAATACTGCGGGTCATCCGCGTTGCCGGCACCGGTACATATTCATGCCGAGCCAAAGAAGCATTGCGAATGCGGGTCAACATATCAGCAATCGTATCGTTTGTGTGAGCCATGAATCTGAATCCCCTCAGCAGTTACGAAGAAAATGGCATCCCAAAAGCCTTCAGCAGCGCCCGGCCCTCTTCATCCGTGCGGGCAGTCGTCACAATCGAAATATCCATACCCCGGATTTGGTCAATAGCGTCATAGCTAATCTCTGGAAAGATCAACTGCTCCCGGATGCCAAGGGTATAGTTACCGCGCCCATCAAAACTCTTAGGACTCACCCCCCGAAAATCCCGAATCCGAGGCAGAGCAATATTGATCAACCGATCCAAAAAGGCATACATCTTTTCTCGCCGCAAAGTTACCATCAATCCGACTGGCATCCCCTTGCGGATCTTAAAGCTGGCAATTGCCTGCTTAGCCCGGGTAATCACCGGCTTTTGTCCGGTAATCTTGGCAATTTCTGCCACCGAGTTTTCCAAAGCCTTAGCATTTTGGGCAGCATCACTGAGGCCGCGATTGATGACAATCTTTTCTAGGCGCGGCACTTGGTGAATATTTTTCAGCTTCAGCTCCTGCATCAACTTAGGGATGATGGTTTCTGTGTAGAGGGTTTGTAACCGTTGCGGCATGATGGTCTCTCCTGCATAACGTGTTCTGGTCTGGGTCAGAACTCAAGAATCGAGAATTTCCCCTGTTTTTTTCAGCATCCGTACCTTCCGTCCATCGGCAGTAAAGGTATGGGCAATGCGGCTGGCCACTTTCTCCTTTTTGGAATAGACCATCACCTTACAAACTGGGATTGGGGCTTCCTTAGTGATGATCTGTCCCTTTTCCCCTTGGCGTTGGGGCTTGACATGGCGGGTCACCTTGTTGACCCCTTCCACAATCACCATGTTTCTTTCGGGAATAGTGGCTAGGACTTCCCCCACAACCCCTTTGTCATCTCCGGCAATCACCTGCACCGTATCCCCCTTGCGAATGCTCATCTTGTAGCGCAGGGTGGTGCGATGAGGGCGGATCCCCGTTTTTTTAGTTAGGGCTTGGATCTGGGATGGTTTTAAGCGACGAGCCATCAGAGCACCTCCGGAGCCAATGAAATGATTTTGGCGAAGTTCTTTTCCCGCAATTCCCGGGCAATCGGACCAAAGACACGGGTGCCTCTGGGGTTGCCATCATTGTTGATGATCACAGCGGCATTGTCATCAAAGCGAATGGACATGCCATCTTCCCGCCGGACGGCATCCACCGTGCGTACCACCACTGCCTTGACTACATCTGACTTTTTGACCGCCTGATTGGGGGCAGCATCCTTAACCACACCGATAATTACATCCCCAAGGCTGGCATAGCGGCGGCCACTGCTACCGAGGACGCGAATACACATGAGCTTGCGGGCACCTGTGTTATCGGCAACATTGAGCATGGTTTGTTGCTGAATCATGGCCTCCTCCTAGAGCTTTTCAATCACTATCCAGCGCTTGTCGCGGCTGAGGGGACGGGTTTCCTGGATGCGCACCCGATCCCCAACTTTGTACTGATTTTCCGGATCGTGGGCTTTGAAGCGGCGGGTCTTCACGACAATCTTGGCGTACTTGGGGTGGGCAACCCTGTTTTCCACCGCCACCACCACCGTCTTCTGCATTTTGTCACTGACAACCACACCGACTTTTTCCCGGGCTGGCATAATTACCTCCTACGCTTCCTGAGCTTCCTGTGAACTGACCTTGACACCTCGCTGCCGCTCCCCTTCCACGGTCAGCAGTTGCGCTAAACGGTGCTTAGCCATCTTGATCAGATGGGGCTTTTTCAACTGGCGAGTGGCTTGCTGGAGACGCAACTCAAAGAGCTCTTTCTTCACAGCCAGGATTTCGTTGGCTAGTTCCTGGTCAGACAGGGCACGGGCTTCACTGATCTTAGGCATTGGCATAGGTCACACCCCCACAGCTTCGGAAGCATCTGATGCAGCCGCCTCCGGTGCGGCTAGGTCAGCTTTGCGGACAAACTTGGTGCGAATTGGCAACTTATACTGAGCTAGGCGCATGGCTTCGCGGGCCACGGGCTCGGCAACACCGCCAATTTCAAACATCACCCGCCCTGGCTTCACCACAGCCACCCAAAACTCTGGATTGCCTTTCCCGGATCCCATCCGCGTTTCTGCCGGACGCATGGTCACAGACTTATCGGGGAAAATGCGAATCCAGATCTGTCCGCCCCGGCGAATGTAGCGGTTCATAGCCCGGCGACAGGCTTCTATCTGCCGTGCCGTAATCCAAGAGGGCTCCTGGGCCACAAGGGCAAAGTCCCCAAAGGTAACCGTGTTGCCACGGCAGGCTTGCCCGCGCATGCGCCCCCGCTGCATTTTGCGAAACTTTGTACGCTTTGGACTCAGCATGGTCAACAACTCCTTTAGGCTTCTGCCCCCGAACGGTCTTCAAAGGTGGGACGCTTGCGACTCGGTCGCCGCTGGCCGCTGGGGATTGGCTTGGGCACCTCTGGGCGTTGTTGATGGGGTAGAATCTCTCCCTTGAACACCCACACCTTGACCCCCAAAACCCCAAAGGTGGTGCGAGCTATCCCCTGAGCATAGTCAATGTCGGCTCGCAAGGTATGGAGAGGAATGCGCCCTTCCCGGGTCCATTCTGTGCGAGCAATTTCTGCCCCATTCAAGCGCCCGGCAATCTGAATCTTGATCCCTTGCACTTGGGCCCGCTGGGCCTTTTGAATTACCTGCCGGACAATCCGCCGGAAGGCTACCCGCCGCTCCAGTTGCTGGACAATGCTTTCCACAATTAAGGTGGCTTCGGCATCAACCCGCTGCACTTCGGTGACATTAATCCGCACCGTACGGTCACCAGCACCCCGCCGCTGCAGCTCAGACTGCAATCCTACCCGCAACTTGTCTAGGCCTTCCCCACCTTTGCCAACCACCACCCCAGGACGGGCAGTACTGATGGTGACAGCGACTTGGTCGGCTTTGCGCTCAATGTAGATCCCGGCAATGCTGGCGCTAGAACCACTACCCGGCTTGTCGGATTTATTGAGCTGCTTGTCAATGTACTGGCGAATAAAAGCATCTTCCCTAACCAAGGCCGGGTAGCGAGCCGGATCAGCATACCACTGACTGCGATGGGTCTTGGTAATGCCTAGCCGTAGGCCAATTGGGTGAATCTTCTGTCCCATAGTTAGTTGTTCTCCTCGCTACTGCTCTCGGTGGGAGCGGGCATGACGGTGATAGTGATGTGACACGTGCGCTTGTGAATGGGGTAGGCGCGACCTTGGGCCCTAGCCCGAAAGCGCTTCAGAGTCGCCCCCTGATCGGCATAGGCCTGACGGATCACCAGGTCACGGGCATTGAACCCCCGATTGTGTTCGGCATTGGCTACCGCTGAGCGCAATACCTTGCGAATGGGTTCGCAGGCCGCATGGGGCATAAACTTGAGAATAATTAGGGCATCTGCGTAGGATTTGCCCCGAATCTGATCCAAAACCCGCCGCACCTTGTAGGGAGACATGCGGATGTACTTGGCTTGGGCTTTGACTTCGTCGCGCTCTAGCAACATGATGGTTCCCTCTACCGCCGTGACGCTTTCTTGTCGCTACCCGCATGCCCCTTGAAGGTACGGGTGAGAGCAAATTCCCCCAATTTGTGACCAATCATCTGGTCGGTAATGTAAACCGGGACATGCTGTTTGCCGTTGTAAACAGCAATGGTATGCCCAATCATGCTGGGCACAATCGTAGATGCCCGTGACCAAGTTTTGATCAGTTGCTTCTCATTGCGGGCGTTGAGTTTTTCCACCTTCTCCAAGAGCTTGGCAGAAACAAATGGCCCTTTTTTCAGTGAACGTCCCATAGCTTTACCCGAAATAACCCATCAGCAATCACCTACGACTGTACGCTCTTACCCCGCTTGCGCCCCCGGACAATAAACTTGTTGCTGGGCTTTTTGCGCTTGCGAGTCTTGTAGCCAAGGGCCGGCTTACCCCAGGGAGTCACTGGCCCAGGACGACCAATCGGGGCTTTCCCCTCCCCACCACCGTGGGGGTGATCCACTGGGTTCATCACGGAACCCCGCACTTCCGGCCGCCGCCCTAACCAACGCTTGCGCCCGGCTTTCCCTAGGCTGACGTTGTTGGCATCCAGGTTGCCCAGTTGCCCAATGGTCGCAGTGCACTCTTTGCGCACCATCCGCACTTCCCCAGAGGGCAATTTCAGGGAGACGTAGTTCCCTTCTTTGGCAACCACTTGAGCAGCACCCCCAGCAGCTCGCACCAGTTGCCCACCGTTGCCGGGAATCAATTCAATGTTATGGACGGTGGTCCCCAAGGGAATCTTGTCCAGGGGCAAGGCGTTGCCAATTTCAATGGGGGCATCCACTCCTGACATGATCGTGGCACCAACAGCCAAGCCACGAGGATGCAGGATATATCGCTTTTCCCCATCCTCATACTCCACAAGGGAAATGCGGGCGTTGCGGTTGGGGTCATACTCCACCGTTAAAACCTTAGCCGGGATCCCGACTTTGTCGCGGCGGAAGTCGATGATGCGGTAGAGGCGTTTGTGCCCGCCGCCGCGATGGCGACAGGTAATCACCCCTCGGTTGTTGCGTCCTTTGCGGCGATGGACGTAGATGGTGAGGGATTTTTCTGGGCGGTCGGTAGTCAATTCCTCGAAGTCGGGGAGCACCAACTGCCGCACACCAGGGGTATAGGGTCGAAAACTGCGTACCACGGCTGCCTCCTAAACTTCGGGGAAGAGGGTGATGGAATTGCCTTCGGCGAGGGTGACGATGGCCCGTTTGGGGCGGGGACGATAGCCTACATATTTGCCGACCCGCCGTTTCTGCCGCGGTAACTTGAGGGTGTTGACGGCAGTGACCTTGACCCCAAACATCTCCTGGACGGCATAGCGGATGGCAGGCTTGCTGGCATGCTCCTGCACCTCAAAAACATACTTGCGATCTTCCATCAGCCGGGTGGCTTTCTCGGTGATGATGGGGCGAATCAGGATGTCGGCAAGGGCCCGACGATGGTCGCTCATGGGGTACCTCCAGGGGGGGCAAAGGTGGCTTTGATTTTCTCTAGGGCAGGGAGGGTGACGATGATCTTGTCGCTGTAGAGCAAATCGAAGATGTTGAGGTTGCTGGCGGTGATCAGCTTGATCTGGGCAATGTTGCGGCTAGCCCGCCAGATAAACTCGTCTTTGTCGGCAATAATCAGCAGTACCCGCTCTGTCGGGGCAATCCCCCAACGATTCAGGGCCTGAGCCACTTCTTTGGTTTTGGGGGACTGGGCTAGATAACTGGCAAAGTCCTCAACAACGATCATGTCCCCTAGCCGATCCTGAAAGGCAGTGCGCAAAGCCAGCCGCCGCTCTTTGCGGTTCATGTCTAGGTGGTACTCTTTCTTGCGGGGACCAAAAATTACACCCCCCTTGCGCCACAGGGGCGAACGAATGGACCCCGCCCGGGCCCGCCCTGTGCCTTTCTGCTTCCAAGGCTTGCGCCCACCACCACTGACCTCGGCCCGGGTCTTGGTGTGGGCATTCCCCTGGCGAGCATTGGTCAACTGCCGCCGCAAGGCCAAGTACACCACGTGGCTGGCACTCTCGGGGCGAGCCACCGGCAGATCAACCTCGGTACTGCCCACCGGGGATCCCTGCCAATCTTTGATCTCACAGGTTGCCATTGCTGTTCTCCTCTAGCCCGCTGCCTGCCCCTGCACCCGCTTGGCAGGACGGATTTCCACTAGCCCCCCCTCGACCCCTGGGATCCCACCTTTAACGAGGAGCAGGTTGTGTTCGGGGATGACTTTGACGATTTCTAAGTGGCGGATGGTGGCGCGCTTGCCGCCAAGGCGACCGGCTCCCCGGAGTCCGGGGAAAACCCGTCCGGGGGTTGTGCCGGCACCTACGGATCCCGGTTCCCGGTGGTTTTTGGAGCCGTGGGACATGGGCCCGCGACCGAAGTGATGCCGCTTTTGATAGCCAGCAAAGCCGCGACCGATGCTAGTGCCAGAGATGTCTACCCGCTGCCCGGGTTGGAAGAGGCTGACGGTGATTTCCTGACCGAGTTGGTAGGATTGGGGATCGGGCAGCCGATATTCCCGCAAATGCCGCACCATCACCTCCAGTCCAGCTTTGCGCACATGCCCCTGCTCGGGCTTGTTGAGCCGCTTGGGGGGAACAGGGTCAAAGCCAAGCTGAACGGCCGTATAGCCGTCGGTGGCTTTGGTCTTCAGTTGGGTGACCCAACAGGGCCCAGCCTGAATCACCGTCACCGGAACGGCTCGCCCCTCCGTATCAAAAATCTGGGTCATGCCTACTTTTTTGCCCAAAATACCAAGTGCCACGGGAGTACTCCACGCTGTCAACTTTCTGCTGTCACAGCCAATGCCCACCCCATGGCTACGTCGGCAAAGATGCGTCAGCCTGGGAGCTGGTGCGTTGTCTTGGTAACAGTTTCACCAGTGCAAACTGGCTCTGTGCTAGCAGGACTTACAACCTGCCCAGAGGCCTAAGCCATGGCCTGACCAACGGCTCAACCAACCTGGCAACGGTGCAGTATCCAAGGTCGCTAAGGCACAGAATCTGATTATAGGGGATAAGAATAGTTTTTGTCTAGAAATTAGCCGGACTGGGGGGGAGGGTGTAGGTGTCGCTGCTGATCTGGTGGTTACCGCGGTAGACGTTGACGACAAGGTGCTGGGGATCCCGGTGGTTTTCCCGGCGGGTGAGGGGGGGGAGGGTGGGGGCGCGGCGGCCGTGCAGGCGGAGGGTGAGGGTGGTGGCATCGGTGGTGGTGGTGATGCGGAGGGGCCAGGGATAGGGGTTGCGCAGACGTAGGTCGGCCTGGCCGTACCAGACGGTGGCATCAAGCCCGGGGGGGACGGATGCCACGGGGGTATAGTGGGGGTGGCGTTCGAGAATGTCTAGGCCAGCTTGGAGGGCAGCGCCGTAGAGGGCGGAGGAAACTTGACAAATGCCGCCGCCGATGGAAGCAACGGTGCTGGCGGTCATAAAGGCTGGGGCAGCCACGTAGCCCCGCTGACGGGTACGGGGGCCGACTAGGGCGTTGAAGGAGATTTCCTGACCGGGACGGAGGATACGACCGTGGAGGGAACGGGCAGCCTGCTCAATGTTGTGCCGCTGCGCCGGGGAACGCTCCCCCAGACTGGTGACGGAACTGCCCAGGAGCTGCTGGGGGCGGGTTTGCCACCACAGTCCCCCCACTGCCAGGCAGCCGATCAGCAAAACCAGGGTTTTCATAGCTGCCCCTTGTCTTCTGCTCCATCTTAGCCTTAGCATTAAGAATGCACATTCCTCGGTAGCTCAGCGGTAGAGCGGTCGGCTGTCAGGGAAACCTAGCAGCGCCATTTGGAAACAAGTGGTGGAACATTGGGTGAATTCAGGGAAACCGCAGCACTACGGGTGGCGGCAACCCTGAGCCAAGCTTGACGAAAGGCATCAAAGTAGTCAAGAAGGTGCAGAGACTAGGGATGAGGAGCCTTACCAATACCTCCCACAGCGCCCAACATCCTCAGGTTGAAGGAGCTAACCCTCGTTCAAACCGGATGAAGAGATAGTCCACACCCTATAGAAATATGGGGACGTTGTGTAACCGATTGGTCGTAGGTTCGAATCCTACCCGGGGAGCTTCATCAACCGCTGCCATAACCAACCACAAGCCGGGATCCCCAGTTTGACCCCAGCAGCTACGTAGAGCCCGCTGCTCACCACCACAGCCAAACTGGTCCAAAGGGCACAAACCCAACCAACGGCTTCCCGACCCGGTGCCGCCAGCACAGCTGCCACTGCCCCCGCCACCAAGGTCAAGCCCACCATCTTCCCCAAAACCCACACCAGCTCGGGATCCCTAGGCTGTTGCCAACGCCGCAGCAACACCCCGGTCAGGATCAGCACGGAAATCCCATTCACCCCAGCAGTAGCCAAGGGGATCCCGACAGCCCCTAGGGTGTGCACCCCGATCCAATCGAGGAGGGCATTGGTGCCGATGGCCAGGGTGCTGACCAAAAGGGGGGTGTGCCCGTCCTCAAGGGCATAAAAAACCCGCACCAGCACATCTCGCACCAGGTAAAAACTCATCCCCGCCCCATAGCCCACCAAAAGCAGGGCCACCTCGGCTGTGGCGGTGGGGGAAAAAGCTCCCCGCTCATAAATCAACCGCACCAACGGCTGCGCCAACACCACAAAGATCATGGTCAAAGGTAAGGTCAGCCCCACGGTCGTCAGCACCGCCGACCGCACCACCCCCCGCAATGCTCCCCACTTCTCCGGCATCCCCAAACTGGAAAACACCGGCATCAAAGGCACCAGCACCATATTGGAGAGGAGGCCGAGGGGGGTTTGGATCAGCAGTTGGGCATAGCCGAGATTGGCAATGGTGCGATCCCCAGGGATAAAAGAGGCAAAAAATAAATCCACATAGACATTGATGTGCACCATCCCTGAGGAGATCACCGCCGGCAACAGCAGCCCTGCCATCGCCCGCACCGGCGGGGATCCCCAGTCCCAGGCGGGTCGCAGCCGCCCCAGACCAAGCCGGGCTTGCAGGGGCAGTTGGATCAACCATTGCCCAATCCCCCCCAGCAGCGTCCCCACAGACAGCAGGGCAATCCCCCACCGGGATCCCAGCAGGAGCAGGAGGAGCACCAAGGTACCGCTGGAGATGAGGGGGCTGAGGGCAGGGAGGGTGTAGTGTTCGGCGGCATTGAGGGCACCAAAGCCGATGCCGATCCAGCCAGCCACCAGGGCCAAGGGAGCCATGATTCGCAGTTGTTCAGCGGCCAGGCGATGGAGTTCGGGGCTCGATCCCGGAGCAGTCCAGCGGACAATCCCCTCCGCTCCCCACCAGAGGATCAGCGTCACGGCAGCGAGGACCAAACCCACCAAAGTACTGATGGATTCCAGAATCCGGTTGGGGTCTGCATGGGAGCGCTTGCGCAAAACACTGACAATAGCACTGTGGAAAGGACCGTTGATGCCCCCCAGCAAAATTAACAAAAACCCAGGAATAACATAGGCAACGGCATAGGCACTCAATTCGGGACCAGAGCCAAAGTAGGCAGCAATCAACAGTTGGCGCAGCAGGCCCATACCCTTGCTGACAGCCGTAGCCACACCCACCCAGCCGGCAATCGTTGCCAGGGATCGCCCCACACCCACCCCCGATGGCATTGCTTTCGCATCTTAGCGCCCTTTGCCCCGCCGATCAGGGGCTTATCATGAAAGGAAAGGGAAGGATGCAGCCAATGACCTGGGATCCCGGTACGCAGTTGCAATCAGGGCGATTTGCCATCGAGGCAATTTTGGGGCAGGGAGGATTTGGGATTACCTATTTGGCCTGGGACAATCGTCGTCTGGAACGGGTGGTGATCAAAACCCTGAACGATGAATTGCAAGGGGATCCCGAGTTTTTGCGCTATCAGCAGGATTTTCTCAACGAAGCTCTGCGTCTGGCTAAGTGTCATCATCCCCACGTGGTACGGGTGCACGAAGTCTTTGCGGAAGGGGAGCTATGGGGGATGGTGATGGAGTATATTCCCGGCCAGACCCTGGCCCATCTTGTGCAGAACCAGGGGGCTTTGAGTGTGGACGAATCTCTACACTACATCCGCCAGATTGGCTCTGCCCTCAGCTGTGTCCACGAGTTGGGGCTGCTGCACCGGGATGTTAAGCCCGTGAACATCTTGGTGCGCCGGGAGCGCCAGGAGGCGGTTTTGATTGATTTTGGACTGTCTCGGGATTTTGCCCCCAACACCTTGCAGGTGCACACCACCTTTGGTACCGATGGCTACGCTCCCCCAGAACAATACAGCCCCGTGGAAAAACGGGGGGCCTTCACCGATGTCTATGCCTTGGCAGCCACCCTCTACACCCTGCTGACCGGAATTGTCCCCCTCTGCGCCCCGGTCCGTCTGATCGGCCGCCAGCTCGACACCCCCCGCCGCCTCAATCCCGGGATCCCACCCGCTGTGAATGACTGCATTTTGGCTGGCATGGCTTTGCGGCCGGAGGATCGCCCTCAGACGATTGGGGAGTGGTTAGAGCGTTTGGAATCTTCCCTGAATGGGGTGGGGGCATTGCCGCCAAAGCCGGTTGTGGAGAGCGCTCCTGCTTGTCCTCAACCTCCCCCCAGCCTGCGCAGCCACGAAGACTACCTGCAGCAAGCTCTCCAGCAGCAGCAGTGGCAACAGGCCAACGACATCACCACCGCTTGGCTCTACCACAGCCTGGGGCGCCAGGACTGCCAAGGCATGACCCTGCAAGAAGTGGATGCCATCCCCTGGCAGGTGCTGCGTCAGATTAACCAGCTTTGGCAAACCCATAGCCGCTCCCAGTTTGGGCTAGGGACACAACGGCAGATCTACACCCAAGCCAACCGGGATCACGAACGGTTTGGGCTGCAGGTGGGCTGGTATGTGGGGGGGCAGTGGCTTTGGGAAGAAGAGTTACAGTTTCATGCGGGAGCCCCCGCCGGACATCTGCCTACCGGCTGCTTCAGTGGCGCTAGTGGTGGGCTAGGCAGTGCCCTATTGTTGTTGGGGCGGTCATTTTTCAGCCGCTGTAGCAAGCTAGGCATCTAGATGGTTGTTTATTCCTGCTCTTCGGCGGCTTCCGACTCACTGGGGTAGTAGAAACTGGTATTGCGCTGGCTGAGAATGGCCTTGCCTAGGCTATAGGCTTTTTGGGCATGCTGGCCAATTTTGGCTTTCCAGACCGCATAGTGACGGCGACTGCGGGCTTTGGAATGTTTCTTCTTAGGAACGGCCATAGGGGTTGGGTGAAATCAGCCTTTCTAGTCTACTGTGGGGCGCCGGCCTTTGCATAGCCAGCCCGAACCACCTGCCCATCCCGCACCCAGATCACCTCCTCGGCAGCCTCAGCCACCTCGGCACTGTGGGTCACCAGAATCAAGGTCATGCCCTGGCGATGCAACTGAGCAAAAATCCGCAGCACCTCAGCACTGGTCTGACTGTCCAGCGCCCCCGTCGGCTCATCGGCTAGCAACAAAGCGGGACGATTCACCATCGCCCTGGCAATAGCCACCCGCTGCTGCTGCCCCCCAGACAACTGCCTAGGGAAATGGTCCAGCTTCGTCCCCAAACCCATCTGCTCTAAGGCCTCCCGGGCCCGCCACCGCTGCTCCCCCACCGGGATCCCGGCATAGGCAAGGGGCAACATGACATTTTCCAGGGCAGTTAGGGTGGGCAGGAGATAGAACTGCTGAAAGACAAAGCCGATTTTTTGATTGCGCAACCTGGCTAATTCCCGATCCCCAAGGGTGGAAACCTCCACCCCATCCAGCCAATAGGAACCCGAACTGGGGCGATCCAAACAGCCAATGATATTCATCAGGGTTGACTTCCCGGAACCGGACGGCCCCATGATGGCGCAGTAGGATCCGGCGGCAATACTCAAGCTAATCTCTTTGAGGGCATGGAAAGATTCCTCCCCTTGGGTGTAGAACTTATTGACCCCTGCCAAGCGAACCACGGGCTCCGCTGCCAGCTTAGGTACTGCAAGGGCAACCCCCGTCATTTTGACTACCTAATCCTTCCTCCCCAGCTTAACATTTTATTTCGGCAGCCTTGTTGGGATGGGGAGCCAGCAAAGCCCTAGAAAAGAAATTGCCCCAGGTTGAGGCCCAGTTCTACTGCCAAAAAGCCTAACAGAGGACTGCCTAATCCATACAGGAGTGCCTGTTGATATCGGCTCAGCTTGAATAGGGTAAATGTATCTAACGTGTAGGTCGAGAAGGTGGTGTAGGAAGCAAGAAAACCAGGGATGACCAGACTATACAATGCTGGATCAGCTTTGATCAGCTTAAGGATAACAGAGCACAATCCAATTAAAAAAGCACCGGATAAATTGACAACCAAGGTACCGAAGGGAAAATCCCGGCTCATTTTTTCCACAGCCAAAAGCGTGATATAGTAGCGACCGAGGGCACCAAAAATTGAACCAGCAGCAACAGCAATCAGGAGCAGCAAGTTATTGGCCATGATCCCATCCTCAAACTGATGATTAGGGGAGCTTAATTAGTTGGAGTGAATATCCTCGAGGCATTGGTCTTGGCTGGCAAATCGGCTCAGGATCCACTCGGTGAGAATAATACCCAGTCGCAACGCAATAAACCCCAGCATGACGCTGCCAAGCCAGTAAGTGAGATCGGCGGTCAAGCCCTTCTGTTGCAAGAGCTTGGCGCTATCCAGTTCATAGCTGGAAAATGTGGTGTAGGATCCCAAAAAGCCGGTTAAAAGCAATAGCCGCATTTCCGGATGCAGTCGGATGGCATCATCTAAGGATAGGGTCGCTAAAATACCCATCAAAAAGCAGCCGCTGACATTGACGATCAGGGTGCTGTAGGGTGGGTCGAGGCTGAAGCTTTGATTGAGCCAAGCTCCTAGGAAGTACCGGCAGAGGGAACCGGCAATCGCACCTAGGGCAATGGCAAGGGCAGGGCGGTAGGCAGCACCGGGGGTTGGCTGGGGCATGACCGATCTCCACAAGCACTGAAACGAAGCGTTGAAACTTGATAGGTATCCTTACCCTATGCCAAAGGGAGTAGGGGCAGTCTGAGGACTTGAACGGTTTTGGTGTTGATGGGCTTGCTGCTCCCATTAAGCAGTTAAGGAGATGCAACCAACCCTTGGCCTCACCTAAAAAGACGGTCATTTCAATGGAGACCGCAACAGCTCCCTCACCCCCTTTGGGCAGGGTAGCACTAGCCGTAACCCCTCGCCCAAACCAGGAGAGGAGGATTGAGAAAATCTATCTTACCAATCCGATGGAATCAGAACCGGTATGCCGGCTGAGAGCAACCATCCCAAACCTTATCCAGGGCTGTTCAGGTATGGGCGTGGGAAAAAACCTGAAGGGTCAGACAAGCAAAACCTTGAGGGAAGGTCAAATCATGCCCTTGACCTGGCTTAGGACAGCCATTGGGGATAAGAGCCTTCTCAGACTTGGTTGCAATCATCCCCGCCCTCCCCACAGCAGCACAGCCAAACTCCCCTCAGCGCTGCTGCTCGGCCCTATACTGACACTGAAGCTTGCTGTCTGCCCCTGTGACCTACTCCCCAGAAACCCTCAAAGCCCGCGGCCTCACCCCCCAAGAGTACGAGCTGATCTGTACCCAACTCGGTCGGGATCCCAACCCCAATGAGTTGGCGATGTTTGGGGTGATGTGGTCGGAACATTGCTGCTACAAAAACTCTCGCCCCTTGCTGAAGCTGTTTCCCACCCAAGGGGAACGCATCGTCGTCGGACCGGGGGAAAATGCCGGGGTGGTGGACCTAGGAGATGGGGATTACCTGGTGTTTAAGATTGAATCCCATAACCACCCCTCAGCCATAGAACCCTTCCAGGGAGCAGCCACCGGCGTCGGCGGTATCCTGCGGGATATTTTCACCATGGGAGCGCGACCCATCGCTTTGCTCAATTCCCTCCGCTTTGGGGATCCCCAGTTGCCGGCGACCCAGCGCCTGATTGCTGGGGTCGTGGGGGGGATCAGTCACTACGGTAACTGTACGGGAGTGCCGACAATTGGGGGGGAGGTGGCCTTTGCCCCTAGCTATCAGGGCAATCCTTTGGTGAATGTGATGGCGATTGGACGGCTGGAAACGCCGCAACTGATTAAGTCTGCCGCCCGCGGCATCGGCAATCCGGTGCTTTACGTGGGTTCGACAACGGGACGGGATGGGATTGGTGGGGCCAGCTTTGCCAGTGCTGAACTGAGCGCCGCTTCCCAACAGGATCGCCCGGCGGTGCAGGTGGGGGATCCCTTTTTGGGGAAGTGTTTGATTGAGGCCTGTTTGGAGGCATTTCAAACGGGGGCAGTGGTGGCAGCCCAGGATATGGGGGCAGCCGGGATTACCTGCTCGGTCTCGGAGATGGCCGCCAAGGGGGGGGTGGGGATCCGTTTTGATTTGGATCGGGTGCCGGTGCGGGCAACGGGAATGGAAGCCTGGGAGTTTTTGCTCTCGGAATCTCAAGAACGGATGCTGTTGGTGGTAGCAGCGGGGCGGGAAGGGGAGGTGATCCCGATTTTTAGGCGCTGGGGACTAGCGGCGGTGGTGGCCGGGGAGGTGACCGATAACGGGCTGGTGGAGATCCTCTACCAAGGACAGACGGTGGTGCAGATGCCCGCTAAGGCCCTGACGGAAAATACCCCCATCTACCCCCGGCCAATCCTGGAGCAGCCGCCCGCCTATGCCCAAACCGCCTGGGCTTGGGATCCCGACACGTTGCCCCCTGAGACGGATTGGGGAGCCGCCCTGCTAGAACTTTTAGCCAGTCCCACCATTGCCAGTAAGCGGACCATCTACCGCCAATATGACCAGCAGGTGCAAAATAACTCGGTGCTGCTGCCGGGACAGGGGGATGCGGGGGTGATTCGGGTCGGCGGCAAGGGGATTGCGGCGACGGTGGACGGCAATAGCCGCTGGGTCTACCTGGATCCCTATGAGGGGGGCAAGGCAGCGGTGGCGGAAGCTGCCCGCAATCTCAGTTGTGTGGGCGCAGAACCTTTAGCGATTACAGACAATCTCAACTTCGGCAACCCAGAAAACCCCATTGTCTACTGGCAGTTGGCCCAAGCCTGCCAGGGCATTGCCGAAGCCTGCCGAGTCCTGGAAACCCCCGTTACCGGCGGCAATGTTTCCCTCTACAACGAAACCCTCACCCCGGCGGGATCCCAGGCCATTGACCCGACCCCTGTGATTGGCATGGTGGGCTTGATTGCTGATTTGGGGCGGGTGTGTGGCTGCGGTTGGGTTGCCCCTGGGGATTTGATTTATCTGCTGGGGCCGGCAACGGTGAGTTTGGGGGGGTCAGAGTATCTCTGGGTGCGGCACAGATTGGTCACTGGTCGCCCGGCCCCGATTGATCTGGCCCTGGAAAAACAGGTGCAAGCCCAGTGCCGCCTAGGTATCCGTCAGGGCTGGATCCGCAGCGCCCACGATTGCAGCGAGGGGGGCTTAGCCGTCGCCCTAGCCGAAGCCTGCCTCCAGGGCAACCTGGGAGCCACCATTACCCTGCCCCAGCAGCCTGCCAACCGAACCGCCGCCCTCTTCGGGGAAGGGGGATCCCGGATTGTGGTGGCGGTTGTCCCGGCGGTGCAGGGGGAGTGGGAGGCAGCCCTGGTGAGCAGCGGCATCCCTTGGCAGATCCTGGGCAGGACAGGGGGAGATGGCCTGAGCATTGAGGCTGCTCAGGAGCGACTGCTGCACCTGGAATTGCCCCAACTGGCCGCCGCCTACTTCAACCTCAGCCTCTAGGCTGCCCCTCAGTCCCGGCCAAAATTTAACAATTTCTTCGGGATCACTGTTTGGGGAATGTCCCTAGGATGGGATCAAAGGGCCAAGGCATCTCAAGAGGAGTTCCCCCGCAGCCTGGTAGGCGAGAGATGAGCGCTGACTTTAGTGCGCGTAAACCATGGGAAAGTGAGGAGGATCACCGTGTCAAAAATGCCATTCCTGACAATAAAAATGGGATCCAAGCCCGCACCAAATCCCAGTCACAGACCTCTTCCCAGAAAAAGAAAAAATTAAGAAATAAGTCGCAATGTAATGATTTTGGTATAGTTGCTTACTAAAG
Source organism: Thermostichales cyanobacterium HHBFW_bins_127 (assembly GCA_039794745.1). GTDB lineage: Bacteria > Cyanobacteriota > Cyanobacteriia > Thermostichales > Thermostichaceae > JAUQVP01. The sequence continues at coordinate 4,216 of JAUQVP010000018.1, read as the reverse complement.
TTGAAATCAGCTAAAGTTAGGATACACTCATCACCGTAGGAGTTTAGGTTATGGAAGTTGGCAGCCGCGTCCGGGTGAAAAAACCTGTGATTGTCTATCACCATCCTGAGCACCGTTCCCAACCTTTTAATTTGGAAGGGATGGAAGGAATTGTCACCGCCATCATCCTAGACTGGAATGGACGGCCGGTGAGCGCTAATTTTCCCTTCCAGGTGCAATTTGACCACCGCTTCCGCGCCCATTTGCACGGGGATGAAATCGAACTGGTGGAACCAGCCTGCAGCGAATCCGCCGCCTGATGGGATCCCCGTCACCCAAATTCGGGATCCCGCTTCCGGTATAATTGGTGAGCTTGCAACGGTTTTGGGATCCCGATATGACGATTCGACCTTGTGCTTTGATTACGGGGATTACGGGGCAGGATGGCTCCTATTTGGCGGAATTATTGCTGGAAAAAGGCTACGAGGTGCATGGGATTATTCGCCGTTCTAGCACTTTTAACACCGACCGGATTGAACATATTTATGTAGATTCCCATGACCCCAATGCCCGTTTGTTTTTGCATTACGGCGATCTGACGGACGGCACCACGTTGCGGCGCTTGGTGGAGCAGGTGCAGCCGACGGAAGTTTACAATCTCGGCGCCCAGTCCCATGTGCGGGTGAGCTTCGATGCCCCGGAATATACGGTGGATGCCGTGGGCTTGGGCACGTTGCGGATCTTGGAGGCCATTCGCGACTATGTTAAGCGCACCGGGATCCCGGTGCGATTTTATCAGGCGGGGTCGTCGGAGATGTTCGGTTTGGTGCAGGAGATCCCGCAGCGGGAGACGACGCCTTTTTATCCCCGTAGCCCCTATGCCTGTGCTAAGGTCTATGCCTATTGGCAGACGGTGAATTATCGGGAGGCCTACCAGCTTTTTGCCTGCAACGGGATTTTGTTTAATCACGAAAGTCCGCGGCGGGGGGAAACCTTTGTCACCCGCAAGATCACCCGGGCAGTGACGCGGATGCTGGTGGGCAAGCAGGACAAGCTCTATTTGGGCAATCTGGATGCCAAGCGGGACTGGGGCTATGCCAAGGACTATGTGGCAGGGATGTGGATGATGTTGCAGCAGCCGCAACCGGATGATTTCGTCCTGGCCACGGGGGAAACCCACACGGTGCGGGAGTTTGCCGAACGGGCCTTTGCCTGTGCCGGCATCCCTTTGGTCTGGCAGGGAACCGGAGATGAGGAGAAGGGGTTGGATGCCCGGACGGGGCGGGTGCTGATTGAAATCGACCCCCGCTACTACCGACCGACGGAAGTCGACTTGCTATTGGGGGATCCCAGTAAGGCGCGGGCGGTGCTGGGGTGGTCGCCGAGTGTGTCCTTTGGGGAGTTGGTGGAGCTGATGATGGCAGCGGATCTGGAGGCGCTGGGCTACGACCCCAAGGAGCATTTACAGTTGCAATTTCCCTTGAGTGGGGATCGGGCTTTTGTACGGCTGACCGCTGCCATTCATGACCAGTGAGACCCCCTAAGACCCCACTAAGACTAGGTATAGCTGGGTATAATAAGTAGGTATTGCTGGTGTAGCTCAGCTGGTAGAGCAACTGACTTGTAATCAGTAGGTCGTCGGTTCAAGTCCGTCCACCAGCTTGTTGGGGGATCCCTAGTTCTGGCCGGGGGGGTCCATTGAGGAGAAATGAGCCAAAAGCTAGCCACAGTTGATCCAAGATGGAGATCCTGTCAGGATAACCCTCTACTCAACCTAGGCATTAGGTAAACTTAATCTTGATAGGTCTGCAATTCTTGCCGGGCTTCTTGGCGCATTTGTTCTCGGATAGTCAGGGGAGCAATGACTTCCCCATTGGGACGCCAATCCCGCAGCCGCATGGTCAAATCCCTATCCCCAACCCGTACCCAGGCTCGAAAATAGGCATCCTCTCGAGACCGGTTCTGAAGAATGGTCAGGATTTTTTGCCGCTCTTGGGGATCGGGGATGGCTTTTAGGAGTAGGGAAGGGATTTTGTCATAGGCAATCTGCTGAAAACTTTCGTGGCGGCGAGTATTGATGACATAGCGTTGGGCAAAATCCGCCGGAAATCGCAGAATCAGTAAGGCTTTCGGCAAGTAAAAGTCCGTGCCCCAGGCTTGTTCCCAGCCAGCAGTCACTTGATCGGGACTAGGCAGGGCTTCAGTTTCATAAAGCTGCCGTAATTCAAATGGGACTTGGGATGAACTCCAGGCTAGAGATTTCAGGTCATGCATGCGATCAAGGCGAAAATGATACCACCCTATTTCCCCTGTAGGGGTCTGTCCATAGGCACTCAGATATTTAGCCCGGCGGGCATAAAACAAACAGACCGGATAGGTGATAATCACCCGATCCTCACGGGTACGAGTATTGTAGATGAATCGAACTGGCAAGACCGGCTGCTTCTGCCAAAGAGCAGAGAGTTGCTGTTGCAGATCATCAACAATTTCAGCCAGTTCCTCATTGACAATAAAGTCAACCCGGTAGAAAAAACGCTGCTCTTGCGATGGTGCATATCTCTCTTGTAAATCCTCTAGCAAAACCGGGATCCTTGCATCCAAAAAAGCCAGATCATTGAGTAGATCAAAAAACTGAACCAGTTTTTCAGGACGGCTACCCGAATCCAACTCTACCCTAGGCCAGCTCTCTTCAGGAAAAAGGCGAAACTTCTTGGGATCCCTGCGATCACAGTTGCTGCGTTTTTCAATCCATCCCAGTTCAACGAGGCGGTTCAGATCGTTGTTGTAGGTACGGCGAGATTGATTAAAAGGGCGAGTCTTCTCGAGGAGATTTTTCCATTCTGATTCATTTTTTTCCAGGAGCTTTGGTAAGACTTCTTGATCAGCAGGTGGTAACTTTTGTAGCACAACCTTGAGGGAGTACTGGCAAACACAGTTAAGGTCTTGACAGAGTTCTTTTGGGGAGGTGTAGGGATGTCGAGGGGAAAAAAGACTTCTATAGACATGGGTATAGCCGAAATTTTTGGGAAAGAGTTCATCGCCGTAAAGATGATGCAGGATCCAAAGTAAACGCAAGGACTGCTCAAAGCGCTCGGCAAAACGACCATCAGCTAAGTGTCTCAGAGAATCCAGATTCAAAGGCAGCCTTTCTCGAATCATCATAGGTGATCTCCCAGGGCATCCAAAATAAAGATATCTCCTTCAAAATGGCCAAATAAGCGTTTGGCATCTAGATTGCTCCAAGCATCACACTCATGGGTAGAAGGAGGACGTGGATTGCCACGCAATTTCTTGAAATCTAGGGAGCTAGGGTTATCTCGAAGCTGAGATTCTAGACAAAAGCTGAGTTGATCTAAACGATGGTTGATCAAGGCAATCCAATCCGCTGCTAAGTCATTAACGGTTTTGAGAAAACCCGGCCCAAACCGCAACTTTTGACTGAGGGGATCCCAAACCTTTTGCCGGTAGTTATAGAACTTACAGTGCTGCCAAATCAGTTCCTCCCATGTGAAATCCTCCCATAGAAAATTTTGGTAGTTGGGCAGAATTGTTTTGAGCCATTTAGCAGCTCCATTCAGATCTTGCTGTGCCGGTGTTAAATCTGTGGCTTGGGCATCAGCGGCTGCAGCCAGTAAGGGGGGCTGGCAATCAGGGGAATGGGTAAGGGTACTGGAGGGGGATAGCATGATGGGCTAGTCCCAAGGTTTTTCCCTAGTATGCCTTTTCTTAGCAATGGCTATTTCTAAGGACTCGGTATGGGGGAATGGTGACTGAGCCATGTGGATAAGTTTTCGAGGCTGGAGAAATCGAGCAGGGCTTCTCCCAAAGCTTCCAATTCACTCACCGAGAGACTTTGGATGCGGGACTGAATCTCAGGGATCCCAATTTGCCGCTGAGGAGTTTGAGGACAATGGCAAGCTCACCTTCTTGCCGTCCTTCGTTAAGCTTTTCTGCCATCAGTTCCTGGACATAGCGGGTCTGTTTCAACTCTTCCATCTATCTCCTCCCGACTCCAGTCCCTGAACTTGTAGGCCACCATCTTCTTCTAACTTCTTCTAAAATCCGTGACCGCTGACTGACATCGCCCATCCCTCGCAGCCGTGCCCCCAATCCCTCAATCCTCTCCATCCTCAACCACCAAGGCCAATAGCTGCTGCTCCAAAGCACTTTCCCCAGCAAACTCCATCTCATCCAAATAAAGAATCTGTAACTGCGCTCGTGGCATCTCGTAAACCCT
>JAUQVP010000017.1:0-36909 GCA_039794745.1 Thermostichales cyanobacterium HHBFW_bins_127 | reverse complement strand
GTAGAATCACATAAGTTTTACAAAGGCTTTAGAGTCAATTGTAGCTGAGCAATGATGGCTACCTCTGCTCTCCTCCTGGTCGATCATTGTTGACTGGCGGTTTCCCAGTCCCTGGGAAATCAAGATTGCCGATCACAGTTCCCCAACTGGACAAACTGCCCCCCTCCACCCCTTGGCCCTCCCCCAGGGGGAGTTAGCGCGTAGATTTCTTCAGAATTGATCAAATCCTCAAATCAGTCCCAATCGAGTTGTTTCCTAACGGCGGTCTAGGCGGTCTTCTAGCCCCGTTCCCCGCACCCAAAAAGCCACAATCCACTCCAGCCACTGCCCCACGATCGGCTCCAACTCTGGGTCATCCAAAAACTGCTCCGGGCGCCCCTGTTCCCAGAGGGGACTGTCCAAAGGGGGCAAGCCACAGGTCACCTGCAACACCGCCAGCCCCAAGATCAACAGATGCAAAGTGTGGGCATAGGCCGTCACACTACGTTCCTCCGTCGGCAGCAACGCCGACCCCATCAGCGCCGCCGTCAAATGCACCTGAGCATGGACAAACCCCTGCTGCAGCGCCTGAGCTTGGGATCCCGAGTACTGTCCCGCTTCTCCCACCACCGAGCGCACCAATTCTGGGTTAGTGGTCAAGGCTTTGAAACACTGGCTGGCGTAGCGGAGAATATCCTGGTAGGCCACTCGCCCCTGCTGGAGGTTCCAGTCGAAGCGGGTGGTGCCGGTGAACACCCCGAGATCGGCAAATACCGCTAGCAGTAGCCCCTGCTTGCTACCGAAGTGGCGAAACAGGGTCACCTCATGCACCCCTGCTGCCTCAGCGATCTGGCGGGTGGTGGTTTGGGTAATGCCCTGCCGTCCAAACAACTCCTTAGCCGTAGCTAAAATCCGTTGACGAGCCGAAGAACGCGCAGCAGCCATATCACCAGCCAAATCTGAGGAGCAGCAGCAACTTGACAAGCCCTTGAAAAGGCTTAAAAATGCAAGTCCTACTTGCACAATACCCTGGATTATCGGTAGGCTAGATGTCAAGTTAGGTGTGAGGGTGGTGCCAGGTGGTGCATCCTGCGGCCAAAATCCTCCTGACCAGCCCATTTGGATTTTGACGAGGTTTTTGCATGACTGTCACTGTGGTTCGGCGATCTGAGGTTGCTTCCTCTGAGCGCCGTCAGTTTCCCCGTGGCCCGCTGTCGTGGGTCAATTTAGTCTTTTTTTCGGTTTTCCACCTGGTGGCGCTGGGGGCATTGTGGTGTTTTTCGTGGCCAGCCCTGGGGATCACCGTGTTGCTGCACTGGTTAACGGGCAGTTTGGGGATCTGTCTGGGCTATCATCGGCTGCTGAGCCATCGCAGTTTGCAGGTGCCCCGTTGGTTGGAGTATATCTTGGTGACCTTTGGGGCAGTGGCCATGCAGGGGGGGCCGATCTTTTGGGTGGGAGCCCACCGGCAGCACCATGCCCATGCCGAACATATTGAGCTCGACCCCCATTCCAGCGACCGGGGCTTTTGGTGGAGCCATATGGGTTGGCTGATCTTCCCCTCCCAGCGGTTCTTCGACCGGGACAGTTATTTTAAGTTTGCTCCCGACCTGGTTCGGGATCCCTATTATCGCTGGTTAGACACTTGGTTTTTGTTGTGGCAGATTCCCATTGCTGTGGGGCTGTACTGGCTGGGGGGATGGCCGTTTGTGATCTATGGGACGTTTGTGCGGGCGGTGGCTTTGTGGCACTGCACCTGGTTTGTCAATTCCGCCACCCATTTCTGGGGCTACCGCAATTTTGAGGTGGAAGACAATGCCCGCAATCTTTGGTGGGTGGGGGTGTTGGCCTATGGGGAAGGCTGGCATAACAATCACCATGCCCATCCCCGCAATGCTAAAGCAGGGCTGCGGTGGTGGGAATATGACCCTACCTATTGGGTGATTTGGCTCTTGCAGAAGGTCGGGCTAGCCAAAAAGGTCTATGTAATTAACCCCTTGAAGAGCTAGTACGTTTCCGCCCCTAGGCACCGGCTCTGGAAACAGGGTAGGGTGCAGAGGGAAGGGATCTGGGTGGTATGGCGGCTACGGGTTGGCCCCGGCTGGGTTTTGGGGAGCGGCACTGGCAGATTGAGGAGTCTATTGCCCTGCGGGTGGCGGTACAGGTGCTGGTATCGGTGGGGATTGTGGCAACGGATGTGGCGGCCCAGTCCTGGAATAGTGTTTGGGCTGTGCCTTTGGGGGCCCTGGGGGCTTGGTGGAGCTGGCGGTATCGCTACCGCCGCACGTGGGTGCTGAAGGCATTGCTGGCGATTGCCATGCTGTTGGTGTTGGGGATTTTTTTTCAGCGTCTGTTTAGCCATCTCAATGACACCCGTTTAGTGCTGGCGGAATTGCTGGTGCAGTTGCAGGTGATTCATAGCTTTGATCTGCCCCGGCGCCAGGATTTGGGCTACTCGATGGTGATTGGTTTGGTGTTGCTGGGGGTTGCCGGCACCCTGAGTCAGACTTTAGCTTTTGGGCCCCTGTTGCTGGTGTTTTTGGGGGTGGGGCTGGTGACGTTGGTGCTGGACTATCGCTGTCGCCTGGGGTTTTCTGGCCAGCAGCGGTTTTGGCGGGGGCGGGGGCGGAGTTTGCTGGCTTTGGGGGTGGCGGTGGTCGGTTTGGGGCTGGTGTTGTTTTTAGCCTTTCCCCGCTTTCCGGCGTTTCAACTGACCACATTTCCAGTCAGTGGCAGCATGCGCCTACCGGAAGACTTGGAAGAATCTACAATCCTCAATCCGGGCTTGAGTCAAAGTGGCTTAGATAACAGCACAGCTTTAAGTGATGAAGCCCTTACTCAGCAGCTGCAAGCAGCGGTTGCTGGCACTGGGGAGGTCAACCTCAGTCTAGATAACTATTTTGGTTTCAGCAGTCAGTTGGATCTGCGCCTGGTGGGGCGGGTGAGTATTCGCCCGCGGACGGTGCTGCGGGTGCGCTCCCAAGCGCCGGCCTTTTGGTGGGTGAGCAGTTTTGACCAGTACACGGGCAGTGCCTGGAACCGCAGCCGTCTGGAGGATGCCCGCAGCCTCGAGCGCAATCCCCTCAGCAATCGGGTGAATGTCGCCAGCCCTGATGCCCTCACCCGCCTGCGCACCCGCACGGTGGTACAAACCTACACGGTGGTGACACCCATCCCCAGCTTGATCCCGGCGGTACCGGCCCCGAGCTTTTTGTTTTTCCCCAGCGGCAAAATCCTCCAAGACATTGACGGGGGACTGCGGGCCTCTGCCCCCTTACCCGATGGCTTGACCTACACCGTCGTCTCCCGGGTGCCCTTCCGAGATCGCACAGCCCTGCAAGAGGCGGAATGGCGCATCCCCAAAGAGATCGCTGAACTCTATTTGCAACTGCCTCCGGATCTCGATCCCCGCATTGCCGAACTGGCCCGCCAACAAATCTCCGGCATCGATAGCCCCTACGACCAAGCCCTGCACCTAGGACAATACCTGAAACAAAACTACACTCTGCAAACCCGCCAACCCCTGCAAGCCTCCCAAGAGGTGGCCAGCCGCTTCCTGTTCGACCTGCAAGGGGGATCCCCAGAGGAATTTGCCACGACTTTGGTGGTGATGCTGCGCAGCTTAGGGATCCCGGCGCGGTTGGCGGTGGGGTACAACGTGGGGCGCTTCAACCCTTTTACGGGTTACTACGTGGTGTCTAGCCAGGATGCCATCACCTTAGCTGAGATAGGGATTCCTGGGTATGGTTGGTTTGGGATCAACCCGATTCCTGGCTATGAGTTATTGCCGCCCCATTTGACAGAAACAGAGCCGTTTCATGCCCTGAAGGCTTTTTGGCAGTGGTTTGCGGGTTTGTTGCCGCCGCCTGTGGTGCAGTGGTTGGGGATGCTCCTGTCGGGGGTCTTGGCCCTGGTGGCTTGGGGCTTGCGGGGGATGCGGGGCTGGGTAGAGGCAATGGGCTGGCAAGCGGGGGTGCTGTGGTTGCTGCTGGCGACCTTGGCTGTGGGGTTGGGGGCCGGTTGCTCCTGGTGGCTGCATTGGTGGCGCTGGCAGCGGCGTTTGGGGCGGCTGCGGGGGATAGAGCGGCTGTATGTGCTGCTGCTGCGCAGGCTAGAATCCTTGGCCAGCAAAGGGCCGGCCCAAACCCCTTCAGAGTATCTACAGCAAATCCGCGAACAAATCGATCCTGGGGACTATGAGGGAGTTGCCGGGATCCTCACCGCCTACCAGGACTGGCACTATGGCAACCTAGAGCCGGATCCTGAGCAGATCAAGGGGTGGCAGGAGTGGTTGCGCCGTTTTCGTCCCCGGTTGGGCCATTATTCTTCCTCATCGCCGAAATCATCATCGTAATCATCGTCGTCAATCAGATCCCCCAGTTCATCATCGATTTCATCGTCGGTGGGCAAGGAGGACTGGATTTCTGCCGGTCGGTCGATCAGCCGCCCCTCCTTGCGCAACCAATCCAAAATCGACAGGGAATCCTGACTGGGAATAACCGTAGCCCGCTGTTGCCGGGGAAACTCCTGCAAAGAACGATTGACAAACGTCATAGGTCTAGATGCGCTCAATCCAAACCCTTATTGTACACCTTGGTTAAGGTTCAAAAGAACTTACCGCAGTTGGGAGCACGCCTCTCCCCCTAGGAAGGGGCCCTTCCCCTGGGCTAAACTCCTGATAGTCATGGGATAGGTCATGAAGCGCTGCGTCTCCCTGCTCCTGAGTGGCTGGTTGATGGTGATCCCCGGTTGGGCTGCAGCTCAGCCTGCTATTGCCCAGGTAGCCACCTCCCAGGATTGGACAACCCTTTATACCCAAGCCCTGGCCCAGCAAGGATTCAATGTTGCTTCCCAAGTTCCTTTCTCCGCCACCCTCACCCGGGGGGAATTTGCCCAGTGGCTGACGCGGTTTTTTGAGTACCGTTACGACCGCAGCCGTTCCCAACCCATCCAGGATGTTCCCGCCACCAGCCCTGACCACGATGCCATTCAAGCGGTGCTGCAAGCCGGGGTCATGCGCCTGTTCGAGAACGGCGAGTTCCGTCCCGCCGGCAATCTCACCAAACTGGAGGCCCTAGCCATTCTGGTGCGGGTGCTGCAGCTTCCCCCCCCCACCCAAGCGGATGTGGACCGCTGGATGGCTCTCTACAGCGATGCCAACGATGTACCGGCGGTGGGGCGACCGTTTATTGCCATGGCCGGTCAGGCCAACCTAATCGTCAATATCCCCGACCCGCGCCGGCTAGAACCCAATCAAGTCCTCAACCGGGGCACCGGCGCTGTCCTCATCCACCAAGCCCTGGCTCACCAAGGGAAAGTCACCCCCATCCCCCCCCCTGTGGCCCAGCTCACCCCCGCCCCCCCCGTCGCCGCCACCCCCACCATCACAGCCATCCGCCTGCAGCCAGAATCCGGCACCCTCAACCCGGGATCCCTGCTTACCATCGAAGTGCAGGGGACTGCCGGGGCACAGGTCCAGGCGGACTTGGATGGACGTATTCCTCTGACCTTAGCGGAGATGCAGCCGGGTATTTACCGGGGGAGCTACAGCGTCAGCAGCGCCGATAATCTCCGGGATCCCGAGGTGCGGGTGCAGTTGACGACGCCGGCGGGGAGTACGACCCAAGTGCGGCGGCGTTTTCCCCAGTTGGTGTTGGGCACCAGTTCCAGTTTGCCGCCGCCCCTGCCCCCAGCCTTACCCCCTGTCACCAGCAGTAACCCCAATCCTTTGTTTACTGGCATTCGCATTCGTCCCGAGCGGGGGGAGCTCAAGGCTGGGGATATTCTCACCATCAACATTTGGGGGGTGCGCGGGGGGGTAGCCCAATTTGACATTGGCAGCTTAGCCCGCAACCAACCCATGCGGGAGATCAGCCCCCACCTCTACGAAGGCACCTACGTAGTGGCAGAGACCCACCAGGAGACCAACCCCCGTCTTTCCGTGATCCTGACTGCCAACGGACGCAGCGACCAGTATCAGCAACTGTTGCCCCTCCGCATTGACGGCAGCCAAGGCACCGTCCCCCCCCCTGCCCTGCCCATCAGCAGCACCCCCCTTCCCCTAGCTCCCCGCATCACCCGCATCACCTCCGACAGCAGCAACCGCATCCTGCGCACCAACGACATCCTCACCGTCACCCTGGAAGGGGATCCCGGAGGTCAGGCTAGTTTTCGCATTGTCAACTTGACCCCGGATGTATTCATGACCGAGGTGCGCCCTGGCTTTTACGAAGGTAGAGTCAGCATTGCCCCCGGTACCCCCCCCATCAGCAACGGCGTTTTGATCTTTAGCCTCGAGCGCAACGGCCAACGCACCAGCCAACAATTTCGGGATCCCATCACCATCAGTCCCTAGGGGGTTAAAAACTGGGGATTTTTGAATCTCAAGCAATAGAATTAAAGTTTATTTACAACTTAGGCAGCCTAGCTATTGAAAATCGAAAACTTGTCTTGGCAGTACCCTTAAGATTAGCTTGGTGATTTGGGCTGGGATCTGGTGATCTCCCTCTCCCCAAGGATTATTTCAGCAGCCATAATAGGTTCAGCCATTCCCCAGCAGCCACCTTATGGTCGATACTCCCCGCACGCCGCCTCGCTCCCTCACCAATCTCAGCAGCCGTTTAGGTAATCAAACCACTGCCTTGGCCATTGCCAGCAGTGTTGGCGTTCCCCTCAGCCGGGAAATTGTCCAGCGCAAGATCCTCAGCCCCAGCCAGATGCTGGACGTTTACAAGCTGCGCAAAGAGACCGGCAAAGCCCTCTCCACCATCATCCGGGAGATGACCGGGTCAGATTTGCCCCCGGACTTGGAGCGGTTGTACAAGCGCCAGGAACTGTTCGAGCTGAAGGTCATTTACGGTGTTGCCAGCTTAGATTTGGACACCGAGGAGGTCGATGTCCAGGCAGCTTTCCAGTGGATCCGGGAAGGATCGGGGGTCATGAACCTAGACTTTTGCCAGCGCAACAAGTGCCTGCCGATCATGGAGAAAGTCGTGACCCAGGGTAGCCAGCAGGAGCGTTACTTGGTGGTGGCGATGGTAGAGCCGGGCAACCTGATTACCCAAGACGAGATCAAAAACCGCTTGCGTTCCCGGGGTCTGCTATTACAGCGGCGGGTGATTACCGCGGGGGACTTTCAACTGTTGCTCGATCGCTTCTTGAATGCCATTTATGACAATATCAGCACCGAGCCACAGGAGGAAGAGGAGGAGAATGTTGAAGACAGTGCCCAAGTGGTGGCGGAAGAGGAGCTTGAGGAGGAAGAAGACCTCCAGGTGACAGGCAAGCTGGAAGACATTGACCTGGATATTACTGGCTTGGAAGAGGCCCCTGCCGAAGGGGAAGAATCCCTAGAAGCCTCCCTGCGCAATGCTGAAGGGGCACCGATCATCCGCTTAGCCAACCAGATTTTGGTCAAGGCCCTGCAGGAGGGGGTTTCTGACATTCACATCGAACCGCAAGAGGAGTACCTGCGGATTCGCTTCCGCAAAGATGGGGTACTGCGGGAAGCCTTTGACCGCCTGCCCAAAGCCATTATTCCTGCCCTGACCGCCCGCTTCAAGATTTTGGCTGAGCTGAACATCTCCGAGCGACGTGTTCCCCAGGACGGTCGCATTCGCCGCAAATTCAAAAAGCGCAAGGTGGACTTTCGGGTCAACACCCTGCCTTCCCGCTACGGCGAAAAGATCTGCATGCGGATCCTGGACAACTCCTCCACCAAGCTAGGTCTGGATAAGCTGATCACCGATCCAGAGACCTTGGCCAGTTTCCGAGAAGTGGTTCAGCGTCCCTTTGGGCTGATTTTGGTTACTGGGCCAACGGGATCGGGGAAAACCACCACCCTTTACTCGGCCCTTGCGGAAGTCAACGAACCCGGCATCAACATCAGCACCGCCGAAGACCCGATTGAGTATTCCTTGCCCGGCATCACCCAGGTGCAGGTGATTCGGGAAAAAGGCATGAACTTTGCCCAGATTTTGCGGGCCTTTTTGCGGCAGGATCCCGATGTGATTCTGGTGGGGGAAACCCGGGATTTGGAGACGGCCAAAACTGCCATTGAAGCCTCCCTGACCGGGCACTTGGTGTTGACTACTTTGCACACCAACGATGCCCCTGGGGCGATTATTCGCCTGCAGGAAATGGGGGTGGAGCCGTTTAACATTTCCAGTGCCCTGTTGGGGGTGATTGCTCAGCGGTTATTGCGGCGGGTATGCGACCAGTGCCGCATTCCCTATACCCCCAGCGACGAGGAACTGGCGCGCTATGGGATTTTGCCCTCCCCCGATGGGCAGCCCTACACCTTCTACAAAGCCAACACCCTCGGTCCCAAAGAGATCAAAGAAGCCAAGCGAAACCGTACCCTCTGCCCCAAATGCAACGGTGCTGGCTACAAAGGGCGGGTGGGGGTTTATGAGTTTATGCGCATGAATGAGCGGATTGCCGAGCTGATCAACAAAGAAGCCCCCACAGAAGTGATCAAAGAAGCGGCGGTGGAATCGGGGATGAAGACCCTATTGTCCTACAGTTTGATGATGGTCAAGCAGGGAGCCACCACCCTGGAGGAAGTCAACCGGGTAGTATTGACGGACAAGGGTCTGGAAGCGGAGCGCAAAGCCATGGCCAAGAGCCTCAATACCTGTCGCGGCTGCGGGGCCAAGCTGGAGGTGGACTGGCTAGAGTGTCCCTACTGTTTGACACCCAAATTTACCTAGATCAAGACTGGTTTCCCCAAGAGGCTGCCAAGCTGGGGCAAAGTGGGTAAGATTTGGCTATATTCTCCTCTCCCTTATAACGGTTGGTGCTGCTATGGCCTCATTGATGATCGAAGACTTGATGGAAATGGTGGTTCAGAAGGGGGGATCGGACCTCCACATTTCTTGCGGTCTGCCTCCCTACATTCGGGTGCGGGGGCACTTGGAGCCGGTGGAGCATGAACCCCTGTCGGCGGAAGAGGTACAGCGCCTGATTTTCAGCATGCTCAACAACAACCAGCGCAAAACCCTAGAACAAACTTGGGAGCTCGACTGTGCCTATGGGGTGCGGGGGATTGGGCGCTTCCGGGTGAATGTCTACAAGGATCGGGGCACCTATGCCTGTGCCATGCGGGCGTTGTCGTCGGAGATTCCCAACATTGACAAGCTAGGGCTCCCGGATATTTGCCGGGAGGTGGCCCAAAAACCCCGGGGGCTGGTGCTGGTGACGGGGCCAACGGGTTCGGGGAAAACCACCACTTTGGCATCGATGATTGATTTTATTAATCGCACCAAGGCGGAACATATTCTGACGGTGGAAGACCCGATTGAATATGTTTACACGCCCATCAAAAGTATTATTCACCAGCGGCAATTGGGGGAAGATACCAAGAGTTTTGCCAATGCCCTCAAGGCAGCGATGCGGGAAGATCCCGATATTATTCTGGTGGGGGAAATGCGGGATCTGGAAACAATTCAGTTGGCAGTGCGGGCGGCGGAAACGGGGCACTTGGTGTTCGGTACCCTGCACACCAGTTCGGCAGCGCAAACGGTTGACCGGATGGTGGATGTGTTTCCGCCGGAGCAACAGCAGCAGATTCGGGTTCAGCTTTCCAACTCTTTGGTGGCGGTGTTTGCCCAGACGTTGGCGGTGCGCCATAACCCCAAACCAGGGGAACCGGGGCGCTGTTTGGTGCAAGAAATTATGGTGGTGACGCCGGCTATTGCCAACCTGATTCGGGAAGGGAAAACGGCCCAGATCTATTCGGCGATTCAAACCGGGGGACGGGAAGGGATGCAAACCCTGGAAAAGGCGCTGGCGGATTTGTATCAGCAGGGCAAAATCACCTTTGAAACGGCTATGTCGAAAACATCGCGGCCGGATGAGTTGCAGCGGCTGTTGGGTGGGCCACCGACTAAGGGCGCAACACCCCAAGCTCGTCCGGCAACGGCGGGGCGCTAGGTAGGGATGAGGTACTGAGTTTAGGAGTGTTGACCGATGCCGAAGTATAAGGTTCGCGGGCTGCAGGCGGGTAAGCCGATTCGGACAACGATTGAGGCGCCGAGTTTGAATGAGGCGCGGGCGTTGCTGCGCAAGCAAAATATCTATGCCAAGCCGGAGGATGTGCAGGAGGATCGGGGGCTGCTAGGGGAGTTGGGGAGTTTTTCTCTGGGGCTAGGGGGCGGAATCGAAACCCGGGATAAGGCGGTGTTTTCGCGGCAGTTTGCGGCGCTGATCAATGCTGGGGTTTCGATGGTGCGCTCCCTAACGATTATGGAGGAGCAAACGGCCAATCCTAAGCTGAAAAAGTATCTGAAAGCGATTAAGGCGGAGGTGGAGGCGGGGAAGAATTTGTCGGAGGCGATTCGCCCCTATCCGGATGCTTTTGATGCCCTCTATTGCAGCATGATCCAAGCCGGGGAAGTGGGGGGGGTGCTGGATGAGGTGCTCAACCGCTTGGCGAAGCTGCTGGAAGATATGGATAAGTTGGCTAAGCAAATTAAGTCGGCGATGGCCTATCCGATTACGGTGTCGCTGCTGGCGGTGGCTATCTTTTTGGGGATGGTGGTGTTTATTTTGCCGACCTTTGAGGGGATTTTCCAAGAACTGGGGGGGGAATTGCCGGCGTTTACCCAGTTTTTCTTGAATATTAGTAAGTTTTTGCGCACGCCCCAGTATTCTTTGGGGCTGATTGTGTTTATTGCTCTACTGTTTTTTGCTGCTCGGCGCTTTTATGCCACGCCGGCGGGGAAGGAGTTGGTGGATACTTATTCTCTGAAGATTCCTCTGTTCGGGGATTTGATTCAGAAGAATGCGGTGGCCCGCTTCTGCCGCACTTTTGGTTCCCTGACCCGCTCGGGGGTGCCGGTGCTGACGTCGTTGGAAATTGTCCGGGATACGGCGGGGAATCAGGCGATTGCTAATGCGGTGGACCAGTCCCGACAGTCGATTGCAGAGGGGGGACAGATTGCGCCGGCGATTGAAAAGGCGAATGTGTTCCCGATTATGGCGGTGCAGATGATCGGGGTGGGGGAAGAAACGGGGGAACTGGATGCGATGCTGATGAAGACGGCGGATTTCTATGAGCTGGAGGTGGAGCAGACGGTGAAGGCCCTGACGAGTTTGATGGAGCCGCTGATGATTGTGGTGCTAGGGGGGATGGTGGGCTGCATTATTGTGGCGATGTATCTGCCGATGTTTAAGGTGTTTGAGTTGGTGCAAAAGTAGGGGCGCGCCAACCAAACCGCTCTAGGTCAATTGTGCCGGCGATGCTGCTGAGGGGGATCCCTTCTGCTTGCAAGCGTTGGTATTGAATCTGGTCGCTGCCTTGGCGGTGGGGGCTGCGGGAGATGCCGCCGCGGCTGTTGATGACGCGGTGCCAGGGGATGGGGGTGGGTTGGTGGCTGAGGCGGTAGAGGGCATGGCCGACCTGGCGGGCATAGCCGGGGTAGCCGGCCCAACGGGCTACCTGGGCGTAGGTGGCCACCCGACCGGGAGGGATGGCGGCAACGACGGCGTAAACACGACCGGCAAAGGTGACAGGATTAAATTGGGATTTGTGTGACGTCAATGCAACAATCATTGCTGGGAACTTGTTTACATCCTGTCATGTTTGTTTGGAAAAGCAAGGGGCCGTGCTACAAGTAAAGAACAGTCTGAGTCAGGCTTTGACCTTTGCTTTTTGAGCGGGATATGACCATCTTTGTGGGTAACCTCAACTACCAAGCGACGGCGGAACAATTGGCAGAGTTTTTTGCTCAGCGCTGGCACGTCAAGGTGGCAACCATCCCCCGCGACCGGGAAACGGGTAAGGCTCGGGGCTTTGCTTTTGTGGAGTTGGGGAGCGAAGCAGAGGAAGATGAAGCCATCAGTGTTGCTAATGGGGCAGATTTTCTGGGGCGACCCCTGCGCCTGGATAAGGCAAAACCGAAGCGGTAGTCCATGCAAGATGTAACCTATTGGCGCTCGCCGCAGACGATCCGTGACCGCTGTCGTCTGGTGGCGCAACGGTGCCAGGCCGGGGAATGCCGGGAATGGACCTGGAATCTAACTCAAGTCGATGCCGTGGCAACGGCGGTGCTGGAGGTGATGGGGCGAGACTACCCGGATGGCAATATCCCTTTCCATAGCCGCTGGCGCCATCTCCCTAATGCCCATATCCAGACGGGGGATGCTTTGGAGGATCTGCGCCTGAAACTGGAAGGAGTGATCGTCAGTGTGCTGCTGGATGCGGGGGCGGGATCCCAATGGCAGTTCCGGGATCGGCAGGGACGGGTCTGGCAACGCTCGGAAGGACTGGCCCAAGCAAGTTGGCAGGCGTTTCTGGGCGGGGCTTTCGCCGGCGATAAACAGTCCCTGCGGGTGGACAGTCAAGGGCTGCTGGGGTTCACGGAGGAGGAGCTGGCTCACTGGTTCCAGGTCAGCGCCGACAATCCCCTGGTGGGGGTGGGGGGGCGGGTGGGGCTGCTGCAGCGCCTGGGTCAGGTGATCGCTCACTCCCCCTACTTTCCGGGATCCCGATTGGGGGGGCTGGGGGACTATGTGCTGGGGCTCGCTAAGGAGAACTCCCTGTCGGCGGTGGAGGTTTTGCAGGTGGTGCTGACGAGTTTGGCGCCGATCTGGCCGGGACGGATCTGGCTGGGGCAGGACAATCTAGGGGATACCTGGACCTACCCGGACCTGAAGGGGAACGGGGATCCCGGTTGGATTCCTTTCCATAAGCTCTCTCAGTGGCTGACCTACTCGCTGCTGGAACCTCTGCAGGACTATGGGGTGCAGATTAAGGATGTGGAACAACTTACAGGGCTGGCGGAATACCGCAATGGCGGGCTGCTGATCGATTATGGGGTGCTACAGCCCCGGGATCCGCAAGTGCTGCGGCAGCCCCAGGAGGTGGGATCGCCGGTGGTGGTGGCTTGGCGGGCACTGACGATTGTGGGGTTGGATCTGGTGGCAGAGCGGATCCGGGAGCGTTTGGGCTGGAGTGAGGTGGAGTTGCCTCTGGTGAAGGTTTTGCAGGGGGGGACGTGGACGGCAGGACGAGAAATTGCCGCCCGCAAACGCCCCGGTGGGATCCCGCCCTTGCAGGTGATCAGCGATGGGACGGTGTTTTAGGTGAGGAGAGACGGGCTTGCTGATGCCTGGGCTCTCTAGTCATGAGACTGAAACAGATCCCTCTCCCCTTGGGAGAGGGGAATGCCGAAAAAGCAACTCTCCAGATCCGAGAACTTCGAGGCCCATCTCAAGCCAGTTCGCCACGGTGATCGGCAAGTAAGATTGGGCTTAGAGTGATGTTCGGGGGGCAATTCTGGGAACAGGGAGGGGGTCAGGTTTCCCCCAGGTAGGCTTTACGCACCATTTCATTGTGTTGGAGGGCTTCAGCTTGGTCGCTGAGGACAATCTCGCCGGTTTGCAGGACATAGCCGCGGTTGGCAACCGCCAGAGCCCGCCGGGCGTTTTGTTCCACCAGCAGGATGGTCATACCTTGGGCGTGAATGTCCCGAATAATGCTGAAGATTTGACTGACCAAAAGGGGCGCTAGACCCATGCTAGGTTCATCGAGCATCAGCAGCCGGGGTCGAGCCATCAGCGCCCGCCCAATCGCCAACATTTGCTGTTCTCCGCCGGAGAGAGTGCCTCCTTTTTGGTTGATGCGTTCCTCAAGGCGGGGAAACAGATGAAAAACCCGTTCCATATCCGCAGCAATCCCCGCTTTGTCCCGGCGCAGGAACGCCCCCATTTCCAGGTTTTCTCGCACGGTCATGCGGGTAAAAACCATCCGCCCCTCTGGACTTTGGCAAATCCCTAGGGCGACAATTTGATCCGGACTCAAACCAGATACCTCCCGCCCCTCAAAGCGAATTGAGCCAGCCCTAGGACGCAGTAGCCCCTGAATGGTGCGCAGGGTAGTGGTCTTCCCCGCCCCATTGGAGCCGATCAGGGTCACCACCTCCCCTTGGTGAACCGTCAGGGAAATGCCTTTGAGGGCATGAATGTTACCATAGTAGGTGTGGACATCCCGCAGTTCCAGCATTAACCTCAGCCTCAGATTTCTAGGATTGTACCAACTTGTCAAAGCGGCTGCGGCACACTAGGATCACCGATAGCGGGGAAGGAGAGGCTCATCCATGATTGAAATGCATGTTGCTGGTATTGCTATTGATGCAACCAATCAGTCCCCTATTGTGATTCTGCGGGATACCCACGAGCGGCGGGCACTACCAATCTGGATTGGGCGGGCTGAAGCCAATGCCATTCTTCAGGCTTTGGATGAGGACAAGCCCCCTCGCCCCATGACCCACGACCTGCTGGTAAATGCCTGGACAACGTGGGGAGTGGAGGTGGAGAAGGTGATTATCCACGCGCTCCAAGACAATACTTTTTTTGCTGTCATCAGCACGGTACAGGGGGAAACTCGCCACAGCATTGATGCCCGCCCTAGCGATGCCATTGCCATTGCCCTGCGGGTGGGGGCACCGATTTGGGTGGTGGAAGAAGTGATGCTAGAAGCGTCTATCCCCATGAATCAGGATGCTGATGAACAGGAGCGGGAAGCCTTCCACGAGTTTGTGCAAAATGTCAGCCCCAAGGACTTTGTCCGCCACGCCTAGTCCCCAAACCAGTCCGCTACAGCCCCAAAACCGGCCCCCCGCCGCACTAGCTGTGGCTCCGGCCCTGTCAGGTCAATCACCGTGGATACCTGGGATCCCAGGGGCAGGCCGTCTTCGATGATCAGATCGACCTGTTTGCTGAGATGCTCTAGTTCTTCTGCTTCCCAGGGGATGGGAAGGGTGACGTCGCCTAGGTGGGCTGAGGTGGAAACGAGGGGATGCCCCAAGGTTTGCAGTAGGGCTTGGCAAAGGGGATGGTCGGGGACGCGGATGCCTGTGGTTTTGCGCTTGGGGTTCTGTACCAGTTTGGGCACCAGCTTGGTGGCCGGCAAAATAAAGGTGTAGGGGCCGGGCACCAGGGGGCGCATGAAGCGATAGGCGGAGTCGGAAACCTGGGCATAGGTGGCAATCCCGGCCAGGGAAGGGCACAAAAACGTCAGGGGCTTATCATTACTGAGGCGTTTGAGGCTGCGCACCCGCTCCACAGCTGACTTGACCAAGACATCACAGCCAATGGCATAGACCGTATCCGTGGGGTAGAGCATCACGGCCCCCCGACTCAAGGCAGCAGCAATGTCCTCAACCTGACGCGGCTGGGGAAACTGGGGGTGAACCTGGTAATAGGTGGGCATGGAGCTACCTGAGACCAAATTGAGTTTGGGCTACCTGCACCGCTCGAGCCAAATCCCCAGCCCCCTGCCAGCCCACAAAGCCAGCGTAAACACATGCCCCCCAGGGATCCCCGATGAACAGATGCTCGAGCCCCAGGGGATGGATCCAGGTGCGCAGGGTGGTACCATCCCTAGCAGTCAGGAGGACTTTGGCTTGGCTAAAGCCAGCATAGTCCGTATCGGTGATGCCGGGGACAGCCCGAAAGTGATCGATCAAGCGCTGGATCAGGGTATCGGCAGGGGGACAAGGGGAGCAGGGCTGTTGCCAAAACTGGCGAATCGCTGCTGCCACCGCTGGGTGGGTGCGCAACGCCGGGTGGGATACCCCCCGCAAACAGACAAAATGGGCATACTTGATCTGGGTTGACCCCACAGCCACCGTGCCATCACTGCCACAACCCATATCACTTGCCACCACTAAAGTTGGGATACGGGCAGCTAAGGTCTCGGCTAGAGGGCGGCGACTCTGGCGCAGATCTTTGGCAATCCCTATCGGCCCCCACAACCAAGCCAAATGAGACCCCCCTAAGGGGGATCCCAACCAGACCAAGGACTCAAAGCGGGGCCACCAATCGGGATGGCGATGCAGCAATTCCACCCAGACCACCCCCCCCAAAGAGGTTGCTATCAGCCGGGCCGGTTGCCGGGGGTACTGCTGCCAAACCTGCTCCACCTCAACCCTCAGTCTGTCCACCAGGGCCTGTAGATCCCAAAACGTTGCCCAAAACCCCAGCTCCGGAGCCACCACCAGCGCCTCTGAAGGCGCCACCCCCCTAGCCAAAGCTGCCATCTTCCCGGCAGTATCGGCCATGCCGTGCTGGGCAAAAACAATCCACTCCACCCTCACCGCCGCGACGATACCTCCGTTTCCGGGATCCCCACCAGGACCGTTTCCTGTTCAGCGCTGCGGACAATTTGGTAGAGATTTTTCACCACACTGGTAATGGGAATGGCCACAATTACCCCCAGGATCCCCCCCAGTTGCGCCCCCACCAACAAAGCAATCAAAATCCAAACCGGATTGAGCCCGGTCAGATCCCCCATGATGCGCGGAGCTAGGACCCGGTCTTTCACCTGCTGCACAATCAAAGAGACAATCACCACATTCACCGCCAGCCAGACATCCTGAAACGCCAGCAACAGCGACACCGTGCCAATGCCAATAAATCCCCCCACCAAGGGGATCACCTCCAAAAGCCCAATCAATAAACTAAACAGCAAATTAAACGGCACATGAATAATGGCAAAAAAGGGCAACAGCATCAGCCCCATAATCAGTCCCAGCACCAACTGCCCAATCAAAAAACTCTGGAAACTCTCCACCAACGCCGCCCCAATCCGGGATCCCCAGGGTTCTGGGATCAGGCTCAGCAGGCCCCGCCAAAAGCGATCCCCATACAGCAGCATGTACAGGGCCAGGACCAAAATCAGCACCAGATCCACCACCCGCCCAAAGGTGCCCAGCAGCAGTTCCAGGGATTGTCCGGCGAGCTTTTCTCCCCCTGCCTGCAGGCGAGCAATCAAGGTGTCCGTCAGGCCCGATTGGTCGAAGGGGATATTGCGCTCCGCTGCCCAGAGACTCAAAGCTTCCAACTGCCGTTGCAAGGAATCGACCCAAATCGGCAGCTTAGCCCCCAACTGCCCCACCTGCCGCGCCAAAATCGGGATCAGCGCCACCCCCACCAAACTGATCACCAGCACCGAGACGGTAAAGGTAATCGCCACCGCCCAGCCCCGGGGAAAACGATAGCGGCAGAGGATACGCACGGGATAATTCAGCAAAAATGCCAGCACCGCCGCCGTCAGAATATTGGTCAGCAGCGTGCCAAACATCTGCCCCACCCGCAGCGCCAGCCAACCACTGATCACCACCAGGATCCAGGTCAGCAGGGTCATTTGCAAGCGATTGAGGCGAACCATAGCCCTTCTTGAGCAGGGGTCGTTCTGATCATAATCCCAGGGGCAGGCTATGATGTTGGCGACTCTGGACCAATGTAAAGAAGAGGTTAACAATTGGCCCAGGCATTGTTTGGCCTTGTTTGCAGGTGGAGTTCAGCCTTCATGATGGGTTTAGCATCCCTGCTGGCACTTTCTTTGGTGGGATCCCAGATGGGGGCAAGTTGCCCGGCCAGCGGCTTTCTATTCCTAATTTTTTGCCTAATTTTTTGGCTGAGGGGATTGCTTGGGTTTCCAGGTGCAAGCCATGCAGCAACTCCAAGTGGCCCTGGGACATGCCACCGTCGCCAGTAGGGATGCGGATTTCTTAACCGCCCAGTGGGAAAACCTCAACTCTCCCATGATTGTCAACAATGGCGGGGAAGCCAAACTGGAGCGGGTGGGGGCTTTGGTGGACAACACGGTACAGGGCTATTTGATTACAAAGCCACGGCGGAACAATACAACATCACCAATCCGGAGCCATTGCGGGATCCCAAGCTGGCTCGGTTGTTTGACAGTGATGGGTCAGCTGCAAACCCGGCTGGGGCTGTGCGACGGTCACGGAGCACCATTGGCAGATGTACGGTTTGAAGGGGACGGTGCAGTTTGTCCAGGGGGAATATGCTGCTTTGATCAGCGACACGATTACCCAACTGCAGCAGGGGCAGCCGATCCTAGCCTATGCCTATTCCCCCCATTGGGCCGGTGCTTTTCTCAAGCCCGGGGAAAATGTGGCCTGGCTGGAAGTCCCCTTTATCTCCCTGCTTTCGGCTATCGCCTGGACCGGGAAGCGAGGATGCTGATTCAAGAGGCTGGAGCCGTGATGATCTCCACCCGGGGGAAATATCCGGCCTAGCCGCCCACACCCACGTGCATATAGTGCATATATATTGAGAACTGGCTGTTGGGATCCCTATGGGGCTGTGGTTGTTGGAGGGGCGGGTACCCGCTTGTTTGTTGGATGAGCCGATTGGGATCCCGGATCGGGAAGGTTTGCTGACGGTGTCCGTAAAGATTGAGGGGGGAAAAATTGCCCATCTGCAGACCCAGGCTCCTGAGGTGGGGGAGGAGGAGGTGTGGTGGCTGCGGGGGGGGATGATCTGGCCCTGTTTTGTGGATGCCCATACCCATTTGGATAAGGGACATATATGGCCGCGGCGCCCCAATCGCAGCGGCACCTTTGCAGAAGCCATCGCGGCCGTCAATCAAGACTATGCCTATTGGACGGCGGCAGATCTCTATGCCCGCATGAACTTTGCCCTGCGCTGTAGCTATGCCCACGGCACCCAAGCCATTCGCACTCACCTTGACTGCGGCTATGGGCAAAGCTGGCCGGGTCTGGAGGTTTGGCAGCAGTTGCGGCAGGAATGGTTGGGGAAAATCACCTTGCAAGCGGTTTCCATTGCCGATGCCCAGGTGTTTCTCACCCCTTTGGGAGAAGCCATCGCTGACCAATTGGCAGCCGTCGGTGGCATCCTGGGCGCCGTGCTCTATCCCCACCCAGAACTCCCCCAAGCCCTGGAGCGGATTGTTGATCTGGCCGCTGAACGGGGCATGGATCTGGACTTCCACTGCGATGAAACCGGGGATCCCGAGTCTTTGACGGTGGCTGAGGTGGCCAGGTGGGTTCTCAGGAAGGGATTTTCCGGGCAGGTGGTCTGCGGTCATTGTTGTAGCTTGAGTGTGCAGGATCCCCAGGTGCTGGGGCAGGAATTGATTCCCCTGCTGAAGGAAGCCGGGCTGGGGATCATCAGTTTGCCCATGTGCAATCTTTACTTGCAGGATCGCCAACAAGGACGCACCCCCCGCTGGCGCGGCATTGCCCCCATCCAAGAACTGGCCCAGGCCGGGATCCCGGTGGCCATTGCCAGCGACAACTGTCGGGATCCCTTTTATGGGTTTGGGGATCACGACATGGCTGAGGTGGTGAGGATGGCAGTGCGCATTGGTCACTTGGACAGCGACTATGGCTTTTGGCCCCGGGCCTTTACCAGTACCCCGGCGGCGTTGATGGGTTTGGCCGGGGTGGGCAAGTTGGCTGTGGGGATGCCGGCGGATTTGGTGGTTTTCAGGGGCCGTAACTACAGCGAATGGCTATCCCGGTCTCAGCATGACCGGCGGGTGATTCGGGGTGGCAAATTGATCGACAGTACCTTACCTGACTATGAAGAGCTAGATTATTTAGTGATAGCCTAACAGAAGAGGCTATACAAGTTCTATGACGGCTAAAGGTTTTGGTTCCCGGCGCCCGCCCCGCAAATCCCCCAGCAAAGGGGCTAGCCAACGTCAAGAAGCGGCTCAACAATTAGAGGACTATAAAAAGCAAGGATTACCCTTGTTTAATGTTTATGTGCGCCCTGCCGATAAGCCCCAGCAGTGGATCCCAGTGGGGGAAATGGCCGTCAAGCGTAGTAGCCAGATTAGCCAGGCTATTTTTGCCAACGAAGCGGAACTGCTCAAGGGTGCCCTGCGGCTCTACCCCAAGCTAAGTAAAATCAAAGATCGCCTGGAATACGGCTACAAACTCAAAGATCCCCTCTATGAAGATGAGCCGATTCAGGTGGCCGTGCGCCCCCAACCTAGCTGGCAAGAGCGGTGGCGGACCCGACTGGCAGCCTGGCTACAAGGCCTAGCTGGTAAACCATCAGCTAAAAAATCATAGCAAAATCCCAATATTATGCCAGGTGACAACAAGCGGAAAAATTACTACGAGGTCTTAGGGATCCCCCGTTCGGCGACGGCGGCAGAAATTAAGCAAGCCTACTATGATTTGGCCAAGCAGTATCATCCCGATACCGATGCTGGGGATGGGGAGGCCATGCGGCAGATCAATGCGGCCTATGAAGTGCTTGGGGATCGGCAACGGCGCGCCGCCTACGATGCGGAACTGACCCCCCCGGCGCCCTCCAGGGACAGCCCTGAGCCGAGAAAACGGGAAAGAACCCTCACCGACGAGGCCCTAGCCCAACTGAAGTGGGTTAAGCAGGTGTATCAGCCGGTGAATCGCTTTTTGTCGGCCGCGGGGCGCTCCCTCAATCGGCAGTTGCACGCCTTGGCGGCAGATCCCTTTGATGAGGAGTTGATGGCTGATTTTTGTGACTACGTGCAGAACTGCCGCCATCACTACGCCCAAGCTCGGCAGGCCTTTGAAGGACTGCGCAGCCCCCGCAGCTTGAGCCAAGTGGCCAGTCTCCTCTACTACAGCCTCAATCACGCCGAGGACGCCCTGGAGGAATTGGCAGCCTTCCCCCTCAACTACAGGGATGGACACCTGCACACGGCCCAGGAATTGTTCCGGCGGATTGAAGAATTGCGCCTAGAAGCTGCCACCGCCCTGGAGCACAAACAGGTGCGCTACTAGCGGGGAGCAGGCGCCGGGGAACGATAAAAAGGCCGCTTGACCACCTCAGCCGCCACCCGCTGCTGGCGAATGCCAATCTCCACCCGGGTGCCCGGACTTGCCAAAGCAACAGGCACATACCCCAAAGCAATCGGGATCCCCAGGCTGGGGGACTTGGTGCCGCTCGTCACCCGACCGATTACTTCCCCCCCCGGGCTGTAGATGGGATAGCCGGGCCGAGCAATGTCCCGCCCCAACACCTGTAACCCCACCAGTTGCCGCGGGATCCCTTGGCTTTTTTGCTGCTCTAGGGCCTGCCGTCCCATGAACTCTCCTTTTTGCCAATGCACCAGCCAGCCTAGCCCCGCTTCCAAGGGCGTGGTGGTGGTATCCATGTCTTGACCGTAAAGGTGCAGTGCCGCCTCCAGACGCAACGTATCCCGAGAACCTAAACCACAGGGGGGGATCCCCCGCTCCACACAGGTCTGCCACAGCCATAGCCCCGCCGCCGGCGGCACCATCACCTCAAAGCCATCTTCTCCCGTGTAACCGGTGCGAGCCACAAAAGCCGAGGTCTGGTCGGGATCCCCCAGGGTGACCTGTCGGTGTTGAAAGCGTTTGAGGGTGGAGAGATCCTCACCACAGAGAGCTTGCAGATGGGGGAGGGAGGCCGGCCCTTGAATGGCCAGCAGCACATGGCTCCCGCCCCAATCGTGCATTTGAGTTTGCTTCAGGTGAGCTGCCAGCCAGTCCCAATCGGCTTGGCGGCGGGCGGCATTGACAATCAGCAGCCACTGGGTCTCCGTCTGGCAGTAGCAAATCACATCATCTAGGATGGTTCCCTGCTCCGTCAGCAAAACCGTGTACTGACTCTCTCCCGGCTGCAGCCGCCCAAGATCCGTCGGCACCAAAGCCTGCAACTGCTCCCGCACCCGGGATCCCTGCAGGATCAGACGTCCCATGTGGCTGATGTCGAAGATGCCCACCTGGGTGCGCACTGCCTGGTGTTCAGCGATCACCCCCTGGAACTGAATGGGTAGCTCCCACCCGGCAAAAGGGACAAACTTAGCCCCTGCCGCCCGCTGCCACTCATACAAAGGCGTTCGCAACATCGACTGATTCCTGCTGTGATTTCCATCTTAAGACAGCTCGGGTCATGGGCTGGCTTGAGAGTTTTTTGATCACTTCCCCGGTAAAAAGCAGCAGGAAAGCCATGAGGCAGCCATAGTTCTCAAAGACCTTAATCCGATCTCCTTCCCATCTGCAACTGGAGACACAAGCAAGCCTCTCTAACCGAAAATTAAAGGAAAGTGAGATTTTTGGATTCAAATTGATAGTTATTAAAAACACGAAAGGTACATTTTCTGAATCTCCCTTCTCCCGCCCTGGGAGAGGGTTTAGGGCTAGTGCCACCCTGCATGAAGGGAGTGGGGGATCTGTTGCAGTCTCAATAGAAATGACTATATGTCATAAAGGGGGTCAAGTACTTCTAGAAAACTAGCCCCGAATACTTGCTTGTTATGTAGCCTGATTTTTACTGCCACTGCCATGCCATCTCTAATTTGGAGGATTGATGTTACTGGGCCTAGGCAGGAAACACTCCCCAAGGACTTGCCAATCCCTTGACCTCAACAGCATTCTAGTAACCTGCTCACATCCCATGGAAATCCTGCCCGGATCCCGAGCCAAACCGCTAAAATAAAACCAGAACGTTAAGAAATATCACGGTATGGCTGCTGCAGAAGTCTACGACATTGCCATCGTCGGTGGCGGCATGGCAGGTTTGGCTTTGGCAGCAGCCCTGCGCCATAGCCCCTGGCGGATCCTGGTCATCGAGGCGGGATCCCCTTTGCCCAACGGGGAGGGGGGGGAAGGGCGGGCCATGGCCTGGGGATCAATTCAGATGTTGCAGACCCTAGGGGCGTGGGACTGGATCCCGGGGGCGGGGCCAATCCAGGAGATTTGGGTGTCCGATGCCGGCTGGGATTGGGTCACCCATTTAGCCGCCAAGCAACTCCACCGCAGCCAGTTCGGCTATGTGGTGCGCAACCGAGCCATGCAGTGGGCCTGTCAGCGATTGCTTGACGATAGCCCCCACATCGAGCGGCTCTACCAAACCGAACTTGTCGACATCAAGAATTACCCGGCCTGGGCAGAACTCACCTGCCAGCAACAGGGGATCCCGAGAAGCTTGCGGGCGCGGCTGGTGGTGGGGGCAGATGGGGCCATGTCGCGGCTACGGACCCTCTTGCAGATCCCCTATCGGGTGGACAATTATGCCCAGGCTTGTGTGGTGGCGCGGATTCAGACAGCTCTGCCCCACCGGGGGATTGCCCACGAACGTTTTCGTCCTTGGGGGCCGTTGGCGATCTTGCCCTCTGAGGAGGTGGATTGGGTTTGGGTTGTCTGGACGGTGCCGTTGACGGAGCGGGAGCGGATCCTGCGCCTGAGCGATAGGGACTATCTGGCGGCGATTGCTCCAGAGTTCGGCAGCCATCTGGGGCAACTGCTGGCGGTCTCGCCGCGGGTGAGCTATGTGCCAAGACGCCTCAACTGTCGCACCTACGTCAAAGAACGGGTTGTCCTGATTGGGGATGCTGCCCACACCACCCATCCCCTCGGGGGTCAGGGGCTGAACCTGGGCTTCCGGGATGTGATGGCCCTAGCCAACCTCCTCAATAGCCTCCATCCCCAACGGGATCCCGCTGAGATTGGGGCTGCCTATCATCGTCAGCGCTACGGGGATGTCAGCAAAGTCCTATTTGCCACCCATCTGGCCAATCGTCTTTTTGCCAACCGCATCTGGCCCTTGCAGTGGCTACGGCGCCTAGGTTTAGTGCTGGTGGAATGGCTGCCCTGGCTGAAAACCTTCATCATGATTCAGGGCATGGGCATTGCCCGGGAACATCCCACCCTCCAGCCCCTAGCACCGCTGCAGTTGCATCCGGCCAAACAACGTGCCTAAGTCAGGCATGGTCGGGGTTTGCTCAGCTTGGGTAAACAGTTGCCCCTGCCCCGGCGGCCAATGGGCAAACACCACCTGCTCCTGGGGAGCCACGATCCAGCCCACATGACAACCATGGGCAGGGCTGCCAAAGAACTTGCGGATCAAAATCCTGGGGTGCCGGTCAGGGGAGAGCCCCTCAATCAGCCAGTCCAGGTAGAGGGACACCCCATTGGCAATCGTGCCATCGGCGTCCACAGGAATGGGATCCCAGCGATGTCCGGCACAATTTCTAGACTCCCCTCCCCAACAGTCGCTACCATAGTCCTACAGGTTGAGCCCTAGCTTTCTATGATCAACAGTGTCACCCTAGTTGGACGGGCCGGTCGGGATCCCGAAGTGCGTTATTTTGAATCTGGGAAAGTTACTTGCAGCTTTTCCCTGGCTGTGGATCGCTTTCGTAAAGGTGAAGATAAGCCCGATTGGTTCGAGCTAGAATTGTGGGGTCGTACTGCCGAAGTTGCCGGGGAATATGTGAAAAAAGGCAGCTTAATCGGCGTCCAGGGATCCCTAGCCTTTGACCGGTGGAAAGATCGGACTACAGGGGAGGATCGGCAAAAAGTTGTGATCAAAGTTGATCGCCTGGAATTGCTGGGATCGCGCAATGACCGAGTCAATCCCGGTGCGGAACCGCCCTTCTAAATCCTTTCAGGATATGTCACTGAATTGGCGGGCATGGAACTGGGCGTAGCGGCCCCCTTGGGCTAGCAGTTGGCTGTGGGATCCGATTTCGATAATTTCCCCTTTTTCGAGGACGACAATGCGGTGGGCATTTTCCACCGTGGAGAGGCGGTGAGCGATCACCAGCACCGTACATTGTTGCATCAAACGTTGTAGGGCTTCCTGCACCAAAGCCTCCGATTCTGAGTCCAAAGCGGAAGTAGCCTCATCCAAAATCAGGATGCGGGGGTTGAGGAGGACAGCCCGGGCAATGGCCAGCCGCTGTTTTTGTCCTCCGGAAAGATTCACCCCCCGTTCTCCCAGGCGAGTCTGGTAGCCATCGGGGAAACGGCAGATAAAATCGTGGGCATTAGCCACCTTAGCCGCCTGTTCCACCGCCGCTAGATCGAAGCCTTCTTGCCCATAGGCAATGTTTTCCGCAATTGTTCCGGAAAAAAGAATGGTTTCCTGCAGGACAATACCGATCTGGCGGCGCAAGCTGCGGATTGTCACCTGGCGAATATCATAGCCGTCGATGAGAATGCGCCCCTGACTGGGGTCATAAAAGCGAGGGATAAGACTGACAAGGGTTGACTTTCCTGCCCCTGAGGATCCCACCAAAGCGACAATTTCTCCTGGGGAGATCGTCAGATCAATTCCTTTCAAAACCGGTTGACCAGGCTGATAGGCAAAGTAAACCTGTTCAAAGGTAATTTTCCCTTGCACAGGGGGCAAAATCTGGGCGTAGGGATGTTCGGTCACCTGGGGCTGGATGGCAAATAGCCCCAGAATCCGATCTAGAGAAGCCTGGGCCTGTTTCAGTTCACTATAGTTGTTGGTGATTAAGACAATTGGGTCAATCAGCAGAGCCACCCCGGCAAAAAAGCCGACAAACTGAGCCCCTGTCAGGTGTCCCTGGGCAATTTGGTAGGTTCCCACCCAAAAGACCGCCAAAACACTGAGGGCATACAGCAGTCCCACCACCGGATACTGGACAGCCTTGACATGTTCGGTGCGGTAGCGGGCTAGGCGATTCTGGTCAGCGATGCGGCGAAATCGCCCGACCTCATAGTCTTCGGCGGCAAAAGCTTTGATCAGGATCATGCCCCCAAGAACCTCTGTCAACAGGGCAGATAACTGAGAAATCTGCTCTTGACTGATGCGGGCACGGCTAAGCATCTTTTCCCCGAACCAGCTAAATAATAATCCCATTAACGGGGCAACAATCAGAGTTGTTAGCGTCAGAACAATGTTGAGATAAAAAAGATAGATAATAATGACAACCACAACGGCAACACTGGGAATAAATTGATTGAAAAATTTCTGGATTGCCTCCCCCAGTTTATCCAAATCCCCCACCAAGCGATAGGTGAGATCCCCCGTGCGCTGACTCAAGAAATAGCCCAGATCCAAACGCTGTAAATGTTGATAAAGGGCCTGGCGCAATTCAAACACAATCCGCAGGGTTGCCCGGGCCATCAGGGCATCTTGCCCATATTGGAACACCCCCCGCACCACAAATAAAATCAGCCCTGCCCCCACCAGCAGCCCCATCCCCCGCCAATCCCCTGCCCCCATCACCTCGGCAATCCGCTCGGCAAAATAGGCCAAAACCGGCATGGTGCTGACAAAGCCGACGGTACACAGCAAGGCCACCCCCAAAGTACTCAGTTGGGGACGAATAAACGGCAGCAACGCCAGCACCGGCCAAGAACGAGACACCAACCACCCCAACAGCCCTCAACCCTCCACTGTACGTCCTACCGGGATCACCCGCGCCGGCACCCAAATCTCCTCCCCACAGCGGTAGCCGACAAAGCGAATCTCCACGGGATCCCCAAGGGCGACCGGCTGGCTACACTGGTGCACCACCGGGTCATAGGGCTGTTGCTGAAAGGGTTCACCGATCCTGCTGATGCCCTGCTGCTGCAACCAACTCTCCAAGGGGGCCAAGAGGGCCAAAACACTCTGGGCGGGACGGGTGGGATCCCGTTGGGCCAGGGCCTGGGCGGTGGGATAGCTGACCAACAGGGACTGCAACTGCCCAAAGGTACTGCGCTGCACTGCCTGTCGGGCTTGCTGCGCCGCCGCCCGCGCCTGCCGGATTTCCGCTTTCAGGGCTTGCAGTTCTGCTCCTAGACCCAGTAACTCTTGGGGATCCCAGTCAAGACTGGCGGCTAGGCGTTGGATTTCTCCCCATTTGAGGTCCTGCCACTGGTTGTGGCGGGCTTTGTGGATGACGCGGCGGCTGACCCCAGCCCGCAGTTGCCAGGCCCGCCAACTGGGGATCCCTAGGGTTTGTAGCCGTTGCCAGAGGTATTCAGGCTTGTTCACGACCAAAGAACTCGATGCGGTAGCCTTGGATGCGGGTGCCGGTTTGTTGCTCCACCGCGGCAATCAGCTCCGGGGGCAGCACCACATCCACATCGAGGATCCGCTGGCTATCGGCACAGATGACATGGCTGTGGGGGTCTGTGCGCCGCCCATAGAGTCGCCCGTCCGCCCGCTCAATGCATTCCACCACCTGATGGCTACTGAGGGCTTCCAGGTTTTGGTAGACCGACGTGTGGCCGATAGGTTTGCCCTGTTGGTTGAGGCGGTCGTAGATCTCCCTGGCACTGAGATGCTCTTCCGTTTGACAGAGCAATTCCAAGATGTAACGGCGCTGGCGGCTGACCCGCAGGTTAGCTGCCTGACATTTTTGCAGCGCCAGTTCCAGGGTAGACTGAGACATGAGCTAAGTCGGACAAGGTATGAGTTCGTTAACTCTAGTCTAACCTTGGCCTTGGAAATTTGCGACAGATCGGCTACAACTCCCATTAGAAAACCTTAGGAATAACAACCATGGCCATTAAGCGCGGCAGTATGGTGCGGGCAGTGCGGGAAAAACTGGTCAATAGCCTGGAAGCTTTGGCTAATGATAGTTTTATTCCTGACTATGTTTTTACCAGTAAGGGAGAGGTGGTGGACCTGCGGGATGACTATGTGCAGGTGAAGTTTGGGGTGGTGCCGACGCCGCCGGTGTGGTTGCGTTTGGATCAGGTGGAAGAGTTCTCGGCATGACCAGTCTCTCTTCGAGGACGGTAGCCGGTCGTCTGTCCCGGCGGCAGCAGTTGCAGAGGCAGCGGGCCTGGCATTTTTGGCGCACCATCTGGCATAGCAGTTTGTCTTTGGGGATCCTGGGGGGGTTGGTGCTGGTGATCCGCCAGCCCCTGTGGTACTTGACGGCGCCGGAGCAAATCCAAATCCAGGGGGAAGCGTTGCTGACAGACGCGGAGATCCAAGCTAAGCTCAGGCTCAATTTTCCCCTCACCCTCTGGCAGGTGGAACCTCAGCAGGTGGCAGCGGCACTCCTGACAGATCCCCCAGGACTGATCCGAGCGGTGCATTTGCAGCGACAAATGTTGCCGCCAAGTTTGACGGTTTGGGTGGAGGAGCGACCCCTGCTGGCCCAGGCCACGGTCAATGGGATCTGGGGAGCCATCGACCATCAAGGGGAGTGGATCTCCCTGCAGGACTATCCGCGCTTGCGCCACCACCCCGGGATCCCCAAGTTGGTGGTGGTGGGGTGGGAGTATGTGTCGGCGGGGCAGTGGGCGCAGTTTTTGCCTTTGCTAGCTGCCAGTCCGGTGCCGATCCATGAGGTGCAGGGGACGGCCAGTGAGGGGGTGTTTGCCCAAACGGAGCTGGGGCGGGTGCGGCTGGGGTCTTTGGGGGCGGAGCTATTGCCGCAGCAGTTGCAGGCCCTCGCCCACATGGAGAACTTACAAGCGTATTGCCGGTGTCGGCGGGAAGAGATTTTGCTCATCGATCTGACGAGCCCTACCCGTCCGACCCTGGAGCTGACTGCGGAGGCCATGGCCCGGCGAGGGGCTGGACGTGGACTTGAGTTGTGAGGGTGGAGCGGGCTTCGGCAGGCTGAAAATATCCCTGCACCGGCGCTGTGAAACGGGGGATCCCATGGGCAGCGACAGCAATGTGGTGCTCAGCCACCGCCAAACCTTGGGTGGGATCAAAGCCCCGCCAACCAGCCCCCGGCAAGTACACTTCTGTCCAGGCATGCAGATGTCGGGATCCCCGTTCGGTCCAGACATAGCCACTGACAAAGCGGGCGGCCAAGCCGGCCAAGCGGTAGCAGGTCATCAGCAAAACTGCCAGATCCCGGCAGGAGCCCTGTTGCCGGGCCCAGGTGATGGCTGCGGGCCAGGGATCGCCGCTGGGGCGTTCTTGGTAGCGGCAATGTTCATGAACCCGTTGGTTGGCTAGACAGACAAAACCAACGGTGCTGCCCTGGACTTCCTGCTGCCATTCCCACACCAGGTTGCCGAGCAGGGGGTCGGGGCTGACCTGCAGATCGGGGCTGAGGTGGTGGTAGAGGGCATGGGGATAGTCAATAGGTAGGCGGGCGGCCCAGCTTTCCAGCAAAAAGGCAAAGGGGTTGGGGCAGTCGATCCCCACCGTCGCCTGCATTTGAATGTTCAAAGCCGTGAGGGGATCCCGGAACCAGCAGGTGAGGGGTTGGGAGCCGTTGAGGTCCCAATTCCAGGCTTGTCCGCTGGGTTGGGGTTGGATGTGGAGGGTGAAGCTGTGGACTTGTTGACGGGGGCTTTGGCGGGGGTGGAGGAGCAGGCGGTGGGGTTCGAGGCGCACCGGTTGGCTGTAGTCGTAGCGGATTTGGTGGAGGATTTGGTACTCCATTGGGCACTCCCCACAGGTACTGTTACTATAGCGGCAGCGGGTTTGACTGTGGTGGGCTGGACTGAGGGGTTAGCTGACAGGGGTTACTGGAGCTAGATATTTTCAGACATTGGCCCTTTATCCTGCTTGAGGCCAGAATACGGAATACCGAGGGAGTATCTGTGGGAGGTTGGTAACTTCTAGCTTAGATACTGAGGCTTGAGGGCTGACTGATAAGCTGACTGATAAAGAAAAACTCAACTCAATACCAAGCCGACTTCAGAGTAGAGCCCTGATGACTCCTATATCTGAAATTGCTCATCCTATCATCAACTCCGTTTTGGGTGATTTTCAAGCCTCCCTTAAAGCCATTGTTACCTATCCTTACTAGACACCCAGTGAAACCCCAACCCTATCTATCTTCGGGAACCGGATTGCCGAAATGATGAGCTGACAGCACAGTGTAGAGTCATTTCCATTGAGTGGGGCAGAAACCGACCCGC
The DNA here is from genome assembly GCA_039794745.1 of Thermostichales cyanobacterium HHBFW_bins_127. GTDB lineage: Bacteria > Cyanobacteriota > Cyanobacteriia > Thermostichales > Thermostichaceae > JAUQVP01. Next base: position 7,555 of record JAUQVP010000017.1, on the reverse strand, counting down.
GCCCCTCTGCCAAAGCGGGCGAGGGAGATTCAGAAAATCTATAGTTCACATCAGCAATGGCGAACAACATCCGGTCGAGGAGGCTCCATCAGTTTTGATGCTGTTGATGACTTATGATGGTCTACAACGGTGGCTGCCACCTATATGATAGGGGGGTGGGGGATGAAAGGTTTGCTGGTTAGGCAGATAGTTCTGAAGCTGGCTGGGCACAGCAGTCCAGGCCATTGTAGCGATTCATAGCTGCCGCCAAATCCTGCTCCAAGATCAGTTCCACGGCCTCCACAACCGTATCCAAAACCCGATTGGCACACCCTTGCTCCTCGGGACTGAAAGCCCCCAAAACGTGCTGCACCACCGCTTTTTTGCCCCCAGGATGCCCCACCCCAACCCGAAGGCGAGGAAAAACATCCGTGCCCACATGCTCGATCAAAGACTTGATCCCGTTGTGCCCCCCTGCCGATCCCCGCTGCCGCAGCCGCAGTCTCCCTAAGGGCAGGTCAATGTCGTCATAGATCACCAGCATCTGTTCCGGATCCCACTTGTACCAGGCTAAGATGGCTTGTACGGACTGGCCGGAGCGGTTCATGTAGGTCTGGGGTTGCAGCAGGCGCAGCTTGTGGGTCTGAAATAGCCCTTCCCCCACCAACCCTTGAAACCGCGACTCATGCTGCAAAGGGATCCCCCAGCGTTGGCTGAGGCGGTCGAGCACCATAAAGCCGCAGTTATGGCGACTGTGTTGATACTGAGGTCCGGGATTGCCGAGACCGACGATTAGGCGAATTGCTGTCATATTTCAGTTATCCCACAGTTAGGTGTCTGAGTTGCTAGGGGGAAAGCTGGCGTGAGTTTGTCGATAGGGGAGGTCTAGCCGGGGTAGGATTGCCAGGAACATTTGAGGTCAGTTAGCATCCCGCAGCGCTTCTGATCCAGCAAGGCAATCCATCCAGAAGATTTTGACAGCTTGGTTGCTATTGATGCTGAGGATGCGGTTTTGGTTGTTAAACCTGGGGTCAATGCCGTTGGCAAAGTCTAGATCAAGGCAGCTTTTGAGGGGATTGCCGATTACTTTGAGCATGCTTTAGAGGTTAAGCAGGCAGGGATGGAAATTTTGCTAACCCAAGAGACTGCTCTGGTGTTAGCCAAGAATTCGCCGCCACAGGACAATCTTAGGGCATAAAAACCGCGATAACCCCTGACCAGAAATGGGATCGGTCTTGGTAGACTGATGCCAGTTTTGCTGCCATGGTGCCATGCCCGCTGAATGTGACTCGTCGTTGCTACGCTCGTTAGCCCACTGGAGCGATGCTGAGATCCTCAAAGCCTTTCAGCAGGATCCCCAGGTGGCCCGCTATTTTATTGCCATTTATTGTCGCTATCAGCAGAAGGTAGCGCCGTTTTTGGGATCAGCGCGGCAGGTACAGCATTTTTGGCGGCAGTGTTATTTGGGCTTGCAGCAACTGCAGCCGGAGACGGTGCTGGAGGAGTGGTTGGTGCAGCAAGCCAAAATGATCCAGGAGTTGGAGGATGAGCCGGGGCTGGAGTTGCCGGAGATTCCGCCCCCTTTGGCCTGCTACCTCTGGCAGGGATTGACTCGGCTGCGGGGGGATTGGCGATTTTTGTTGGTGCTGGCGGACCATTTTGGTTGGACGGTGCAGCGGGTGCGGGTGCAGTTGGCAGCGGAAGGGCTGATCCTCAGCGAAGCGGAGGTGGAAGCGGAATTGCTGCAAGCCCGCCAAAGTTTATTCCAGAGCCTGCCGGGGGATATTCGCGCCCTCTACCTGGCTTCCAAGCCCGGTTAATAAGTTGAGGGATGGCTCTCATGTCGCCTGACCTGCCCTAGATTAGGAAAGGCAGCGATTGCCAGAACGTGTTCTGGAGAGCAGTGGCTCCCATCCTCCGCGGCGAGGATGACCGGCAACGAGAATCAAGGGATCCCGGGTTGCCGACCGTGCCTGGTGCCAAGCCGGGGATAGTAGGGTGTGCATGGTGATGTCAGTTCAGCTCGCCATGGCAGCTCAAATTAAGCTAAAGTGACAAGACCTGGTGGAATGCTGGTCGGACTGAGAGCGCTGCCGATGCGGGTTGATGCTGAGAAAATTATTGGCTGTCCCCACTGTGGCTTTCTTTACAAGCAGCCCCCTGCCCCTGCCCGGAATGCCACGGGTGCCATCCTCTGGTCTGATGGCTACGAATATGCTCCCCTTGCCCCCGACCCGCCCCTGATCACCAGATGTTGGTGCTGTAACCAGTTTTTCTGGATGGTGGATGCCCTGGTTGCCAACAAAGCTGTGCTGGGGGATATGGAAGCAGAAGTGCGGCGCCACTCACCGACGGTGCAGGATTTGACTTTGCAGGGTTACAGCCAAGCCCTGGACGCCGGGGTAGGAACCGACCCCCTCAAGCAACGGCATTTGTTGATCTACTTTTGGTGGAAGGTGAACGATTTGGTGCGGGATTTTCCCGACAGGCCGCTCCCCGCCGGCAAGGCGCTGCTGGCATACCATGCTTATCAACCCAAAGTGCGGCGCTGCCTGGCGGAACTGGTGCCGATCCTGGAAGACGATGACCCCAACGACTACCTGATGAAAGCAGAAATTGCCCGGGAAATGGGCGACTTTAGCGAAGCCATTCGCCTCCTGCACGACCTGCCGGCGAAAATGCATTGGGTAGCCGATCAGATTCGGGAATGGGCCCAGGCCGGGGATACCACCGTGCGGCGACTAAGGAGAGACCTATAATAGGGGAAGTTGCTTTCCTCTCCGCGCATGGTCAATTTTGCCTACCCTATCTTCGGAGCGGAAATTCTCTGTCCCCATTGTCATCAGCGCATCGCAGCCCTCACCCTCACGGATGCCTACCTCTGTCATCGCCACGGAGCTTTTGAAGCCAATAGCAAAACCGGTGAACTCGTCCACGTACAATCGGGACAACGTTGGCGCCTCTGGCAAGAACGCTGGTACCGCCAACATACCCACCCCGACGGGCTGCGCTTTGAAATCCACGAGGAACTCAACCGCCTGCGGCCCCTGGGGCTGCGAGCCACCCAAATCATCATCGCCAGCCGCTACCAACCCCTGCTCACCCCCTTCCTCGAACGACAAGCCCCCCGCACCGGACAATGGCATATCTACGGGCTACCGGTGGAATTTCAGGATCCGCAAGCCAGTGAGGAACCGGAACGCTGGCAGGTGATTAACTTTGAACTGAAACATGAGGCCGACCCCTCCCTACAACAATCATGGTCGCGCTGGCGGGAACGCTAAGGGATCTATGCCCGGTGGTGGATCGCTGCGGCGGCTGCCTTTGGGGATCCCTGACCTATGCTGAGCAGGTGGCTCGCAAGCAGGCCCAGTTAGTGCAGACTTTGGGGGAGGGGGGATGGCCGTTGTTGGCAGCCGCTCACCCCTATGGCTACCGCAACCGGGCTATCTATCCCGTGCAGCCGGGGTTTCGGCTGGGGTTGTATGCCGCCAATAGCCATGAGGTTATCCCGGTGGATGGCTGTCCGGTGCATGACCCCCGTCTGGATCAGGTCCTGGCTCAGGTCAGGGCAGATTTGCCCGCCACCGGCTGGATCCCCTACGATGAACACCGCCAAACCGGTAATCTCCGCTATCTCAGCGCCCGCCTCGGCCGCCGCACCGGGGAATGTCTGCTCACTTTGGTCGTCCGGGATCCCGATTTACTAGGGATCGATGCCTGGGCGGAGGCTTGGTTAGGGATCCCTGGGGTGGTGGGGGTGGGTGTGAATGTCAATCCTGAGCCGGGCAATAGCATTTGGGGATCAACCACCTACACGGTGGCGGGGACCGGGATGATCCAGGAGATTATGGGTGGATTGACCTTTGCCCTGGACGGCCGCAGTTTTTTTCAAGCCCACACCGAACAGGCAGAAGCCCTGTTTACCTGGGCCTTGGAGCAGTTGCCCCCGGTTGGCAGTGCCGTTGATGCCTACTGTGGCGTGGGTACCCTGGCCCTACTGCTGGCCCATCGGGATCCCCAGGTGCAGGTGACCGGTTTGGAGGTGGTTCCCCAGGCAATTGAACGGGCAGAACTCAATAGCCTCTGGAACGGGATCTCGGGTATCCGCTGGTGTTGTGCTGCGGTGGAAAGCTGCCTGTGGGAGTGGCTACCGGTGGAGTTGCTGATCTTGGATCCCCCCCGCAAAGGTTGCCATCCCCAGGTGATACAAGTCATTTTGGCGCAGCCCCCCCGTTGGATTCTCTACATCAGTTGCCATTTGCCCAGTTTGCTGCGGGATCTCAGGCAACTGGTGCCCCCCTATCGGCTGTGGCAATGGCGGGGGGCAGACCTGTTCCCCCAGACCCCCCACCTTGAAACCGCCGTGATTTTGCAGCTTTGCCCCTAGCCAGCCCCGATGCAAAACTTCACACTAGAACCAGTGGATAGGGGATCCCGAATGGGGTTAAAGCTAGCAGGGGTGGTGGCAGGGATTTTAACGGGCTTGGGGCTGGCCTGCAGCATGGGGCAGCCGGTACAGACCGCTACACCCCCCCGCTTCCAGGTCAGGACTGTAGTCAGTGGCTTGAATCGCCCTTGGGGGTTGGCTTTTTTGCCCGATGGTGACTTGCTGGTCACTGAGCGCCCCGGTCGCCTCAGCCGCATTCCCCGCACCGGTGGGGATCCCCAGCCGATCAGTGGGGTGCCGCCGGTGGTGGCCCAAGGGCAGGGGGGTTTGTTGGATGTGGTGTTGCATCCCCAATTTGAGCAGAATCGCTGGGTGTATCTGAGCTTGGCTGGGGGACAACCGGGGCAAGCGGGTACCCAAGTGGTGCGGGGGCAACTGCAGGGCAACCAGCTTGTCAATGTGCAAACCATTGTGGATATGCCCCTGAAGACCGGGTCGGGGCAGCATTTTGGTTCCCGTTTGGCTTTTGATGCCCAGGGGCGGCTGTATGTGGGTACTGGGGATCGGGGACAGCCCCAGCGGGCCCAGGATGTGGCGGATCATGCCGGTAAAGTCCTGCGGGTGAACGAGGATGGTTCCATTCCTGCCGACAATCCCATGCCCCCCGGCGGGCGACCGGAGGTCTATGCTTGGGGGTTGCGCAATATTCAGGGCATGGCGGTTCATCCCCAGACTGGGCAGATTTGGGTGCATGAGCATGGGCCCCGCGGTGGCGATGAAATCAATATCATTCAGGCAGGGGCTAACTACGGCTGGCCGTTGGTCAGCTTTGGGGTGGAATACTCCGGGGAACCGGTGGGGCAAGGGCTGACCCATCTGCCGGGGATCACCCCGCCGATTTGGCATTGGACCCCTTCCATCGCCCCTTCTGGGATGGCTTTTTATACCGGGGATGTGTTTCCCCAGTGGCGGGGCAGCCTGTTGGTGGGGGCTTTGGCGGGTCAGCATCTAGCCCGCTTGGAACTCAACGGCGATCAGGTCGTACGGGAAGAACGGCTCTTGCAAGGCAGTGTTGGTCGCATTCGGGATGTGCGGCAAAGCCCGGAGGGGTTTATCTACCTGCTCACCGACAGCGACAATGGGCAGGTGCTACGCTTAGAGCCTGAACGCCCCTAGCTCAGCTTGCGTCTAACCTGTCAGTCTCTTTACTGGGGGATCCCATGTTCAGCATCAGCGGTCTAGCCATTCGTCGCCACATCGGTACCCTGATGTTGACCTTGGCGGTGCTGGTGGTTGGGCTGTATTTCGCCGCGCGCTTGCCTGTGGATCTGCTGCCGGGGATCACCTATCCCCGCATTGGGGTGCGGCTCAATGCCCCCGGTTTGGATCCGGAGGTGGCGGTGCAGCAGATCACCCGACCGTTGGAAGATGCCCTCTCCACCACCGATGGTGTTACCCAGGTGGTCTCCCGCACCCGCGAAGGCAGTGTCAGTGTGGATCTGTTTTTCCCGGCGGGCTACAACATTGAACAAGCCCTCAATGATGTCACGGCTGCCTATGGACGGGCCCAGGGGCGTTTACCTGCCGGCATCGAAGCCCCTCGGATTTTTCGCTTTGACCCGTCCCAGTTGCCAGTCTATGAATTTGCCCTCAATGCCCCAGGCTGGGATGCTGCCGCCCTGCGCCGCTTCGGGGAATTGGAGTTGGCCCGGGAATTGGCGGTGGTACCAGGGGTGGCAACGGTGGATGTGGTCGGCGGCGAGGCGGAGGAAATCTCCGTCCAGGTGAATCTCCCCCGCTTGCAATCCTATGGGCTCAGCCTCGGGCAGATCCTAGATGCCCTGCGCCAACGCCACCAAGACATCAGCGCCGGCCGACTGCGGGGATCCCGGCAGGAGTGGCTGACCCGCACCCTGGGCCAGTTTGCCACGGTGACAGAGATCGCCCAACTGCCTCTGACAACCACTGGGATCCGGCTGCAGGACGTGGCGGCCGTGGAGCGAGGACCGGCGACGGACCAACTGGGGGTGCGGTTGAATCAGGTGCCGGCCCTGCGGGTGACGGTGCAAAAACAAGGGGATGCCAACACGATTGCAGTGGTGACGGGGGTGCGGGCCAAAATCGAACAACTGCGCCAGACCGGCCTGATCCAGCCGGAGATGGAACTGGTGGTCACCACCGATGAGGCGGTCTTTATTCGCAATGCCATTGACAATGTGGTCGGCGCCGCTGTTCTGGGATCGGTGTTGGCGGGGGGAGCTGTTTTTCTGTTTTTGGGATCCCTGCGGCAGACTTTGATTATTTTGCTGGCGATTCCTCTCACTTCTTTGGCGGCTTTGATTTTGATGGGGATGAGTGGCTTGTCCATCAATATTTTCAGTTTGGGGGGTCTGGCTCTTGGGGTGGGGATTGTGGTGGACAATGCCATCGTCATGTTGGAGCACATTGCCGGCCACTGGCGCCCCGACTCCACCCTGGAAGATGCCATCCACAGCAGTCAGCAGGTGGAATCGGCTTTGCTGGCTTCCACGGCCACCAATTTAGCGGCGGTGGTGCCGTTTCTGTTTGTGGGGGGGTTATTTTCTCTGCTTTTCCGGGAGTTGATTCTGACGGTCTGTTTTGCTGTGGGATCTTCTTTGCTGATGGCGGTGACGGTGGTGCCCATGGTCACCTCCCGGGTTTTGGGGATCCCCTATGCCAGTGGCATTGGCCGGTCGCGGTGGTGGCAGGGGTTGAATCGTCGCATCAACGGGCTGATCAATGCCTATGGGCGGGTTTTATTTGGGGTGATTAATCGCCGCGGTTGGGTGGTGGCGGGGGTGGTGGTTTGCTGTTTAGGGACAATTTATGTCCTGTCGGGGCAGTTAAAGCAAGAGATTTTGCCCCGCATTGCTACGGGTCAGGTGGTTATGGATCTGCGTTTTCCCCCGGGGACTTCCCTGGCCACCAATCAGGGGGTGACGGAGCGGGTGGAGAGGGCCATTTTGGAGGTGCCTGGCACCCAATACTTGTTCCTGACGGTGGGGGGGTCGGCCTTTGGCAGCAATGTCAGTGTCAACCCCACCCGCTCCGGCGGGTCAATCACGTTGTCCCCCGGTACCAATCTCAATGAGTATTTGCGGGCGGTAAATCAGCGGGTGCAGCGGTTGGGGCTGATGGGGGTGCGGGTGAATTTCCGCCCGGGAC
>JAUQVP010000016.1:0-37444 GCA_039794745.1 Thermostichales cyanobacterium HHBFW_bins_127 | reverse complement strand
GTTGCCCTTCAATCAGCACTTGTTGTCCCACTTGGCAGGTTTCAACGGCAGTTTGGGCCTGCTGACCGAAGACACTCACCCGAATCTGGTAGGGGGGCTCCTCCGGGCGCAGGCTGGGAAACTGCACCAGCAGAGAGGCCACGGGCAGTTTGTCGGGGGTGTAGCGCAGTTCGGGTTTTTGCAGAATCTCCCCCATGAGGATAATCGAGTTCATGCAGTTGTCCTCGGCTCTTTCTCCAGTTAGGTTAGCCCATCTGGGGAGTTTGGCAGAAACTAGCTGCCAGGGGAACAGGGAGGGCACAATGATAGGCTAAGGGTATGTGCCTGCTGCCGCTATGTCTGAACCGCTGCCCCCTGTCTACGACCCTTTCCTAACGGAACCCAAGTGGCAACAGTTCTGGCAGGAAAAGGGATTCTATCAAGCTGACCCGCGCGCCCCGGGGGAAAGTTTCAGTATGGTGCTGCCGCCCCCCAATGTGACCGGCAATCTGCACATGGGGCATGCTTTTTCTTTTACTTTGCCGGATGTTATTGTCCGCTACAAGCGCATGCGGGGCTGGAATGTGGTCTGGGTGCCGGGGACGGATCACGCTTCCATTGCCGTCCATACGGTGCTGGAAAAACAACTGCGCCAGGAGGGCAAAACTCGCTTCGACATCGGCCGCGAAGCTTTCCTGGAAAAGGCTTGGGCTTGGAAGGAGTATTCCCAAGGCACGATTATCGGGCAGTTGCAGCGTCTAGGGCTGTCTTTGGATTGGTCGCGGCTGCGCTTCACCATGGACCCAGGGCTGAACCGGGCGGTGATCGCAGCTTTCGTACGGCTGGCGGAAGCAGGGCTGATCTACCGCGGCGAATATCTGGTCAACTGGTGCCCAGCTACCCAATCCGCTGTCTCCGATATCGAAGTAGACGATAGGGAAGTCCAGGGATCCCTGTGGCATTTCCGCTATCCCCTCACGGAAGACCCCAGTCAATATGTGGTTGTGGCTACCACCCGCCCGGAAACCATGCTGGGGGATACGGCGGTGGCGGTGCATCCCGAAGACGAGCGCTATCGCCACTGGATCGGCAAAACTGTTACCCTGCCTCTCAAAAACCGACAAATCCCCATCATTGCCGACCCCTATGTGGATCCCAGTTTTGGTTCGGGATGTGTGAAAATCACCCCTGCCCACGACCACAACGACTTTGAAATCGGCAAACGCCATCACTTGCCCATGATCAACATCCTCAATCCCGACGGCACTATCAATGAAGCCGGGGATCCCCTGACGGGGTTGGATCGGTTTGTGGCCCGCCAGCGGGTGGTGGCCTGGTTTGCGGAGCATGGCCTGCTAGAGAAGGTGGAACCCTACACCCATACGGTGCCCTACAGCGATCGGGGTGGGGTGCCGGTGGAGCCGTTGCTGTCAATTCAGTGGTTTTGTGATGTATCGGGGATGGCGCGGGCCTGTCTGCAGGCTTCCGTTGAGGACAATTCCCCTCGCTTTATCCCGGAGCGCTGGACCAAGGTCTATACGGGTTGGCTGGAAAAAATTAAGCCTTGGTGTATTTCCAGACAGCTATGGTGGGGACATCAAATCCCGGCTTGGTACCCAATCATCGATGGACAACGCTTGCCCGATCCCCAAGCTTTTGTGGTGGCAGAAACCGAAGAACAAGCCTACGAGAAAGCCCGACAAAAATATGGCCAAGATGTAACCCTGGAGCGGGATCCCGATGTTTTGGATACTTGGTTTTCCTCGGGGTTATGGCCGTTTTCTACCCTAGGTTGGCCGGATGAAACGGAAGATTATCAGCGCTACTACCCCAATAGTTTAATGTCTACGGGGTTTGATATTATCTTTTTTTGGGTGGCGCGGATGACGATGTTGGGCACCTATTTGACGGGGAAAATGCCCTTCAAAGACGTCTATATCAATGGCTTGGTGCGGGATGAACTAGGCCAAAAAATGTCCAAAACCAAGGGCAATGGCATTGACCCCCTAGAGCTCCTCGATACCTACGGCACCGATGCTCTGCGCTATGCCCTGATTAAGGAGGTGATCGGCGCCGGGCAAGATATTCGCCTCCCCTACGACCGCACCAGCAAAACCTCTAGCGCCGTGGAAGCGGCCCGCAATTTTGCCAACAAAATCTGGAATGCCTCCCGCTTTGTCCTCCTCAATCTCCAGGACAAAACCCCCCAAAGTTGGGGATCCCCAGACCCATCTTGGTTAGAGCCAGCGGATCGCTGGATCCTCTCCCGTCTGCACAGTTGCGCTACCCAGGTGATTGAAACCCTCGAAACCTACCACATGGGGGAAGGGGCACGCCTCCTCTACAGTCTGATTTGGGATGATTTTTGCGATTGGTACATCGAACTGGTTAAACCCAGACTCCGGGATCCCGATCAGGCCACGCCCCGGCAAGTATTAGCTTGCGTTTTGGAGCAGATCTTGGCCCTATTGCACCCTTGGATGCCCCACATTACCGAAGAGATTTGGCAACGGCTCACCCAAGCCAACCAAACCACCTCCCTATCGGTACAAGCCTATCCTCAACCGGATGCGACCCTGATCAACCCTGCCCTCGAGCAGGATTTTGCCCTGATGATCCAAGTCATCCGCACCATCCGCAATCTCCGCATCGAAGCCGGGATCCCCCCTGGGGCCAAGGTGCCTGTGATTGTACAAACCCACGAGCATCTGTCCACCCTCAGGCCCCTGCAAAGCTACATTCAAGACCTGGCCAAAGTGAGTGAACTTTCCCTGGTTGCCGAGGCCCCCAGTGTTTCCCAAGTTGCCGTGGGCGTTGCTGGCTCCGTCCAGATTTTGCTGCCCCTGCAAGGGATTGTGGATGTGGGATCCCTGCAACGCAAACTGGAAAAAGACCTGGAGAAAATCCACAAAGAAATCAGCAGCATTCAATCCCGGCTGGATAACCCCAATTTTGTTGGTAAAGCTCCCCCAGAAATCCTGGAGAAAAATCGCCACCAACTGAGCGAACTGCAACAACAAGCAGCTATCCTCCAGCAGCGTCTCCACCACCTGCAGTGAAAACCAGCCCAGCTCTACCATGGCTGCTTGCCGCTGCCCTGCTCTGGGGATCTTTGGGCTTGGGGGTGCGGGCTTGGCAGTCCATCCAAACCGTCAGCGGTGTGATGGTAGGATTTTGGCGCCTCAGCCTGGCTGTGCCGTTCCTGTGGATCTGGCTGCTTCGGTCCCGCGCCTGGCGACCAATTCAGGGATGCCACCGGCTGTGGCTAGCCCTGTACGGCTTGATGATGGCCCTCTATCAAATCACCACCGTAGGGGCGATTGCCCGCGTGGGCGTAGCCGTAGCCATTTTGCTGGCCATCTGTCTGGCGCCGGTGGTGGTTGTGATCCTGTCTGGGCTGATGCTGCAGGAGACCATCACCCTGCCTGTCCTGCTAGGGGTTGTCACAGCCATCACTGGGGCCGCCCTCGTCGTGGACTGGGATCCCCAGACTCAGGTCAACGGGTTAGGGATTGTCTTGGGGTTAGGATCGGCTATCTGTTATGGGGTGATCGTTTTATGTAGTCGCCGTTTAGCTGGGCATTATCACCCCATTCAAGTTTTGAGCCTGAGTTTTACCATAGCTGCTGCCTTCCTGACACCTTTTTTTATCGCCCAAGGTAGCCCCTGGCCCAACTCCGGCTTAGCTTGGGTTTTGGTTGGCTACATTGCCCTTGTCCCCACAGTTCTGGCCTATGCTTGTTTTCTCCAAGGGATCCAACACAGCAGTGCTACCCTTGCCAGCATTACCACCCTGCTAGAGCCACTGATTGCCACCCTTTTTGCCTGGATCCTGTTTGGGGAATCCCTGAGTTTTTGGAGTGGTCTGGGGGCAGTCTTGCTCCTGTCCAGTATTTTTTGGCTGCAAGCAATCCCTAGGAATAACACTCGTGACCCAAAAAGTTAACCTCAAAATCACCTCAACTTAAACAATTCTTTATGTTTGTCTGGTAGTGTGTGAAATAGTGTTAATAATGGTTACAAAATATGCGGCGCCGTTGGATGATTACTGCCCTAGCGGCTTTAGTGGGTGGTGCTTCTTTAGCACTGACTGCTACCATTTCCCAAGCACAAACAGACTGTCCTCGTGGAACCCTTGATATTCGTTTTTGTGACCGAGATGGGGATTTAGTGGCCGATCCACCTACAAATCCTAGAGAATTTGTTGACCCTGACACCTTAGTTTTTGCCTATACCCCTGTAGAGGATCCGGCAGTATATGCTGAGGTTTGGAAAGAGTTTTTAGATCACCTGAGCAAAGTCACCGGTAAGCGGGTGCAGTTTTTCCCGGTACAGAACAATGCGGCTCAAATTGAGGCTATGCGAGCGGGTCGCTTGCACGTGACGGGATTCAACACAGGCAGCGTGCCCCTAGCTGTTAATGTTGCCGGCTTTGTTCCTTTTGCCATGATGGCTTCTAAAGAAGGGGAATACGGCTACGAGATGGAAATTATTGTTCGCCAGGAAAGTCCAATCCAGAAAATTAGTGACCTTAAGGGTAGGACAATTGCCTTCACCTCGGAAACTTCTAATTCTGGCTTTAAAGCTCCCACTGTTCTGCTCAAGCTTGAATTTGGGCTAGAGTTGAATCGGGACTATAAAGCTGTTTTTTCTGGGCGTCATGACAACAGCATCCTAGGTGTTTTTAACCGGGATTATGAAGTTGCCTCTATTGCTAACTCCGTTTTGAAGAGGATGGTAGCCCGTAATGTTGTTGACGGCAAGCAGCTACGAGCAATCTATCGTTCTCAGACCTTTCCTACTACAGGTTATGGCTACGTGTACAACCTCAAGCCTGACCTAGCAGCTAAGGTGAAGGAAGCCTTTTTCACCTTCAACTGGGAAGGGACCAAGCTTCTGGATGAGTTTGGGAAGTCCGAGCCACCTCAAGAAAAATTTATTCCCATTACTTACAAAGAGCATTGGGAAGTCATTCGCCGAATCGATGAAGCTAGTGGAGTTGAGTATCGTCTTACTTCCTAGTACTCGCTAGTACTAGCTAGATTGCAGTTGATGGGGAAATGGTTGAGCTATTTCCCCAGGTCTATCAGTTTTAGAGGGTACTGGGTTCATGCTAGTCGTTCGTAAGTTAACCAAGAGGTATACCACGGGGGATCTGGCCCTTAAGGGAATTGATTTAGAGGTTCCTAGGGGTCAGATGATGGCCTTAATTGGGCCTTCCGGATCGGGTAAGAGTACATTCATTCGCTGCATCAACCGTTTGGTTGAGCCAACAAGTGGGCAGATCCTGCTTGATGGCACAGATATTATCAGCCTAGATCCGGCAGCTTTACGGCAAATGCGACGACGCATTGGCATGATCTTTCAGGAATATGCCTTGGTAGAACGCTTATCAGTGATGGAAAACGTTTTGTCTGGCCGTCTGGGTTATGTCAACTTCTGGCAGAGTTGGCTGCGCCGATTCCCTCAATCTGATATCACAGAGGCTTTTCGTCTCCTCGATCGAGTTGGCTTGAGTCAGTTTGTGGATAAGCGTGCTGATGCACTATCCGGTGGTCAGCGCCAACGAGTTGGTATTGCCCGTGCATTGATACAGAACCCCGATTTACTATTGGTGGATGAGCCAACAGCTAGTCTTGACCCCAAGACATCACGGCAGATTATGCGTTTGCTCACAGAACTGGCCCAGGAGCGTGGCCTCACAGTTATTGTCAACATTCATGATGTCCCTCTAGCTCAGCTTTTTGCTCAGCGAATTGTGGGGCTGCGTCTGGGAGAAATTGTCTATGATGGCCCTCCTGATGGCTTGAATAGCGCTATGCTAACCAGCATTTATGGGGATGAGGATTGGTCAACCATGCCTATTGTGGAACATCAGCATTCTGGGGATGCTGCTTTGGTCAGTTCGGAGATGGCGCGATGACTCAACCAAGCCAAATCCAACAATCTTCTATAACTTGGTCCCCACCCCCTTGGATCCGTCCTGTCTGGTTACAGTGGCTAGTTATCTTGGGGTGTATTATTTATCTGATTTTAGCACTTTCTACCCAGCAGGTTAACTGGGAGCGAGTGGTTGCTGGGGGGGAACGTGCTGTCCGGATGGTTTCTGATTTTCTTCGTCCTGATTTCACTGCTAGGCAGCGGGATGTTTGGAATGGAATCTTGGAAAGCTTAGTGATGACTGTTGTAGCCTCTGTCTTGGGTTTTTTGATTTCTATTCCTATTGGATTTGGCGCTGCCCGCACTATTTCCCCACTACCAATCTACCTGCTATGTCGGGGAATTATTGCCCTAGCTCGCACCTTTCAAGAAGTCATCGTTGCTATCCTATTTGTGATCGTAGTGGGATTTGGACCATTGGCAGGTGTTTTAACTCTTTCCTTTACTACAATTGGCTTTTTGTCCAAGTTGCTAGCTGAAAAGATAGAAGAAATTGACCCCGCTCCTCTAGAGGCGATCCGGGCCACAGGAGCTTCCTGGCTACAGCTGATGGATTATGCTGTTCTGCCCCAGGTCATGCCTCGTCTGATTGGTTTGACTATCTATCGCTTCGACATTAACCTGCGAGAATCAGCCATTGTTGGTATTGTTGGTGCCGGAGGTATTGGGGCAACGTTGGAAACTGCTTTTGACCGCTATGAGTTTCGTACAGCTGGGGCCATTTTGATTATTATCATTGCCCTGGTAATGGTGACGGAGTGGTCTTCGACGCTCATTCGTAAACGGTTGTTGTAGGTGGTTCTCTATGCCTGTTTATCAAGTGAATGGGGAAAAAAGTTGGCAGAAGTATTCAGCCCTTGACCGCTTCCGAATTGCCATGGGTTGGCTGATCGGATTCATTCTCCTTGTTGTTTGCTGGCAGGTCATTTCCAGAAATACTCTCTGGTTTCTAGTTTGGGATGCTCCTAAGCATGTTGCTGATTTTGTTGCTCGCATGTTCCCGCCCCGATGGGGATATATCAATGAATTATGGCTACCTCTCTGGGATACCTTTAACATTGCTACCTTGGGAACTCTTCTGGCAGTTCTTATCGCTATACCTTTGTCATTTTTGGCCGCCCAAAATACAACCCCTCATCCAATTGTCCGACAAGCAGCTCTCTTTGTTATTGTAACTTCACGTACTATCAATTCCCTGATCTGGGCTTTGATCCTAGTGGCGCTCTTGGGGCCGGGATCCTTGGCCGGTATGTTTGCAATTATGCTGCGCTCGGTGGGATTTGTAGGCAAGCTTCTCTACGAACAAATTGAGGAGATCAGTCGAGAACCGGTGGAGGCCATTACGGCAACGGGGGCGAGTCCGGCTCAGGTTCTCAGTTACGGGATTGTTCCCCAGGTGCTACCAGCCTTTGTGGGCATTAGTGTCTTTCGCTGGGACATTAATATCCGTGAGTCAGCGGTTTTGGGCTTGGTTGGCGCCGGGGGCATTGGCATGAAGTTGGAGTCTTCTGTCAATAGCTTGCAGTGGTTTCAGGTGAGTGTGATTTTTGCTTGTATTTTCCTGATGGTTTTTGCCAGTGAGTGGGTCTCGGCCCGTATTCGCAAGGCAATCATTTAGATTGATGAACCGAAGCTTGGCGGTCAGGTGGGCAGAGGTTGGTCGGGACGCAAGCGCGCCCATTTATGCGGCTCTGAAACAAAACTTTCACAAGCCACCACATCCCATTCCATTTCCCGTCCCCCTTGGCGGATATTGACGTTGATCTGGGGCTGGATCGGCTCAAAATCCGGGGCCAAGGTCAGGTGGGGCTGCTCATGCTGCGTCTCCACCGCATGGTAGGTGATGCAGCGATCCACATAGGTGCAGTGAATGCAAATACACATAAACCCAACTCCCCTAACTGCCTCCATGCTAAAGACTTTTGCCAGCTTAGGCTCAGAATCATGAATAATAGTAAAGAAAGGGATCCCAAAACGTTACCTATGGCACCGTTGTCACCTGTCCAGTCCCAAGCTCAGCGAGCGGTTTTCCCGTTTACGGCCATTGTCGGCCAGGAAGAGATGAAGCTGGCGTTGCTTTTGAATGTAATCGACCCCCGCATTGGCGGGGTGATGATCATGGGGGATCGGGGCACGGGTAAGTCCACCACCATCCGGGCTTTGGCTGCCCTGCTGCCGGAAATCGAAGTGGTGGCCGGGGATCCCTTTAACAGTCATCCTACCCAGCGGGAATTGATGAGCGATTGGGTGTGGGAGCGGGTGAGTGCGGGGGAAGCGGTGCCGGTGACGAGGATGCGGGTGCCGATGGTGGATTTACCCTTGGGGGCGACGGAAGATCGGGTCTGTGGCACCATTGACATCGAAAAAGCTCTGGCGGAAGGGGTTAAGGCCTTTGAGCCGGGGCTGTTGGCCAAGGCTAACCGCGGTATCCTCTATGTGGATGAGGTCAACCTCCTCGATGACCACCTGGTGGATGTGCTGCTGGATTCGGCGGCTTCTGGCTGGAATACCGTGGAGCGGGAAGGGATCTCGATTCGCCATCCGGCACGGTTTGTGCTGGTGGGATCCGGCAACCCGGAAGAGGGGGAGTTGCGTCCCCAGTTGCTGGACCGCTTTGGCATGCACGTTGAAATCGATACCGTCCGCGATCCGGCCCTGCGGGTGAAAATTGTCGAGGAGCGGATGCAATTTGACCAGGATCCCCAGGGGTTTTTGGCAGCCTATGCTGATGCCCAGGCAGAGTTGCAAGGCAAAATTGTAGCGGCGCAGCAACGTTTGCCCCAGGTGACGATTGCCCAAGATTTGAAGCTGAACATTTCGGCGGTGTGTGCGGAGTTGGATGTGGACGGGCTGCGGGGGGATATTGTCACCAATCGGGCGGCTAAGGCCTTGGCGGCTTTTGAGGGACGGACAGAAGTGACCTTGGATGATATTCATCGGGTGATTACCCTGTGTTTACGGCACCGGCTGCGCAAGGATCCCCTGGAGTCCATTGATTCCGGCTACAAAGTGGAGAAGGTCTTTAGCCAGGTGTTTCAGGTGGCGATGGCTTCCTAACTCACTTGCCCCCTAAGGGTGTGCTGCCGGGCCTAGGGGGAGAAGGGCGTGGCGGTATTCCCATCACCGGCAAAAGTGCATCCTCCCCTGTGCTTAGGGGTAGTTGAGGATGGGGGCTAGCAGCGTTCTGGTTTGGTCAGAATCTGGGAATTTCTGAATCCCTTTTTCCGCTCTGGGAGAGGGGCGGGGGCTGAGGGATCTGTTTCAGTCTCAACTGAAATGACTACATTACTGAATAATCAGGGGTTGAGCTAGTTCCAACTGCACCACCGCATTGGGATGCAAAGCTACGACCTGATCCACATTGGTGGTACCGGTAGCGGCGCCAGCCAAAGTCCCGGCCAACACCGGCAACAAGCCCACCCCACCCGTGAGGATCCCCAGGGCCAGCCCCCCGGCTGCTCCATAGCCAGCCCCTTCCAGAGCTACCTGTCCCAGGTTGGCCGATGGGTCAAAGCGGGTGCGAATCAAGTCCGTGCTGCCCTGCAGAACGTAGGTGCCTTCCGGGGTCGTGACGCGACTGGCAACAAAGCGATTGCCCACAAACCGCCGCTTCTGCCGCCCATCCCAATCTGCTTCCGAGGCCACCTCTTCATAGACCGGCTCAAATAGGCCCCAAACCGTGCTTCCCGCCGGGATCACCACCTTGCCGTGGCGATCCACAACCGGGTTGACCACCTGCAGATAGGTGTTGATCGCTTGGTAGGGCTGGAAGGTCATTTCCCGAAATACCGTCAAGGCAATCACGGTGCCTGCCGCCAGTTCCCCCCGCTGACTGGGCACCGGCCCCACACTGGCTTGGGGCGGCCGCTGGAAGGTGTAGTCGGGGTGGGCAAGGGGAATGGGAGGAGCAGCCCCCTCTAGTTCTGGCATCAGGGTAGGACTCGGCAAAGGGGCTGTCTGCTCTCCCGTCACACTGGGCACCGGCACCGTCGGTAGCTGGCCAGCCTCTGGCAAAATCGGCAACGGCGGCGGTAACTCCGGGGCAGGCTGAGCCCTGGTTCCCATCCCCCCCCATAACCCCGCAGCTACAAGCAGAACCCGCAACAGGACTGACCGACCATCCATCCCACACCCTACACCACTACGGCGGCTAGACTAACACACTTTTCCAAGAATTGACTATAGGTGGTGGAACTATAGCTCAAAAACTTAGCTTTGACACTATATGCAGCTTCAGGGATCCCGCATTTCTTGGGGGCAGCGCAGCTCGATGACGTCCACCATGTTGCGGATTTGGCTGAGGACGCTGGTCAGTTGGGGACGGTCGCGAATGTCAATACGCATGTAAATCTGGGCTAGGGCATTGGGGCTGGTGTGGACATTGGCGGTGCGGACGTTGATACTGGCTTCCTTGAGGCGGGCGAGGATATCATTGAAAACCCCAACCCGGTCAATCACCTTCAAGTACAAATCCACCGGATAGCTGGCGGGACAAGTCTTCAGTAAGCTCTGATCCCAACTCAGAGGCACACACCGCTCCGCCGGAATCCGACTCAGGCTGGAACAGTTACGGTGATGAATGGAAATAGCCGGATCATGGCGAGTCACCACCCCCACAATCGGATCCCCGGGCAGAGGGGAGCAACATTTGGCAATGCGGTGCTTGAGACCTTGCAGGTTGGCAATCAGAGCGCCGGAATTGGTGCTGGGGGCAGCTTTGCTGGCAGGAAGTTGGGGGGTCAGTTCCGTTTTGACCTGTTCTTGCAGTTTCTTGACAATGGTGCCGATGGTGGTCTCGCCCCGCCCTAAACTGGCCAAAAGGTCATCTACATGGGTGAAATTCAGTCGTTCGGCAATTTTTTGCATCTGCTCCGATTTGAGCAGGTTTTCCAGTCCATTTTTTCCCAGCTCTTTTTCTAACAACTGGCGGCCAAGGGCAATGTTTTCTTCCCGATGCAGCCGCTTAAACCACTGGCGAATGCGATTTTGGGCCGCACTGGTTTTGCAAAAGTTGATCCAATCGAGACTGGGATGGGCATTTTTTTGGGTGAGAATCTCAACAATATCCCCATTGCGCAATACCGTATTCAGGGGAACCATCTTTTGGTTGACAATGGCTCCGGCACAATGGTTGCCCACTTCCGTGTGAATGCGATAGGCAAAATCAATGGGACAGGATCCCTTGGGTAAACAATGCACGTCCCCCTTGGGGGTAAAGACATAGACATCACTCTGAAAACTTTCAAACAGTTCCGCATGAATCGTATCGAGATACTCCCGATCATCTTGCAGATGGTTTTGCCATTCCACCAACTGCCGCAGCCACATGAACCGATCTTCTTTGGGATTAAACTTGGGATTGGTATCTCCTTCTTTGTAGCGCCAGTGGGCGGCGATCCCCAGCTCGGCAACCCGGTGCATTTCCCGGGTGCGAATTTGAATCTCCACCGGGGAGTTAAAGGGCCCATAAACGGTAGTATGCAGGGATTGATAACCGTTAGGCTTAGGAACGGAAATATAATCTTTGAAACGGCCGGGGATCAACGAGTAAGACTGATGAATAACCGCTAAAACTCGATAACAGTCATCGCTGGTTTCTGTAATGACCCGCAGGGCATAAAGGTCATAGATTTCATCAAAGGATTTTTGCTGCCGCTGCATCTTTTGATAAATGCTGTAGAGATGTTTGGGACGACCAGAAACCTCAAAGTTCTTCAGACCAGTTTTGTGCAATTGCTCTTCGATGATAGCCCGAAAGGCTTCAATCTGCTTTTCTCGCTCCCGCCGCTGCTGATTCACCAGTTGCGCCATCTTTTCGTAGGCTTCCGGATCCAAGTACTTGAAACTGAGATCCTCTAGCTCCCACTTGATTTTCCACATGCCCAGGCGACTGGCCAAAGGCGCAAAAAAAGCCATGGTCTCGGCAGCAATTTGTTTCTGCTGCTCGGGCTTCAAATACTCGAGGGTGCGCATGTTGTGCAGGCGATCCGCTAGCTTGACCACGATCACCCGAATGTCTTTGGCCATAGCCACAAACATGCGGCGAAAGTTCTCAGCCTGCTGGGCGGTTTTGCTGGAAAAATTAAACTTGGAAAGCTTGGTCACCCCCTCCACCAAAAGCCGCACTTCTGCCCCAAAGCGCTGCTCAATCTCTTCTGCGGTCACATCCGTATCCTCCACCACATCGTGGAGAAAACCCGCCGCAATCGTCGCCCCATCCGCCCATAATTCCCGCAACATGCTCGCCACCTGCACCGGATGGGCTATGTAGGGATCCCCGGATTTGCGTTTTTGGCCTTTGTGGAGTTCGTGGGCAAATAAAAAGGCAGAACAAATTAACTCGATTTCCGCAGGCGTATGTTTTCGGGATCCCGGGGTATCTTCGGGTTGTCGCTGCAAATAGGCAGCAAGCCACGGGGGCAGGTCACAGTCAAAAGTGCCTGTGGTGGCGGGCTGGAGGGCTGTTGTCATACGCTAGCCTTTGCCGCTGCACGGGTTGGTAATCCTTTCAGTGTAACGTTACAACGGCAACCCTAGCTAGGACTGCTTAGTCTTCCGACCATTCCTGGCAGCCGAGCAGATCGGCCACGGCATCCCCCATCTGATAATCCTGGTCCAGCAGTTCCTGCTGAATGGCACACCACTCCCGGCTAGGGAAGAAACATTCTAGCTGCCCAATACAGGCGGAAGGGCGCAAGACTCCGTGGCAAATCAGGCGTCGAACCTCATCTTGGATGGTCTCTACGCCAATATGGGTCATCATAAAGGTTCAATCCTTTCAGAAGGGCTGTGCGGCAGGTGGTGCTATCGGTGTCTATCCACAGTCTATTCTAGGGGGATCCCGGGTTCCTGGCAAGATTTGTATCTAAACATACAGATTGTCGGCCTAGGGTAGGGGGGGTTGGAGCCAGCGTTGGCAGCCGGAGAGGAGGAGTTCGGCGCCGAGGGCGAGCAGGGCGACGGGGATGGCCCCGACCAGGAGAATACTGATGTCATAGAGGGCAAAGCCCAGGGTGATGAAGGTGCCGAGGCCGCCGGCACCGATGAAAGCCGCCAGGGTGGCGCTGGCTACCACTTCCACGGTGGCGGTTTTGATCCCGGCTAGGATGACGGGCAGGGCGAGGGGGATCTCCACCTGGGTGAGAACTTGCCGTGGACTCATGCCCATGCCGTAGGCGGCTTCCCGAATGGCAGGGTCAATTTCCCGAAAGGCTACGTCGGTGCTAATCACAATCGGCGGCAAAACCAACAGGGTCAGGGCAACAACCGCAGCCTGCCAGGTCAGCCCCAGGTAGGGAATGGCCAAAAACAAAACCGCTAAACTGGGGATCACCCGCAGGGTATTCAGGATATTCACCACAACCACTGCTACCCAGGGGGAACGGGAACTCCACCAACCACAGGGCAACCCCACCAGCAAACCAATCCCCAAGGGGATCCCGGACAGGGCTAGGTGTTCTTGGCAGGCCTGCAACAGTTGTTCCCAGTTTTGGCTGGCATAGTCGTAGGCGGCGGTGAGGGTCTCGGGGATCATGGCTGGAGGAGGGCGCCGGCTTGCTGGGCAACCCGAGGGTCGGGATCCTGGCTGAGTTGCTGGAGCAGTTCCTGGGCGGCGGCGGTGCCAATCTGACCCAGGGCAATGGCCAAACGATAGCGCAATTGCCAGTCGGGATCCCGGATCCAGGGGGCGAGTTTAGGGATGGCCCGTTCGTCCCCGAGGTCCCCGAGGGCAGCAATGGCAGCGGTGCGCACCAATTCGTTGCCAGATTCCAGGGTGCTGGCAATCAAATCAAAGGCTCCGGGATCCCGCAGTTCCCCTAGGGCAGCCATGATGCTGAACTGCACCAGCCATTCCTGTTCCCGGGCATAGGCAGCCATCAGATCAGGGAGGGTGTTGGGGTATTTGAGATCGCCAAGGGAAGCGGCGGCGGCAGCCCGGACATCAAACTCAGGGTCGGACTGCAGGGCCTGGCGCAGACAGGCGGCAATGGGGGCAGGGTCGGCTAGTTTCAAACTGCCCATCTGACTGATGGCCGCATAGCGAACCCGGGCGTTGGGGTGTTGGGCTGCTTGGGACAGCACCTGCCAACAGGCCTCTGGCTGCAGATAGCGAGCTTGGTTGACCGCCCGCAGGTTATCTCCTAAATCTTCAGAGGCAAGCAACGCCATCAAGTCCCCGGCCACATTCACCTCCTCACTGCCTATGCCTACTGTAGCGGACAAAGGGTCAGAACAATGCTATTATCGTAAAGCTTTACTGTGATGCTGCTTGCTATGCCTTTGCCCACTGCCCGCAAACAAGAAATCATGGCGGCCCGCCAAATTCACCCCACCGACACGGGATCCCCAGATGTGCAGATTGCCCTGCTGACGGAGCGGATCAACCAATTGAGTGGCCATTTGCAAAATAATCCCAAGGATTTTAATTCTCGCCGCGGTCTTTTGATGATGATCGGCAAGCGCAAGCGCCTGCTCAGTTATTTGGCTAAAATTGATCAGGACCGCTACCATCGCCTGGTGGAAGAACTCAATATTCGGGTTCGCAAATAAACCTATGGCTAAAAAGAAAAAGGCCCGCCCCACAGATTCCCCTGCCAATCCGTCTGTCTCGGTCAAAACCCCCTACGTTCCCCCCTTGCCGGAGGAGCGCTCCAACTATATTCCGCCGGAGGTGAGCAACCGCATGGTGCGGCGGGTATTTTTCTTTGCCGGGATCCCGACGGCGTTGGGGTTGAGCAGTTTTGTGGTCAATTATTTATTGATTGTCAATCACGTGGTGAAGATCTCCAATCTCTTTACTTTGGTGGAGAGCTTAAGCTTATTTGGGCTGGGGTTTGTGGGCATTAGCTACGGGGTGCTGTCCGCTTCCTGGGAAGAAGCCCCGGGATCCCTGTGGGGGGTAGGGGAGTTTCGCCAGAATCTGGGCAATCTTTGGCAGGCGTGGCGGGAGTATAGTCGGCAGAAGCGGCAGGATTCTTAACTGATTCTTAACTGCGGGGCAGGAGAAAGACCCGGTCTTCTTGGTCGATTTCCTGCAGATGTACTTTCACCACCTCTGACTGGGCAGTGGGGAGGAGTTTGCCCACATAGTCAGGGTGGATGGGCAGACAGCGATGCCCACGGTCAATCAAAACCGCTAGGCGCACCCGTTGGGGACGACCATGGTCAGCAAGGGCATTGAGGGCTGCCCGAATCGTCCGCCCCCGAAATATCACATCATCCACCAAAATCACCTGTTTGTCCGTGACATCCCAAGGCATCACCGTTGTCCCCGGCGTGCGCAGGGATCCCTGGTCGAGGTCATCGCGGTAGAAGGTGATGTCTAGGGCAGCGACGGGCAGCGGCGGGAGCTGTTCTAGGCGTTCCATTTCCCGGGCGAGGCGCGCCGCTAGGGGCACTCCGCGGGTGCGGATCCCCACCAGGATCAGGGAGCGCCAATCGGGATGGTCCTCAACGATTTCTGAGGCCAGGCGGGTGAGGGTGCGGCGCACCTTATCGGGATCCATGATTTCAACCGTCTCCTTGACCATAGTTGATTTCTCCCTCCCCTGAGGTCAGCCATCCTAGCGCAGGCGGTGCCGCTCGTACCAGCGCATGATCATCGCTGCCAATTGCTGGGGGTCGTGGCGGATCAAGCCTTTGTCTTTGTCTTCTTGCATGACATTGGCGAGCACCACCCGACAGTTGAGGTAGGCGAGCTTTTCTTGATCGAGGCGGACCGGCTCGGCGCCACTGTGTTGATAGCGCTGCAAGGTGTCTGGAGAAGGGGGATTTTTTTGCACCAACACCCCATGGAATAGGCGCTGCTTAGCCACCCTGTCGAGGGCCAACACGTGATCCCCAACCGTATAGCCTGTGGTTTCCCCCGGTTCGGTCATGATGTTGCACACATACAGGCGGGGGCAGGGGTTGGCGGCAATGGCCTGGACAATTTCTGGCACCAATAAATTGGGAATAATGCTGGTGTAAAGACTGCCGGGGCCCAAAATAATCAGCTCCGCCTCTTGAATCGCTTGGATCACCTCCGGCACTGCCTCGGGATTGGGTGGCTGACAGCCGATCCGCAGGATCTTACCCTGGGCTTTAGCAATGTTGGATTCCCCGACAATCCAGCGCCCATCTTGCAATTCTGCCCACAAACTGACGTTGGCTAAGGTGGCCGGCAGCACCTGACCTTGGATAGCCAAAACTTGGGACGTAGCCGCAATGGCTTTGAGCAAATTGCCGCCGCTGATGGCCGTCAACGCGGTCAAAAACAGGTTGCCAAAACTGTGGCCGCTCAAACCATCCCCCGCCTCAAAGCGATACTGAAACAGTTCTGTCAAGAGCTTTTCTTCACTGGCTAAAGCCGTCAGGCAGTTGCGAATATCCCCGGGGGGTAACACCCCCATCTCCCGCCGCAGCCGCCCGGAAGATCCGCCATCATCGGCAACGGTCACCACCGCCGTAATGTTGCTGCTGTAGTGCTTCAGCCCCCGCAACAGGGTAGATAGGCCGGTGCCCCCGCCAATGGCAACAATCTTGGGCCCTTGGCTGAGCTTACGCCGCCGCAGCAGCTTATCCAATAGCCCCTCATCTCCCTCCGGGATCAGCACCTCCGTAATGGAACTGAGGGTGGAACGCAGCCCAATCACCAGCAGCAGTAAGCCGGTCAAAAACACAATCGGCCCGCTGATATGACTGGGGATCACCTGGGTAATCGCCCGCAGGATCAGTTCAATGGCTTGTTTGAGGCGAAAAATCGGGGTCAACTCACTCCAAATGGCAATCCCCAAGGCCATCAGCACAATCCCCAGCAAAGCCGTAGATAACCAGCGCTTGATAAATAGCCCCGGCGACAACCACTTCCAGCCCCGCCACTTACCCATGCCGCCCCCCCAACTGCTCGATCTCCCGCTGGGACTGGCGCAGGTGACGATGCTCCACATGCACCGGGTAACCCCACCCCTGCAACTCCGACCCCAAACGCTCACTCAAGGTCACCGAGCGATGCTGACCCCCGGTACAACCAATGGCAATCGTCAGCTGGGGGCGACGCTCCTGCTGGTAGTGGGGCAACCACTCCTTGACCATCTCCCGCACCTGTTGATAGGCCTGCTGGCTGACCGGAAACGTCCAGATATACTCCTGCAACTGGGGATCCCGACCGGTGAGGGGGCGCAGTTCCGGCACATAGTAGGGATTGGGCAAAAATCGCACATCAAAAACCAAATGGGCATCCCTAGGGATCCCGTACTTATAGCCAAAG
Organism: Thermostichales cyanobacterium HHBFW_bins_127; assembly: GCA_039794745.1. Taxonomy (GTDB): domain Bacteria; phylum Cyanobacteriota; class Cyanobacteriia; order Thermostichales; family Thermostichaceae; genus JAUQVP01. The sequence goes on along the minus strand of JAUQVP010000016.1, from coordinate 20,277 downwards.
CTGACCACAGTAATGTGCAGGGGTTGGGGGCGGTGCTGCTGCCACTGCTGCCAGTGGGCGGGCAGATCCTGGGGCAGAAAATCGGAGGTATCCCAGACTTGGCTGGCATGGGGGAGCAAGGCCTGCACCTGCTCCCACTCTGCCAGGATGGCCGCCAGCAGGGATCCCTGGCTGGGCAGATAGGGGTGGCTGCGGCGGCTACCCTGGAGACGGCGCAGTAGGATCTCCGGTCGGGCGGTCAATAGCAGCAGTGGTACATTCCCGTGGTTGTGCAGCCAATCTAGCAGCCGTTGGGGATCCCGGGGGTGTTTGAGATTGACCGCCGCCACCGTCGGTTGGGTTGGCAGGTGGGGCAGCAGGGCTGGGAGTAGCGCCGGGGTCAGACCATCGAGAGCCTGCCAGCCCAAGGGTTCTAACTGTTGCAGCAGCAGGGATTTACCGCTGGCCGTTGCCCCTGTCACCAGGATCATAGAGACTCCTGCCCTGTGAGCACCACCCCTGTCCTCCCTAACTGTGAACACTTTAGGGCGAAACTTCCCCCTAGACCAGAGGGATCCTGGTAGTGTGGGGGTGGGGGATGTCGATATGATGGGAGAAAGGCCGGGGCAGCAGCATGAATACCACTGGTGAAATCAAGGGAAATGTGCTGTTGGTGGATGACACACCCGATAACTTGCGATTATTGTCTTCGATTTTATCGGATCAGGGTTACAAAGTCCGCAGTGTTATTCGCGGTTCGATGGCCTTGACAGCAGTCCAGGCCTCCCCCCCGGAATTGATTTTGCTGGATATTACCATGCCGGAAATGAGCGGCTATGAGGTGTGCCAGCGGTTGAAACAGGATCCCAAAACTGCCGATATTCCTGTTATTTTTATCAGTGCCCTCGATGATGTCCTCGACAAGGTCAAGGCTTTCAGGGTGGGTGGGGTGGACTATATCAGCAAGCCCTTTCAATTGGAAGAGGTTTTAGCCCGGGTGGAGACCCATATTACCCTCAGCCGGCAACGGCAAGCCCTGCAACGGCAAAAACAAGAAATCGAATCCTTAGGGCAGCTCAAAGATCACCTCCTCAGTACCGTCTCTCATGATTTGAAAAGTCCCCTGACGGTGATTCTGGGTCTGACCAAACTGCTGCAAGCTACTTTAGAACTAGGGGATCTTGCCCAACAACGGGAGATGCTAGCTCGCATTCAAGCTAGTGGCGAAAAGATGCTCAATTTAGTTACGGATTTGCTGGATCTATCCCGCATTGAACAGGGAATGCAACTGGAATTAGCCGAGGTTGATCTAGCTGGGGTAGTGCAGCAACAGGTGCTAGCCGCTGAGTTTGCCGCCTGCCAAAAACACATCACCATTGAACTGAACTTGCCCACCACACCCCTTCCGGTGCAAGCAGATAGCCGCCGCATCGAACAGGTGATCGGCAATCTCCTCTCCAATGCCATCAAATACACCCCCAGCGGCGGCACAATCACCCTGGCCACAGAAGTCAGCCCCAGCCAGATTCAACTCCACGTCCAAGACACCGGTTTCGGGATCCCGGCGGCGGATTTGGGGCGGATCTTTGAGCGATTTTACCGGGTGAATCAGCCCCAGCACCGGCAGGAGCCGGGCACCGGTTTAGGGCTGGCCATTGCCAAAGAAATCATGCTGCAACATGGGGGCAATTTGACCGTGAGCAGTGAGTTGGGCAAGGGCAGCCGGTTTACCATGGTGTTGCCCTCTCGTCCGGAATAACTGCGATGTTGACAGGGGAGTTTATTCGTCTTGATCAATTCCTGAAGTGGGTTGGCCTGGTGGGGACCGGCGGACAAGCCAAGCTGCTGATCCAAAGCGGGGAAGTGCAGGTGAACGGCACCCTGGAAACCCGCCGGGGCCGCAAACTCTACCCAGGGGATCGGGTGTGTTGGGGGGAGCAGAGCTGGACAGTACCCCCGCCCAAACCATAGCCCAAACTATGCAGCAACCAAAACAACCCCCCCCTCCACCTTCACAGTCAGAGGTTTGAGGGGTTGCCGGGCCGGCCCGCGCGCCACCGAACCATCCAGATTAAAGCGAGAGCCATGGCAGGGACAGACAATCACCCCATCTTTGTAGTCGCTGGCACAGCCCGCATGGCTACAGGTGACATTCAAAGCTAGCAACTTTTCCTTGTCCTTGGGATCCCGCACCACCAAAACGGGGGTTTTATCGGCTAGTTGTCCTGATAAGAAGCCATTTTTGTCCAGATCGGCAACGGTACCAATTTTTTCTGCTTTAGTTTCAGCAACAGCCCTTTGCCAGAGGCCGGCTAGGGAGGAGAAAAAGGTGCCCACAGCCAAAGAGAGCCAGCGCAAGACCTGGCGGCGACGTTGGTTCATAAATGTCAGATCCTTAAGATCCTGATGTTCCCTCTTTTTTTACCAAACTTAACAAGCCCCTGTCGATGAGGGGAAGCGAAGGGTTGTTTAGCTAAACTTGACCACCAAATGGCGTTGCTCGTCCAAGTCCAGGTGTCCTTCCTGGCGCCATTGATTGAGCAGGCGGGTGACGGTGACCCGGGTGGTGCCGATGGCACTGGCCATATCCTGGTGGGTGAGGCGCACCAAAAGCCGGGTTCCTGTCCCCGTAGGCTGCCCGTACTCCTGAGCCATCAGCAGCAAAAACTGCTGCAGCCGCTCCGCCACCCGCCGCTTCCCCGTCAAAGACAACAAAGCCTCCGCCTGCCGCAAGCGCCGAATCACCGCCGGCAACAATCGCCCCCCTAAATCCGCATCCCGTTCCACCTCCTCCAAAGGCAACGTGAGAATATCCACATCCGTGAGCGCCTTGGCATAGTAGGGATCCAACCAGGTCAGGGACAACCCCAAAGGCACCCCCGGCCCCACCATCCCCAACAGGGCTTCATCCCCATTGCTGTGGATCGTCCCCACCTGGACAATGCCGCGGCAGACCAACAATACCGTGTCCTTGGGCAAGGGGATCCCCTGGCCGGCCCGGTAACTCGAGAGATGGCGACCTTGGTAGAGATCTTCTAGGCGCTCCAAGATTGTTTGGACAGCAGCCATACCCCTCACCCATGTAGCCCAGAACACAACCACCATAGCCAGTGGTTGTAAACGGTTCATAAAGTTTAGGTTATGGTTGGGTTAATTTTGTCGCGGGCAGTGGACGGCAATTTCTGTGGCTAAAAACTGACGCAACCGTTCGGCAATGGGGGATTGGGGGCGATATTCCAAAACGGTCATGCCCCGATCAAAGGCGGTGCGAATCTCCTGGCTGTCAGGAAAGGTGATTGGGGACAAAATCTCTTGGAAGTGGCTTTGGGCCTTTTGGTACCACTGACCGGTGTGGGAGTTGTGCCAGAGGCTGCGGTAGCGGTCGTCGAGCATGTTGATCACCACCCGCACCTGTTTTTCGCCGATGTAGGGGCGGGCAGCGCGGATAAACCCCAGAGTAGCCTCAGCACATTGAAAGTCCGTACGGTTGAGACGGGTGGGAATAATCACCTGCCGGGCGGGAGCCAAGGCGTTGGCAGCCAAGAGGTTCAAATCCCCAGGGCTGTCAATCAGCACCACATCGTAGTCCGTCGCCACCTGCAACAGGGGATCCCGCAGTTGGCTGCCGCTGTCGAGGTGGGGGAGGATGGTGCCGAGGGTGGGGTGGGCGGGAATCACATCGAGCCCCTTGTCGCTGACATAGATGACATCCTCGATGGGGGTTTCTCCCCGCAGGACGCCCCAGATGGTTTCCGAGGGGGCTAAATCCCCAGCACTGTCCAGCAACAGACCGCTGCTGGTGGTCTGGGAGGTGAGATCCAGCAGCAAAACCCGGTAGCCCTGCTGGGCCAGACCGTAGGCAAAGGTGACACAGAGGGTGGATTTGCCGGTGCCGCCCTTGTTGTTAGCCAAAGTGAGGATGTGGGCCATCGGCAACGTTCTAACTGCTGCACTAGGAGCTTAGCGGCAGTTGGCACCGTTGTTCAAACCTCTGGGGCCCAACATCCGCTACAACGGAGATAGAGTCCTATGGGGGAATGAAGATGGCTGCCTATCGGCGTACTGAGTACCGGATTTTACCGGATGGTTCCGTGAGTGTCTCGGTGCTGGATGGAGAGGGGGAAAGCTGTCTGCTGATCACCGCAGATGCGGAAGCTGCCCTAGGACAGGTGCAGGAGCGCCGCCTCAAACCAGAGTTTGCCGGGGAACTTGAAGTTGAGCCTGGCTTGAGTGTTCAGGCTAGAAGTAAGCTATGATATAGGTTCTGTTCACATTTAGTAAGTTAACCTGTTATGCCCTCTTCTGCTTTTGACCCTGGTTTTTCCCTGGACGACTTCGCTCGCCTTTTGGATAAGTATGATTACCACTTTAGCCCTGGGGAAATTGTGCCGGGCACGGTGTTTTCCATTGAGCCGCGGGGGGCATTGATCGATATTGGCGCTAAGACGGCAGCGTTTATCCCCTTGGCGGAAATGTCCATCAGTCGCATTGAGCATCCTTCCGAGATGTTGCAGCCCAATGAGACCCGGGAGTTTTTTATCCTGACGGAGGAAAACGAGGAAGGGCAGTTGACGCTGTCGATCCGCCGCATTGAGTATATGCGGGCTTGGGAGCGGGTGCGGCAATTGCAGGCGGAAGATGCTACGGTGCGCTCGGCCATTTTTGCCACCAATCGGGGGGGGGCTTTGGTGCGCATTGAGGGGCTGCGGGGCTTTATCCCTGGCTCCCACATCAGTACCCGCAAACCCAAAGAAGAACTGATCGGAGAGGAGTTACCCCTAAAGTTTTTGGAAGTGGATGAGGACCGCAATCGCCTCGTCCTCAGCCATCGCCGCGCTTTGGTGGAACGGAAGATGAACAAGCTGGAAGTGGGCGAGGTGGTCACAGGAACCGTGCGTGGCATCAAGCCCTACGGCGCCTTCATCGATATCGGCGGGGTCAGCGGTCTGCTCCACATTTCCGAAATCTCCCACGAACATATCGAAACCCCCCACACGGTGTTCAGTGTCAATGATGAAGTCAAGGTGATGATCATTGACCTGGATGCGGAACGGGGACGCATCTCCCTGTCCACTAAGCAACTGGAACCGGAACCGGGAGATATGACCCGGGATCCCAAGGCAGTCTATGCCCGGGCCGAGGAAATGGCTGCCAAGTACCGGGAACAACTGCTAGCAGCCCAACGTGCCAAGGAAGCAGAAGCCCTCGGGATCCCGGTGGTGGAAGCAGAGAGCGAAGAGCTAGTGCCGGCTACGGAGGACTGATCCTTGGCCGATCTGTTTGGTCAGCTTGGCCAGCTTTACCGGCGGGGCAAGGGTTAGTCTTGAGCCCAAAGGCTAGGATCGAGGAGGATGAGGCGGCGAAAGGCGCGGCGCAGGCGGCCTTGGTTTTGGTAGCGGCTGAGGAGGCGGGTGATTGTCACCCGGGTTGTGCCCAAGGTTTCGGCGATCTGGCGATGGCTGAGGGGAAGATCCACCAACCGTCCACTGGGGATTTGCCGCCCGAAGCGCCGGTCCAAGCAGCGAATCAACCGCTGCAACCGCTCCGGAATCGAACGCAACTGCAAAATACACAGCAATTCCTGCACCTGTTGACTGTAGCGGCACAGCCCCAACACTTCCTCCCCCCACTGCTGGGGCGGTATCTGTCGCAGCCGCGCTCGCGTCAAACACTCCACCACCGCCTCCGACCCACCAACCCAGCACAGGGGCAGCCCCAGCACCTCCCCCGCCCCACAGATATTCAACGTCACCATCTCCCCCTGGGGATCCCAAGTGAGGAGGCGGACGGCACCGCTTTCAAGCCGGTACAAAGCCCCTGGACTGAGAGGGAATCGCCCCCGGGCCGGTAGCGTTCGCTCCCACTGTTCCCCAACAGGCACAGAACCCATCACCTCTTCCTCCTAACAGGGATCCCCAGAAAGTTTCAAAGTTTCAACTATGGATGGAAGGATTCAGGGCTTGTTCTACCCGCTTAAAGTCAAAGCCCAAGGCGCGCAGGGCATGCCAGAGGTGTCCTTGCAGGAAGAAAAATGCCAAGAAGAAGTGGGCATTGGCCAGCCAGGCTCGGGAGGAATGCACCCCATAGGGCAACTTGACACTATCGGCAAAATAGGGCGTAATGCCAAACTTCACCAACAGCGGTTCCCCGTAGAACTCCACCGGATAGGCCAACGTATTGACGGCACAAAAATAGGCAGCCACAAAACCCGCCAGAGCAATCCCCCCCAAAGCATAGGCAAGAATCGCTTCCCCAGAAAAGATTAAAACTCGCTTTGTCCAGTTTAGAGGCGGCACCAAAATATGCCAAATCCCACCGGCAATCAGTAAAATCCCCACATAAATATGGCCACCCACCAAATCCTCCAAATTATCCACACGGGCAAAATGGGTTTGGTAACCGTAGATCACCCAGGGATCTAACGTTGGTTCCGTAACCAAACGAACCGTTTGCGTCGTAGCATCATAGAGACCGCCCCAGGTTGTTGCCTTGAGGACAAACAGGAAAGCCCCCGCCCCCAAAAACAGCAAATGGTGCCCCAGGATCATGCCCAACTGAGCCGGATCATCCCAGTCAAAATGGAACCGGCGGGCCTGTCCTGTTGCCCTGCGTAAATCCTCCGGTGCCTTGAAGGTATGGAACAGGGCCCCGGCCCCCAACACCGCACTAGAAATCAAATGCAAAATCCCAATCACAAAATAAGGATAGGTATCAACAATTGTGCCCCCATCCCCAACCCCAAAGCCTAAAGTTGCCAGGTGGGGCAGTAGAATCAACCCCTGCTCTGACATGGGTAGATCAGGATTAAAGCGGGAAATCTCAAACAAGGTAAAAGCCCCGGCCCACAGGGTTGACAAAGCCGCCTGTCCCACATGAGCAGCAATAAACAAACCACTTAAATTGGCAAAACGAGCATTTCCCGCATACCACTCATATTTGACATTTTCTTGACCATAGGTTTGCATAACTAACCTCCAAAAATCTCATTGCTCAGACCTTTCCCAAGACTTTGCCCATGTCTAGGGGGATCCCGACTATGCTTAGATTTCATGCCGCGACCACCTGGGATAGAATGGACCAACTCAAATCAGCCGTTCCAAGACCTTCCTCCCCAGCCAGGGCCGTAACTAGCAGCAGCAAATCTTCCTCCGCCACCACCCGATAAGGAGTATGAGACTCAATTCGGATCCAACAGCCGGGCGCTAATTCCACAACAGCAGATTGCTCTAGCACCTGCCCATAGCCCACAATCACCAACAGCGTCAAATCCTGAAACGGCAATTGCCAAGGGGTTTGGGATCCCTGGGGCAGTTGTACTAGATATTGGCGCAGGTGGGAGCAGGGTTGATCGAGCATTTGCAGCAGCATAGCTTGTTGTTTGGGTAGGGAGAGCAGATTTAGACCCCAAATTCCTGTTTCAGTTGTGCCACCCATTGTTGAATCCTTCCTTTTGTCAACTGCGGCTGATGATCTTCATCCAAGGCCAGCCCGACAAAATAGCCATTGACCACCGCTTTAGACGCACAAAAGTCATAGCCATCCGTAGGCCGGTAGCCGACATTGCCCCTCGTTCGGCACATTTTTCTGCCAGAATTCCTAGAGCATCCTGGAAATTATCCCCATAGCCCACCTGATCCCCCGGGCTGAAATAAGCGATTTTTTTCCCCGTCAAGTCCATGTGGTCAAAATTGACAAAAAAGACATCCCGATCTGTTACCAATTTACCGATATTCCACATCGGACAACCGATAATAATATAGGCGTAGCGATCAAAATCCGCTGGACTAGCATCAGTAATATTGATTACATCCACCTTGTCAGTCCCATATTCTGCTGAATCCTTGTCGCCAAAGTTTCCGTAGCACCAGTTTGAGTCCCGTAAAACAAACCTATCAGCGCCATCCATCTCTCCCCTACCAGACACAAAACACCCCCATCCCCTCACCTAGAGGTTTAGAAACTTAATGCAACTAAATCTCATTAGCAATGTTCTCAGCCTAGGGTTAGAAGTCTTCTAAAGCAAGCCCAGAGATGTAAACTTTTGTATAGAAAGTTATTCTGAACACTGTTTTCCGGCAGGTTGAGGCCCTCTCTAGGGCAGAGGTACCGGCTTGGCAGCCTCTAGTCCCTACTCACTTGATATAAACTCTCAATAACTTTAGTGAGGGGATCCCTCAGCTAGTGGATGAGGCAAAAGCAAGATAAATTCTCAAGACTAGTGAGAGGGTCAACAAGGATCTAACTGGAGAATAGGTTGGTTTTGTAGGCAAAAAGAGGAATCTTAAATCCTGATTAATTAACATTGACAGGTATCGGAAAATCCCCTGGGTTAGGATCTTCGCCTATCTCAATTCCCAATCTTCTAGCCCTAATTAAAAGCTTGGTATCATAACAAAATAAATCTTGGACTAGGCACCATTCTTAGCTGAAACATCTCTGGTAGCTCAACCCATGGCTTTTGAACCAGACATATTCATTAATAATAGCTCCCTGCAAATTTATCTTCCTCATACCAATTATAGTCAGAGATAAATGGGATCCCCTTAGCAACTGAGGTCAGGATATTATTGATAGGAACTGGCACAAATTGAGAAAATTTAGCTTCTACCGCTGCCTCTAGATCAGCGTGAGTAGCCCCTAAAACTCGCATCATATAGAGGGCCATAATATTGAGCTCAAAGGCTTGTTCCTCCAGAAACTGCGGCAGCAGCCCTTTAATCAAATCAATTGCAGATGAACTAAGATAATTGATGCGTAGAATCTGGCTATCCTTATGCCTTCCAACAAGATAGTGCAACAAGCGATACTTCCCATATACTGATGTGCGTACATCCGAGAGACAGTCTAGTAAAGCTTGGGCTGCATACTCCCTTGTATCCTGGGGGCATTCACTATTAACAATAGTTTCCACTAAACACCAAGAAGCATGTTTAGTACTGCTATGCCACTGCCATAGGATAGTCTTCAGCATATCAATATAAGCAGGGTGCCGCTTACTCGCTGGTAAGGCAGTGCTTAGGAACCGACAAAAATCTTTAGTGTCCTCCTCGGTTTCTAGAGCCTGGCCTGGTTCAAAGTAACGATTAAATTCATCAAAAGGACGATCAGTAATAGGAAGATGATTTTGTTCTATAGAATCTTCTTCTTCAATCAAGCAATCGTATGGACTATATGCCTTTGAGCGTAGCTCCTCGATTTTTTGCTTTCCCTCAACAATTTTGGTTTTTGATCCATTCAAGTTCAGCCCTCTAGCCAAGAGATACTCTTGGAGGATAAGCATTGCCCGCTTCGCTTCCTGACGACGAGTTGCAAAAATCCTCATGTCATCCACATAACGACCAAAAGCAATCCCCTCCAGACTATTCATAGCTTCATCAACAGACTTGAGGTAAAGATTAGCAAGAAAGCCTTCTGTATTATTCCCCGTAGCAAGTCCCTGATGCATAATTTCTGGATCAGTAGTTTTTCCAGTAAGATGGGAGTAAGCAATAACCGGGATTTGTAGGAGCTTTCGCAAAAGAACCATCACCTCAGTCGTGGTTAAAATATTCAATTGATCTGCTATCGTCTTGATGAGATACTCATGGGATATTGAGTCATAGAAAGATGAAATATCTGTGCGCAGGAGGGTATTGAACTTTGACTGCTCCTTGCATTCATTTTGCCATTTACAGAAATTAGGCCAAGATATGGAAGCAAAATTTTCCAAGAACCTAGCCTCTCTCTCTTTTCCTTTGGATCGGCGATTAGCAAAGCAAGATGGCGATAGGTCAGCATCTAGGAGATCAGCAAAGACGGTTACCAATGCATATCGGACAACTAGATCCTTAAAGGGAATGTAAATCATTCGGCGATAGCATAGCTCATTTTTAGGTATAAAATAGGCATAGGCCGGTTGGGGCGCATAGTTTTCCGGACTCTTGAGCTCTTCAGCAAGCCTAGCAATAATATTTCCCTTGTTGCGAACAACAGCCTCCAATTCAAAATGGTCATAGTAGCGGTCGTTTAGTCGATCCCGATAAGCATAGTGGAAAGCTCTCTTCAAGTTTTGGCAGTTGCGCACAGCACTCAATATTTTTGCCGCATCACCAATCATAACTTTATATCATTAGAGAAAAATAGAGATTGGATTTAGGAGTCTTAATTTTGCATATAATCCTGTTGACCTTTCATCTAATCAGAACCTGGCAGACAAGTGTTTTCCTCACATCTATCCACCTTAATGGCAATCCACCTAGAATCGCTATGATTTTTGTGTTGCTTCACCGCTAATCCTGATAGATTTGTTTCCACAATTCCTTCAACTAATAAATGAGCCGGTATGAAGACATCCTTCACATAACCGCCGCCTTTCTGCCGAGGTCTGAACTCCCCTTGAAAAGATTTCCAGTGCTCACTTTCGACTGGCTGGTTACACTTCTGCATGGTTTTAGCATGTTTGATATTTCGGCTGGATACTGATCGAACGTATACGAAGTCACCAACATTTAGATTCATAGACTCAGGTAGATCCCCATGGCTAGCCAAACTGGTCTCACCATTTTTTAGCAGCAGAACAGTTACCTCTTTTTGCTTATGAATTCGAGTAACAATGGCAGGGATTTCTGGCAGTAGATCCCAAAGTTGTCCATCGCGTTGCTGCAGAGCCAGGATCCGTTGATGTTTTCGATCGCTGAGAACTCGAACGCTAAGAGGTGTACCGGCTCTCAGATCTTTGAGGTTACTGAATGCATTCATGGGTAACCAAATGACTTGCTGACCACTCCCTAGCTCAACCAGTAGGATGGCTGCAGCACCTCGTTTACCCTGTATGCCTGTTGCCTGCAGAAGAGCCCTACTCCAAGGAATATCATCTAGAAGTATTTCATCCGCCTGGAGAGCTAGGGTGCGGAATAGCTCTATATTTTTTTGGGCTACAGCCTCCTTGTACCAGACTTCCCCCTGCAGGGATTGAATTGACTCAGGAATTCGCCACCCATGTTGCTGACGAACCCTAACAACGGTCTCTATCTCATAGCGAGCTTCATGATCATAGCCTGCAACATGGAGAGCTACTGCAAGCTGCTGGCGAACAGTTAGGAGAAACTCTGGTCTTTGGGTACTGCAAAGTACCGAACGACATAAACAGGCTAAATGCTTTGGGTCGTCAGGGGGAAAACATAATGCTAGCTTTTGCCACACCCAAAAGTCTTTGCTCTTCCTACGGGCAAAAGGCACTAGATATTTAAGGGCCTCATCAGGCTGACCAACTTTATGTAAAGCTAAAGCTAAAAAGTATGGGAACCATTCTTGGTCAGGGTATCGAGGTACATATTGATTCAAGAAGTGCAGTGCTGTTCGCAGATGATCTTCTTTTTCCTCATATTCTATTGTCTTGCCGATTGCAAAGATTACCTGCTCAACTATGCTCGGAAACTCGTGCTGCTGGTTATTTCTCTGCCCTATTTGATCTTCAGACCGGATATTTGCCTCAGGCCTCCACCAGTGGAAAAAAGCGCAAAATCTCGGAAAGACCTCGGCGCGGGCAGCCCGGGCCACGACTCCAAGCATTTGGGAGTGAATTAAGGATGGACGTTCAACCCCTTGACACTGGGCGTAGCGGTGGACTAGCTTGTCAATTTCTTGGATCGGAGGATTATCCTGCTTGAGCAGATGATTTAACTGCCTCACTATCGCCCACGCCAGAGCATTCTCTGCGGCAGCATGACCAGGAGACACTTCTAGGCACTCCTCAAGTACAGCAATTGCTTGTTTATGATTGCCACTTTGGGATAGCTGCCGAGCACGGGCTATGAAAGAAGTTGACAGGTCTTGACTGCGGCGAACAGATTGAAGGGCGTTCTGTGCTATGTGATCATCGGCTGGGAGTTTTAGGGCTAACATCTCTCTAGCAAGATTTTGTCTTTCCTGATCCGGGCAGTTACCATCTCGCCAAAGCCCGTATAGACTCCAGAAGAAGGCTTTAATGTTCCAGGGATCATTTGGGGCTTGAGCGTAGAGTTTCCGGGCTAGTTGCAGTGCTTCTTGCAAGCGCCCTTCACGCCTTAGGGTGAATACGGCTTGGGTTCCATTTGCGCTCATTTCATTCATGCCTCTGATAGATGATTCAAGATTAATTTTGCAATCTGACTTCCAGATGTATTTCCTATGACCTGATATGTTGTGAATTCTCCACGTTCATTATAAATAAAGTCAATCTTGGCTTCTGAACCACCAGTTCTAAATACATATCGTTCTCGATAATTTATATGCTGGACACTCACAACACTAATGCCTGCCTGCTTACTTCTCGGCTGGATAAATTCTTCATAGAAACGCTTGAGGATAGGCTTATCTTCTGGGAATGTAATATCGGTCGGTACATGAGAAGCTGCCTCAAGCATAGCGCAAGCTTGTTTGGCAAGGGCATCGTCATCGGCAGATATGACCTGGATAGTGAACCTGGCTTTCTTGCTAAAGGTCATGTGTAGCTTTACAAATGCCTCACCTTGCCTAAGCCTGTAGCGAACAAACCAGTTCCCCGTTACAATCTTTACCTCTTCAACTTGAATACCTGCCCTGTTCCACGCCGCAAACGCCGCAATGTGCTTATGTCGCAGAAACATAAGTTCCGGATTGCTGGGGAAGGTGTCCAGAAATGGGACATCCGAATTGGCCTCACCACTTGGGGAGGTTGGACAGGTTTCTGCTTCCGGAGCTGGCTCAGGCAGTTGGCAAGGGGTGATTCCTGTCCAGGGCAGCTTATTGGGAGGATTGACAACATACAGCTTATGGCTGGCCCGGGTGATAGCAGTGTAAGCCCAGCGCAAGCCATCCCGATCTGTGCGCTGATGCTCAAACACAACCACGGCTGCCGGCCACTCCCCCCCTTGAGCTTTGTGACAGGTGGCTGCATAGCCGAACTTAACCCGCAGGGCATTGAAGTAGGGATCTTGGAGTAGGGCTTCTGTAAACTCTTTGCTGTTGGGCCTTAAGGTGGGGTGTCTGATCTTAAAGTCTACGTACAATGCCCTCTGATCTTCTGGTGTAATGTCTCGCAGCTCGCTGAACAAAACATTTTCCAAAATCAAGCATTTTATCTTATAGGTAGTTAGGGATTGCTCATAGGCAATTTCAACGCCCCGAAATTGTAACTCATACTGCTCTTCTCCATTTTTTCCAAACCTCACACACCGCCGCTCCCTATTATCATCAGCATCTAAAACTGTAATGAGATCACCATTCAGAAGCCCTGTCCTCTGATTATTGGCAACGACCATCAGGAAGTCGCCTTTTCTAACTTGCTGTTCACCGGAACCGCCAAATAAGGCCGACCGTGCTATCAGGTTGTAGCGCAGAGCAGCAGCATTTGAATGGGTCACACAGATAAGGGGAGGGCGGGTATTAAGCTCAGATGAGCGGTAGGCATCAGTCCAAAGCTTTTTGAGGTTCTCGACTGTGATGGGCTCGATTTGGTTTTCATGGGGGCGGATAACTAACTCGTTGAACTGTGACTGCTCGATGTTGCAGCGTATGCGGGTAGCAGTTTGCAGGATAGCGCTGTCTTTGGCTTGACGTACTACTTCAGTCAAGCAATAGGTTTCAGGGTCAAGGTTAAACTCCGATTTTAGGTACTGTGGATCTAGGGCTGGCGAAGTGGGCATATTCACAGGAGGAAGCTGGGCCGGGTCGCCAACGAATATCACTTTAGGGAGTTGTTGATCAGCGGGGATGCGGGCGAACTCCAGTAGGTCTTTTAACAAACGCCCTGATCCAAAACGGATAAACTCAGTGTCTGACTCCACATCCGAAATCATTGAAGATTCATCAACAATGTAGATAACATTCATGTCATCAGCCGCTGTCTTTTTGATCTCAAAGTAAAACTTAAACTTGGAATTATCCTCTGTGTTTTCTAGTAATTTGTTGAGATTGTAGATACAGCGATGTATGGTCATGCCAGGCAGGCCGGTCTTGTCTGTGATCACCCGCGCCGCTCGACCGGTGGGTGCCAGTAGTTGAACCTGACCATGATGCTGCTGTAACCAGCGGGCCATAGAGCCAATCAGGAAGGTTTTGCCGGTACCGGCATACCCTTGCAGGAGAAATACCCTCTGCCTGGGATCCGCTACAAATCTGCAGATACACTCAAGGGCACTTTTCTGAGCAGAAGTAAACTTTAATACTTCAGAGCTGTACATTGGTGTACATTTCAAGCTAGCTTTGATATGTGAAGCTGGATTGATAATATTGCCAGGCAACTGGCAAATATGCTGAGATGCTAGCACAAGTTCAAGACTTTGGGCCAGAAAGAGTGCCCCTCGGGCGGGATATTCTTCGATTTTTGTTAAGTTAGCTACAAAATTACCTGGGTTTGCTGTTAATTTCAGCAAAAAAATCTAAATTGCTACAAAAACTTAAAATCTAGCACTGTTGGCTTCCAAGTCTTTTTAGACTAAAGGAGTTGAGTTGCTGAGAAACCCGATGACAGCCCAAATCCCTGACACCCTGATCCTGGATGGGAAGCACCATGGCCTTTTCTGTCACCTGTCGTTGCCCATCAACCATCCTCAGATCAGCCTGCGCCCACAGGCGGAAATGGATGAGGAGGATAGGGATTGCTATTCCACAGCCTGCTGGCGGGAGTACGTCGCTACTTGGGAAATCCGCAACCAACGACTCTACCTCAACGAGATTCGTGGCACCTGGCGCCTGACGGGGGATCCCATCTTTGCCGATTGGATTACCGATGAATTGATTATTCCGATGGGTGAGTGTTTGGTCTATGTTCACATGGGCTTTGGGTCGGTGTATGAGCGGGAAAAGCGGATTACGGTTGAGAAGGGTGTGGTTACCCAAGTGGAGGTGATTGAAAATGACCCCAATGTCGATCCCTGGCAGCGGGGTCTGGAACACCTGCCTGGTATGGAACGTATTTCCCGCCTGCTGCGGGATTTGGAAGGTCTTTAGGGAAGAGTATAGCTATTCCAGATAAGACTGTGACAAACTAAGTCTTTATAGCCGAACAGCGAGAGGTTTTGCGGTTCTCAAATTAAATTAACATGTCCCTCACCCTCTGCCCAGCTTCATCCCCAGATTGTCAAGCGCACTGCCAAGAAAATGCGAGAATGCGACTGCTGGCGCTGCTCCATCACCATCTGGATAATCATCTCTGGGATCCCCTATTTGCTAGCTGGGTGACGGGCGGATAGAAATTAGCCCATATCCAGAGGGGGGCGCTTTACAGTGCCGAAAAAATGACTAGGCAAACGCGGGTCATCACTCACAAGCTGATAAGTCCAGGGTCGCCCCTTTGCCCCCAGCCCCGGCCCAAAACCCAGTTCAAACGTCAAACATCCGGCATTCCAGAGCGGAGGGGTTTTCTTGGCAAAACTGCATAAAGGGTGTCAGTTCCCCTTCTCGGTGGGCACGGGCGGCCAGCAATTCCTCCACAATCTCCCAAGCCACCCGACAGGCGGGATCCCCTTCCCCTTTTTCGGCGCAGATGGCATGAGCTGCCTCCAGTTCACTGTGAATCAGCTCATTCAACTCCACAACGGTCATCGCCCTATCCTCAATCCCTATAGTCAGTCTGATCGGGATCCCTGGATGTGCCGAGATTCTTAACACTATTGTTAGAAATTATCATCCGTAATGATTGCAAGTTTGCCCTCCTTGTAGGGGAGGAGTCAACGTCATCTCCGATGTTATCGGATATATTGGAGATAATCTCATGCAGTGGATTGATTTTCTGCAAACGCTGCCACAGAGACTAGATATCGAGAAGCTTGATGATCAGCAAGATCTAGCTTGTAACTGCAATATTCGCAATATTCAAGGTCATGCTCTTGCGTAGGGTGTAGCTGGTTCTGGAAAATCCTTAGTTTTGAGAAGTTGAATTGAGAAACTTCATTTTAGTACTTTCATATAATCCTTTCATGAAAAGGTGGCTTAAATCAAGCTTGCAGATGTTGTGATAAGATCAGAGTTGCTGACTTCGGATCATATTGATATTGATCAATTATTCCTTCTTTAATTTTTTCAATTGCCGCCTCAATTGCCTCCAGGGGAACTAGAAACCATTCTCTGGGTTTTACGGCAATGCCAAAACGATCCTGCAATTGGACATCTAATCGAGCATGGTCAAAAAAATTATGAAGCAATGTCTCAAGTTTTTTAGGGTTGATATTTTTCAGTTTGAAGGTGGCGACAATTTCCACCTCTGCAAGCAGATAGGTCGGGTCTTTCTTGGCATTAGCAATGCGTTTTTTGACATCGCCACTGGTCACGCCAATTTTATGAATGACGGATCGATTCTCGACAATGAAGGGATCGTCTGACTGGCTTCTGAGTACATAGATATACCCTGTTTGGGTATCGTCTTCGGCTCTAACCTGGGAAAACAGGGGGCCAAGGTCAGGATTGGTAATGCGACGACTGGTTTTGTCCTTATTGAGTGCGCGTTGCAGCGATCGCAGGAGTAGGTCACTCTCAGTGCCGTTGTCATAGATGACCCGTAGGCGACAGTTAGGAACCCCATAATCACTGATAAATTCTTCGCCCTTCTGTGCGACAAATACCTTATGGCCATCAAGGATAAACAGATCGCCTTGGTTGATGGAGGCATTGTCCTGGTATTTGACGGTTTGCCGTACTCCCGTCTGCAAATCTTGCTGCACTTGGTCAAAAATGGGCTGGAATTGCTCAAAGTCTTTGCAGGGGGTACGTTGGGCAATTTCTTCAGCAGTTTTGATTTCCCGACGTGAGCGCACATGGATCAGTTGAGTGATGTCATTCTCTGAACTGGCATCAATGCCCAGAGCATCTAGTAAGGCTTGGTCGCTCAACTCTGGCTCGTCCTCTAGACTCTCTGCTGCGGTATCGAGCAGTCCGTAGCGGTCGAGGGGGGTTAAGATCGCCCGACAGTCCGCCGATTCCCGCAGGCGATCGAGCCGCACAGCATACAGCCGCTCGAAAATATCCCGGTCTTCCCCATGCTGGGGGAGTCGGCCCTGTTCCTCGACAAATCGCTCAATTTCCTCAAAGCCTGCAATGATGCGTTCTTCCCTAGCCGAGCGCTGGCTAGCAGGTTCGGGAGCCAAGTCCACTCCCAACTCGTCGAGCAATTCCCAATCTTCATCGGTGGTGTATTTAGGCATCGCGCTCCTCCTTAATAGGATTTTCTACCCCTCAAATCCTTTTCCGTAAGCCTCTCACCTCCGATCCCTCTCCCAGGGGGTGAGAGGGGAGAAATAGACTCCGATCCCCCTTCGCCCAGCTTGGGAGAAGGGGTTAGGGGATGAGGGCAAACCTCAGGCATTGCGCTCCTCCTTAACTTTGCGGGCGAGGAAGGCTATCCCTTCGGCCATGCGTTTTTCCCAGGGGTCGGTGGCGGTGAGCGAAGGCAATCGACCTCTCTCCTCTTTGAATCTCTTGGCCCGCCTGGCCAGTTCTCGGGCTTCCTCAAGTGTCAGGCTGACCCGCTTGGCGGCAATGACTTCTGCGACCTGCTTGAGGCGTTCTTCACTCATGGACTTGGCCAGAATGGCGTAGGCTTCACCGAAGGGATTAATCCGGTCAATCAAATCCATGTCGAGTTCTGTGACGGATAGGGCAAATTGCCGGACTCCATCAATCAGGGCGGTGTTTTTTGGGGGGTTTGAGAGATTGGCCCTCACCCCCGGCCCCTCTCCCAGGGCGGGAGAGGGGAGGAGATTGTAAAGGCCACTGGCTTCGTTGACAGTTTTTTTAGCCTGTTGCACTAGGTTGAGGGCGGCGATCGCGTGTTGTCGCACGGCTTCTTGATCTTCGTCGTCCAGATTGGGGAATTTTTCTTTGACAATTTGGCCCATGCGGATTTGGGTCAGTTCTTCGGGGACGAGTTCCTCATCGAAGAGGCCCCGCTCCAGGGAGGGCTTGTCTTGGACAAAGGCGGTGACTAGCTCAGTCAGGTCTTCGCGGCAGATGCGGGTCGCTTCTGGACTCTTGGGTTCGGCTAATCCCTTAATTTCGAGCTGAATTTGACCTGTTTTGGGATTCACACCCACGTTGCATTTGCTTGGATCGTAGCCGCCTTCGCCGTAGTCAAAGCCGGGAGTGGGCTGATTATCGGGGCGCTTGGGTTTGAACTCGAAGCGGGGGGCGAGGACTTGTTCCATCAGCAGGCTGGCGGCGATCGCCTTGAGGGTATCATTCACCGCTTCGGTCACGGCTTCCTCACTGGCATCGGGTTCGGCAATGAGGTTGGTGAAACGGGCGCGGGTTTTGCCGGGGGCATCGCGGGTAACCCGACCGATGATCTGGATAATCTCCGTTAGGCTGGAGCGGTAGCCCACGGTGAGGGCGTGTTCACACCAGATCCAGTCAAAGCCTTCTTTGGCCATGCCTAGGGCAATGATGATATCCACATGGTTGCGGTTGTGTTTCTGGGTGGGATCTTTGAGGGCGGCAACGACGCGATCGCGCTTGCTGGGGTCATCATCCACCAGATCGGCAATTTTGAGTACCTTACCCTCAGCCGTTTTAACGAGTTGAAATCCCGTTTTGGGGTCAGTGCCCTGCCATTCGCCTAGTGCTTCGAGGATGTGTTCAACTTCGCGGATTTTGTCTTTGGTGCTTTCGCGGGAGTTGACGTTGGGAATGTGTATGATGGTCTTTTCGTTGGGGTTGAGCACCTGCATAATTTCGTCGCTGTAGCGACCGGCATAAAAGTAGTAGCCGATGTCGAGTTGCTTCAGGTATTGGTAGCCGTTGAGTTGTTCGTAGTAGGTGTAGGTAACGGTTTCAAAGCGGGCTTCATCGTCGGGATGCAACACGGCCTCGGCATCGCCCCGAAAGTAGGAACCCGTCATGGCAACAATGTGAGTTTTGTCGCGGGCCATGAGTTGGCGAATGTGGTCACCCAGCTTGTTATCAGGGTTGGCGGAAACGTGGTGGAATTCATCTACGGCAATCAGGCGATCGTCCAACACCTCCACCCCAAACCGATCCACGGCAAAGCGAAAGGTAGCATGGGTGCAGACCAGCACCTTAGCATCGCTTTCCAGGAACTTTTTCACCGCATCCACTTTGCCGCCGTTATCGCCGCCGGGAGCATCACAAAGGTTCCAGCGGGGTTCGACGACCCAATCCGCCCAAAAGCCGTACTGGCTCAGGGGTTCGTTGTGAAAGCTAGCACCAATCGACTTTTCTGGGACGACAATGATTGCCTGTTTGAGGCCCTGGTTTTCCAGCTTATCCAGAGCGATGAACATCAGTGCCCGACTTTTGCCAGAGGCGGGGGGCGATTTGATCAGCAGGTATTGTTCGCCGCGCTTTTGGTAGGCGCGTTCCTGCATGGGGCGCATCCCCAGGGCGTTGGCTTTGGTGGAGGTGCCGTTTTGGGCGTAGGTGACAGAGACAGAGGGGATTGAGATCGGGTTGCTCATGGATTGGGAAGCCATTGTTTTGGGGTGAGAGCAAGGAAATTATAGTGGCGATAATTGTGTGATTACCAGTGATATAGCGGAAATCATGGTAGGTTTACGGAAATAGCGATCAGCTGTTGACCACCGATGTAGTTGTGTTTGTTGCTCAATTTTCAGGAGGGATCTGCGCCTTCAGTTCCTCAATCAAATGCGGTATTTCAGACTGAACCACCTCCCAGACGATATTGAGGTTGACGTCATCATAGTCATGCACTAAGCGATTTCGCATTCCATTGATTTCTTGCCAACAAATGTTGGATAAGGTTTGTCGAGTCGTTTCTGAAACTCGCCTTGCAGCTTCGGCAATCACCAACAGTCGTCGAATCACGGCATCTTGAAGCTGCACATTTTCCATGAACTGCTCCTTTTCACACTCAGCCGTATAGGTCATGACCAGTTCTGCGGATTGCAGCATATCAAGCAGAAATTGCAGATCCCGTTGCATAAATCACCTGGGCTGAGGAAAGAATTGCGTGGCGACGGAGGTAATTCCGGCTGGATTCAATTCCTTGACGAGTAACCAGATCAACATCGCGATGAAAAATCGTTTTGAGTTCTGTTTCCATCTGGTCGAGGGTACTGAATTTTGGGTGAGCATCGGGATGAAACTTGACCATGACATCAATATCACTATCGGGGCGGAAGTCATCGCGTAAAACAGAACCAAATAGTGCCAATTCTGTGACTTGCCATTTTTGACAAAATTCAGCGATTTGCTCCATTGGCAAGTCCAGTTGAATTTGAATCATGATTAACCTCCATTGGGTTGACGTTTGGCTGATTTTTTCCTCACCCTAAATCCCTCTCCCAGAGCGGAAGAGGGACTTGAAGCCTTTTTTGCCCCCCTTCTCCC
>JAUQVP010000015.1:0-37509 GCA_039794745.1 Thermostichales cyanobacterium HHBFW_bins_127 | reverse complement strand
TAGGAATTCGCTCCAATAACTACATGCCCTCAAGGCTCAGGAGGTACGAACTATAAACCTAGCACCTCGAAAACCACTTATCCCGAAACCAAGCCTGATAAGGAAAATAAAACCAAATACCACCCACCCACCTCACATATACACCATCAGGCTTAGAAACATCTACATACGCAGGAAATGAACCCCAAAAATCCCGATAAGATGAAACACTACTAAAACGCGAAATATCCTCATAATTAGGAAACACACGATACTTAGGCAAAGAACTCAAATCCGCAAAATACTCAGAAGAATAGTCAGATATAGAACAAGACGTGATCACAAACCAAAAAGAAAGCAAAATTTCCATATAAACTATTCTAAGACCTCAATACGAACAACCATGCCCACACAAACAACACAAACATACTGAAGCATCACCGAAAACATCAACAACGCCACATACAAAACCATCATCCACAAAAACCGCATCAAACATATCAAAAAATAAACCAAAAAATCCCAGAAGTCTACACACTCACTCTAGAAAAAACTACCTCCACTTCTCCCGGTGGAACCAAAAAACCCTAAACAAAACAACTTACTTCAGCCCTGAACCCATCGAATATAACTGCAAAAAGTATATCACCCTAGCCATCAAAAAACTACGCGATAAACCTTTCCACCCAGAAAAAACCACAACTCCAGCCTCCACCAAGAACTCTTCGGGATCCCCTACATCCTAGGAAAAATTAACTACAGCAGCCCCTTAGCCCAAACCCTATACAGAAATCCCGGCTATCAAAACGCATCCAAACTCATCCTCGGAGTTGACAACAGAGAACTCACAGGAAAAATCATCGTCACCAACTCCTGGAATGAACTCGAGTGGATCAGTAAGTGCACATGGAGTAACAAAGTCGAAATCATCCAAAAAGTAGGATGCCACCAAGCAGGATTTATGCAAGCCTTCCACTCCTCAGAACAGTTCAAAAATCTCATCAATAACATTAACACCATGAACCTCTAGACAGTTATGCTCAACAAAACTTCAAAATTCCATCAGAGCTAAACTCACTAGATACCTCAACAACATCCTCATCAAAATTAAAAGATTGCAGAATATCTCCTTGACTCTAGGACTTTCGTATTATTATTACCTTGCAACGATATTTTTCACTTACTATAAAAACATTTTGTACCTAGTTTAGGGATTAAAATCTAGAAGTTAACCCAGCAGGCCAAGCAAATAACAATCGGCCACAACGCTTCGGTGACCGGAGGGGGACAACACCGACACTGGAACGACTGTCTAGGGAAAAGACTCCTCTGGCAAGATCAGTGCGGTTTGAGCACGACAAAAACGCTGCCCTAATCGTGATCAGGGGATCGCTCAACACCCTGCACCTGACAGCATCCCCCTTAGGAGCTGCCCCCTGTACCTCAGCCAAGGACACTGTCACGTAAAATGACGGCAAAGGACGGCAAAGGGATCGGGCGGCAATGACTTGCTTGCAAAAGACACAGCCGTTTTTGCTTTTGATCGCCATTGGCTTGGGATTAGGCTTGGCTCAGGTCTCTTGGTTATCGGAGCTGGCGGCAGGACTGATTGTGCCCCTCCTAGCCTTGATGCTCTACGCAACTTTTCTGCCGGTAACTTGGGGAAGTTTTCGCCAAACCTTTGCCAAGACCAAAGTTGTGCTTACCAGTTTGGCTATCAACTTCCTCTGGACGCCAATTCTAGCTTGGACGTTAGGTGCTCTTTTCCTCAGGGAGTCTGTGGATGTATGGGTTGGTTTGCTGATGCTGATGGTCACCCCCTGCACGGATTGGTATCTGGTTTTCACGGGGGTGGCAGGGGGGGATGTGGCACTGGCAACGGCTTTGCTGCCTGTCAATTTGACTTTACAGGTGCTGCTGCTGCCAGTCTATCTGCTGATTTTTGTAGGAATGGTGGTGGAAGTTGACCCACTCAATTGGGCGCAAGGTCTCTTTTTCAGTTTGGGTATTCCTCTGATCTTGGCTAGGATTTCTCAGGAGACGATTATCCAGCTATGGGGAGAAGCTAGTTTGGATCAAGTATCTCAAAAAATAGGTGTAGTTCAGCTTATCAGTCTCAATCTTGCTGTTGTCTGTATCTTTGCTGCCAAAGGACATATGCTGGGGGGGCATCTTGGCTTATGGCTGCAGTTGCTAGCACCGGTCAGTCTGTTTTTTCTGATAAATCTGCTGCTAGCTTATCAAGCTGCCCAGCTTTTTAGGTTGTCCTATCCGGAGTTTGCCTGTTTAAGCTGTACAACTTTGGCCCGGAACTCACCTCTATCCTTAGCCATCGCAGCCACGGTGTTCCCTGACCGACCCCTGATCACGCTGACGCTGGTGATCGGTCCTTTGATTGAGCTGCCGGTGCTGACTTTGCTGTCCCAACTGCTGCTGCAGATCAAAAACCAGCCTAGGATTTGGTCAGCCGCACCGCATACCACTGCACCACCTGACCAGGACTGATCTCCAGCTCACAGGTGGTGTCGATCAACCGCTGCACTTGCTGCTCCAATGCCATTGGGGACCGCTCTTGCAAGTGGGGATATTCTTGCAGTAGTCGTATCAAAAATTGTCGCAGTTCCGCTGGGGTTAAAAATTGCTCGTCCACAGCATTCGGTAATAACACCACGTAGTGATCTAATATCGGTATCATCGCGCTCCTCGCTGACGCTCCTGCTGTAAATAGGCATAGATAAAAGCCCCTATCTCTTGGGGATCCCCGTTCATGAAGGCTTCGACGTTGTAGGTTTCGGCGTTGGTGCGGTGGTCTTTGATCAGTTTGTAGGGATCGAAGGTGTAGGTGCGAATGCGACCTCCAAAGCCTTGGGTGACGATTTCGCCGCGGATTTCGGCAAGCTGTTGGCGACGTTTTTCTTCTTCTCGTTCGATGAGTTTGGCGGTGAGGATTTGAATGGCTCGCTCTTTGTTTTGTAATTGGGAGCGCTCTTCGGTGCAGCGGACGGCAATGCCGGTGGGTTTGTGAATGACGCGCACGGCGGTTTCCACTTTGTTGACGTTTTGACCGCCAGCACCCCCAGATCGGGAGGTTTCAAATTCCAGGTCTTCGGGTTTGAGGGTGAAGCTGGTTTCAGGGACGATGGGCATGACTTCCACACCGGCAAAGCTGGTCTGGCGCTTGCCGTTGGCATTGAAGGGGCTGATGCGCTCCATGCGGTGGTTGCCTTTTTCGGCGGATAGGTA
The DNA here is from genome assembly GCA_039794745.1 of Thermostichales cyanobacterium HHBFW_bins_127. GTDB lineage: Bacteria > Cyanobacteriota > Cyanobacteriia > Thermostichales > Thermostichaceae > JAUQVP01. The sequence continues at coordinate 34,287 of JAUQVP010000015.1, read as the reverse complement.
ACCGTAGGCATAGGGACCCTCCACGAGGATGGTGGCGGATTTGATGCCGGCTTCTTGCCCCTCAGAGTATTCGGAGAGGGTGACTTTGTAGCCTTGGTTTTGCGCCCAGCGCACATACATTTTCAGGAGCATGGCTGCCCAATCCTGGGCATCGGTGCCGCCGGCACCGGCGTTGATGGACAGGATCGCCCCCGCTTGGTCGTAGGGACCGGAGAGGAGCTGCTGGATTTCCCATTGGTTGAGGCCCTGCTCCACTTGGGTCAGTAACTGGGTGGCTTCGGCGGCTAGGGCAGGGTCGGGGCTTTCCTGGAGCAATTCGGCAATGGCGCTGGCGTCGGCAAGGGCTTTGTGCCAGCGATCCACTTGCTCTACTTGGGTTTTCAGACGGTCCAACTGCTGCAAAAATTGGCGAGCATGGTCGGCATCCTCCCAAAAGCCGGGCTGGGAGGCTTCCTGCTCCATGACGGCTATCTGCTGCTCAAGCCGGGGCAGGTCAAAGATAGTCCTGAGCTTGGCCCAGGCGTAGTTGCAGTTGTCCTAAGCGACGATCCAGGTCTTCCATCCATCCTTCCAGGGGAACTGTTTTGATCTTAATCGTTGGGGGGAGGGGATTGTTGCAGGGCTTTGACTTGTGCTTCTAGTTGCTCAATCCGCTCCACCAGGGAAGCGATGGCTTTGCCAACGGGGTCGGGCATGAGGTGATGGTCGAGGTCAATGCCATGGGCTAAAATCCGCCGCCGCTCTGGAGGGAGAACTTCTCGACCGGGAATGCCAACGACGGTCATGCCAGGGGCAACGTCCTGGATAACGACGGCGTTGGCACCAATGCGAGCATGGGAACCAATCCGTACCGGACCTAATATCTTGGCACCGGTGCCAACAACAACGCCGTTTTCGAGGGTGGGATGGCGTTTGCCCCGATGCCAACTGGTGCCCCCAAGGGTAACGCCATGGTAAAGGGTGACATCATCGCCAATTTCGGCGGTCTCACCGATGACAACCCCACACCCATGGTCAATGAAAAAACGCCGACCAATGGTGGCAGCAGGATGAATCTCAATTAAGGTGAGACTGCGACCCAAGGCACTCAGTATCCGCGCCATTAAATACCAGCGCTTCTGCCACAAACAGTGGGCCAGACGATATATCCACACCGCATGCACCCCAGGATAGGTCAAAACGACTTCCCAGACGGTGCGAGCCGCAGGATCCCGCTCAAAAACACAAGCCACATCCTCCCGCAATAATTGCCAAAGGGAAACCCGCTCCCGCTGGGGAGGCGGGGGGACGGGTTCGGTGGGGTGGGGGGGCGGGGCCGTTAACATGCTGCCTGAAACCGCGGCTGGGTCCTGAGCCACTCTAAAAGGGGCGGCGCTACCAGATCAGGGGTGTCATCCTGGGGACAGTGACCACTGGGCAGAAAATGTTCCGTAATCTGGTCGTAATTCTGATGATAAAGCCGAGAACGCCCACGAGCATCACACCAGGGATCCCGCTCCCCCCACAAAAGTAGCAAAGGACACCGCAATTGCCCCAATAGCTCAGCTAGCGGACGACCCTGACCCTGACCCCGCAATAAGCTGATAAACACATGCATGGCACCGGGATCCTGACTCGGACGGCGGATTAATTCCACCAACTCGGGGGTAATGGCTTCTGGGTTGACGTAGATTTTGCTAAGGGTGGCGCGGATCACCTGGGGCTGACGTAGATAGAGAAATAACAAGGCACACAAAAGGGGCTGCCGTAATAGGGATCCCAGGAGTTGGGCGGTCCAGGGGCGGCGGGTGGGTTGTAGGAAGGAGCCGGCACTGTTGAGCAGGACGAGGCCGGCGACTAGGTCGGGGGTATGGGCGGCGACGCTGAGGGACACATAGCCTCCTAGGGAATTGCCGACGAGAACGGCGGGGGCAGCAACGATTTCTTGGCAGAAGGCAGCCACTTGGGCTTGCCAAAGCTGGGTACAGTAGGACAAACGAGGCTTATCGGAGCAGCCAAAACCCAGTAAATCCAAGGCATACACCGGATAATCCGCCGCCAACCAGGGGATCAATCGCCGCCAATGCCCCCAGGATGCCCCAAAACCATGGATCAAGACCAAGGGGATCCCGGTTGGGGGGCCGGCGTGGATGTACTCCGTGCGGTGGCCTTGCCAGATCCAGGGGCGGGGGTGCAACTGGAGGGGGGCTGAGGTTGTCTGCATTGTCCACAAACCGGCGGGGGCAATCTTCACGCTAATCCTGGTGCCGCTAAAGATCAACAGGGCAACACCCATCCACATGGGGGGAATGGCTGCAAGGGCAATAGTGCTAGGGTTCCGGCAGGGATGCTTGCTGGGAGACTTTCCCCACCCTCTCAGGGACTCGATACCCCAAAAAGCTGCTGGCAATGGGCCGATAACTTCCCCAAAGCTCAGCCCAACTAAGCACTAGCTGGCAGGACATCTAAGACCAGAACTGTCAATCTCCATCTCAAAAATTGCCTTGTCTTGTTGGCAATCCCACCCCATTGGAAAACCCCGAGTTGTTCCCAAGCATGCTTCTAAATCATGGAGGGCGTACAGAACGGCACTGGAGCTAAGTTTAGATTTTTCCCACTGCCCCTGCCCCCTCAACCCCAGCCCAGAACTTCCACCCCCCTAAACCCTTTTGCTAAACTACAAAAGCCCAGTCCGGGATCCCCAATGGTTGCCTATTTGGCTCATGTGGAAATTCATCTCAAGCCCTCGGTGCTCGATCCGGCGGGGGTAGCGGTACAAAAGGGATTACAGCAGCTTGGCCATGGGGTTGAACAGGTACGCATCGGCAAATCTATCCGGCTTTACCTCAACGCTAGGGATGCAGCAGCGGCGCGACAGGAGGTGGAGGCGATGTGTGCGGAGTTGCTGGTCAATCCCGTGATTGAAACCTTTACGGTCACCATCGAGCCAGGGGAGCTATGAGTGAGCTGGTGCGGTTTGGGGTGGTGGTGTTTCCGGGATCCAACTGTGACCGGGATGTGGTGCAGATTACCGCGGGGCGATTGGGCTGTCCAACTCGGCTGATTTGGCATGAGGACACCAGCCTTGGGGATGTGGATGTGGTGGTTTTGCCGGGGGGCTTTAGCTACGGGGATTATTTGCGCTGTGGGGCTTTGGCCCGCTGTGCGCCGATTATGGCTGCGGTGCGGGACTTTGCAGCGGCCGGGGGCTATGTGCTGGGGATTTGCAATGGCTTTCAGATTCTGGTGGAAGCTGGCTTGCTGCCGGGGGCACTGATGCGCAACCACAATCTCCGCTTTATTTGCGATCAGGTGAAGCTGCGGGTGGAACGGACGGATTTAATCTGGACCGCAGGCTATCAAGGGGAAATTACCCTGCCGATTGCCCACGGGGAAGGATGCTACATCGCCGACCCCCAGACCCTAGCGGAGCTGGAAGCCAACCGCCAGGTGGTGTTTCGCTATCATCCCCTGGCCGAAAACGGATCCCTCAATAACATCGCCGGCATCTGCAATCCCCAAGGCAATGTCTTGGGCCTGATGCCCCACCCGGAGCGGGCAGCGGACCCAGCCCTAGCTAATGCGGCCATGGACGGCTGGAAACTGTGGCAAAACCTGGCCCAGATGGCGGGACTGCGCAGAGACAGGCCCCTGACAACTCGCTAGAGTGATCAGCAGTGGTGGGTTGAGGAATAACCGTGAACCGTAGGTTGTGGCTGGCACTGATGCTGATGCTGACCCTAGGCAACACCCCCGCCTGGGCCAAAGATCCCTTCCGCACGGGATCCCAAGCTCGGGCTATGAGTGGGGAGATGTACGGGGCTTTTCGGGAGGTGTTTTGTTTTGGGCGCTATACCGGCACCCGTCCCCGCCTGGAGGCCATTATTCAAGCCACGCCGGATGAACCTTTAGCCTATGCCATGTTGGCTGCCTTGGCTTTTCAAGAGGGCAACCTGGAGGAGTACGCCCAACTAGCTCGCCAAACTCGCGAGGTGGGATCCCGAATCAAGGGCAGCGATCCGGTGCGGGGCAATCTCTATGAAGGGATGGGGATGGGGATGGAGGCGGCCTATGGGGTGGTCAAGGAGGGGGTGGTGATTGGCTTACCCAAGGCTTTGCCGTTGTTGAATCAGATGTTTGCCTCCCTGCGGGCGGCCCAGGCTGCCGATGCCAATGACCCAGAGGTAAATCTGTTTATTGCCTATATTGATTTGCTGTTGACGAATCGGGACAAAGCCCTGAGCCAGTTTCAGAAAGCTGCCCCTAACTACATGGCCCTGCGGGGACAGTCCCTCACCTACCGGGATATGGGCAACTTTGCCATGGCCCTGACCAGCGCAGAACAAGCCCTGCAAACCGGCTGCGACAACCCCGAACTCCACTACCTCAAAGCCCAAGCCCTGGTAGGGCTGAAGCGGGATGCAGATGCTGTCCTGGCCTTCGACCGGGCCCTGGAACTGGGATCCCAATTGCCCCAGGAGTTGCGCCGGCAAATTCAGCGGGAACGGGATGGGGCGGCAGCTCGGACTAAGGGTACATCTTAAGCTAGCCCAGCCGATCCAAGCTACGGTACTGAATCGCTTCGGCAATGTGGGGGGGCTGAATAGTTTCGCTGCCACTCAAGTCGGCAACGGTACGGGCTACCTTCAAAATCCGGTCACTCCCCCGGGCCGATAGCCCCAACTTGCGAATGGCTCCCTCCAAAATCCCCTGACAGGTGCTGTCCAAAGCACACCACTGCCGCAGGTGGGCACTCTGCATCTGGGCATTACAGCGCACCCCGGCTAGATCCTTAAACCGCTGCTGCTGCCGCTGCCGCGCCGCTATCACCCGCTGCCGCACCACCGCCGAAGGTTCCCCACCGGCAGCCTGGACAATCTCCTCCGGCTTCAGACGCTGCACCCGCACCTGCAAATCAATCCGATCCAACAACGGCCCCGATAACTTGGCCCAATACTGCTCCCGCTTCTGCACACTGCAGCCACAGGGAACAACGGGATCCCCATAGAACCCACAGGGACAAGGATTGGTGGAAGCAATCAAGGTGGTTTGGGCGGGAAACTGCAACGAGACCTTGGCGCGCGAGATCGTCACCACCCCATCTTCCAAAGGTTGGCGCAGCACCTCCAACACCTCGCGGCGAAACTCCGTCAACTCATCCAAATACAACGATCCCCGGTGGGCCAGGGAGATTTCCCCCGGTCGCGGGTAGGAGCCCCCCCCCACCAGGGCAACGGAAGAGGCAGAGTGGTGGGGGGCACGGAAGGGGCGCTGGGTGATCAGACCCGCTTGCCCCTGATGTTGGGCATGCTGGCGCAGTAGCCCGGCTGCCGAATAGATTTGGGTAATTTCCAGCATTTCTTCCCAGCTCAAAGGGGGCAAGATCCCCGGCAAACGTTTAGCCAACATGGTCTTGCCTGCCCCTGGACTGCCCACCAACAGCAAATTGTGCCCCCCCGCGGCCGCCACCTCCAAAGCCCGCCGCGCCAAATGCTGCCCCTTCACATCCTGCAAATCATAGCCAACCGGGGGATCCCCCAACTGAATCTGGGTGGGGTCTAATCGCAGGGGGGAGGGGGAGTAGCTGCCCTTGAGGAACAGCACCACCTCTTGCAGCGTTTTCAGCCCATAGACCTCCACCCCTTGCACCACCGCTGCCTCCTCCCCATTGCCCACCGGCACGATCACCCGGCGATAGCCTAGCCGTTGCGCCGCCGCCACCATCGGCAAAACCCCAGCCACCGGTCTTAGGGATCCGTCCAGGGCCAACTCCCCTAGCAGCAGCGTTGTTTTCAGGTCTGGGCTGGGCAGTTGTTCCGAGGCAGCCAGGATCCCAACGGCAATGGGCAGATCAAAGCTTGAGCCTTCCTTACGCAGGTCAGCCGGGGCCAGATTGATAATGATTTTGCGTTGGGGCACCATCAATCCGGTATTTTTGATAGCTGCCCGCACCCGTTCCCGCGCCTCCTGGATCGCCCCATCCGGCAAGCCCACGATCACCATCTGGGGCAAGCCTCCCGCCACATCCACCTCCACCGTCACCGCCAGAGCTTGCAATCCCAACAGCGTTGCTGCCCCTACACAAGCAAACATGCGTCCATCAAAAGCCGAACTGCTGCCCTACTTTAGCAAGGAACTCAGAGGCTGCATGCAATCTCCGCCAGAGCAACCCCAACACTTGCCTACCCTCTCAAGGGTTTTCTGCTCAAGAAAGCCAGGCTGCCCCTCAGCAGCTCCAATCCCCCATTCGAGCCCGATCAATCTCTTTTTAAGGGCTTTAGGGGCTGATAACAGTCAGTTAAGCAGCAAATCTCATCCCAATCTATCCCCATTAACATAAGGATACCCCTAGCTAATAATTATTGCCCTATTCCAAAGGTTCAAAGGTAGGAATAATCCCAATAAAAACCCCATTCCCAGAACCTATCAAGGATGACTATTTGTACTCAAAAGCCAGAGCGCAAGTTTATAATCAGCTATTCCAACTGCGGCCGCCCTCACATGATTAGCCACAACTGAGTTTTTGAGGCCATCTCAGGACAAGAATTGACAACTGCAATCCTCAGTCGCTAAACTATTCCCAGCCTGAGGTTCATAACACAGAAAAGCGCCAGAAAAGCACGAGAAAAGCATAAAGAGCAACTTGAAGGCCCGTCGGTGACCCCTGTGAAACGCAAGCAGAAGTTTCCCCATCTCTTGGCTTCCAAATGGACCGCAGTGCAAGCAGTCATGGGCTGGCGGCACTTCATCGTCTGTAACCGCCAAGAGCGCCAAGGCACCGTCTTTGCCGAACTACAATCCGTCTGCCACCCGCAAACCCGCCTCTGGATCAATGCTGCCATGCTGAAAAATCGCCACCTCTGGCAGCCCGGCTGGATCGGCACCCCTAGCCCCGATGACCCCTGAATCTGCAGGGATCCCACTAGCTACAGTGTGATCGGCTACCATGGGAGCAACTTGGGCCCGACTATGTACCTCAAGCACCTGGAATTGACCCGATTTAAGTCCTTCGGCAGCTGCACCGGGATCCCTTTATTGCCGGGGTTTACGGTGATTTCCGGGCCGAACGGCTCAGGGAAGTCCAATTTGCTGGATGCGATTTTATTTGCCTTAGGGCTATCGAGTTCCCGGGGGATGCGGGCGGAAAAACTGCTGGATCTGGTCAATGCCGCTAGCCTCAGCCAAGGCAAAAAACGGGTGGAAACAGCCGTGTCGGTGACCTTTGCCTTGGGATCCCAGGATTGGAAGGTGAGTCGGCGGTTGCGGGTGACGATGGGGGACAATGGGGAGGCAAGTACCAGCAGCACTTTTTATATCAATGATGTGCCCTGTAGTTTGAGTGAATTGCACGAACAATTAGAGGCTTTGCACATTTATCCCCAGGGTTACAACGTAGTGTTGCAGGGGGATGTCACCCAGATTATTTCCATGAATAGTAAGGAGCGGCGGCAGATCATTGATGAATTAGCTGGGGTAGCGCATTTTGACCGCAAAATTGAACAATCTCGGCAAAAACTCGAGGCAGTTAAGGAGCAGATTGAGCGCTACAAGCTGATTGAGCAGGAATGGCAGGAACAAAGTCAAAAACTCGAGCAGGATAGCCAGAAAGCCAAGCAGTACCAGGCCCTGCGGGAGCAGAAGCAGCAGTTGGAGCAAGAGCGGGCGATTCTGCTGTGGCAACATTTGCAGGAGCAACAGCAGCAGTTCTGCCGGGAAATCAACCGTCTCCAGCAGGAGCAAGCGGCTCTCCAGGGTCAAATCGAGGCGGAGCAGACCTGCCTGAGCCAAGCCGAGCAAGACCTGCAGGAACTGCAACGGCAGATTCATGTCCTTGGGGAGTCGGATTACCTGGATCTGAAAAGCCGCTGGGTGGTGGCCCAAGGGCAGCAGCAGCAGGCCCAAGCGACCATCCAACAAGCCCACAGCCAGATGCAAGCCTGTCAGCAGCATCTCCTGGAAAGCCAAGAGCAACTTGCCCAGCTTGAGCAACAGCAGCAGCTTTTGGCTGCCGAGGAGCAGCACCAGCACAGCCACCACCAGACCCTGAGTACCAACCTCGCCCGGCAGCAGCTAGTCCTAGAGGAGCGACGGGCACGGCTCCAGGTTTTAGCCCAATCCGCCGATACTTGGATCCAACAGCACCAGTATTTCAGCGGTCAGATCCAGGAGCTGCTCCAGGAACTCGAACCCCAGCAGCAAGAACAAATTCGCCTGCAAACCCAAGTGCAGCAACTACAAGAACACCTGCAAACCCTCAGCAGCCAAGCCCAGCACCTGCAGGCAGAACAACAAACCCTAGCAGAGCAACAACACAGCCTCACAGCTCAGTTGCAAACGACCATCGCTGCCATCCAGGAGCGAGCCACCCGCCTCAGCCACGTCCAAGAAGAACTTGCCCTCCAGCAAACCACCGCCAAACGCCTGCAAAATGAACTGTTTCAGTTGCAGCGGCACCTAGATAAGTTGGAAAATCGCCAGCAACTTGCCCAAGAACAGCAGGGATCCCGAGCGGCCCAATTGATTTTGCAGGGAGGATTGATGGGGGTGTGGGGTTTAGTGGCTCAGTTGGGGCAAGTGGATCCCCAGTATCGGCTAGCCTTGGAGGTGGCGGCGGGCAATCGTCTCAATTTTGTGGTGGTGGAAGATACGATTACGGCGGAGTTAGGGATTGAGTTGTTGAAGCGAGAAAGGGCGGGTCGGCTGACCTTTTTGCCCCTAGATAAGATGCAAGCGGCTAGACCTTTGCCCCCCCTGAATCTGCCGGGGATGGTGGATTATGCCCTACGTTTGGTGAACTATGAAGCCCGCTTTCGGGATATTTTTGCCTTTGTGTTTGGACAAACGGTTGTGTTTAGGGATTTGCCCGCCGCCCGCCCCTACATCGGCAAGCACCGCATGGTCACCCTAGAAGGGGATCTGCTGGAGCTATCGGGGGCCATGACCGGCGGTACGGTGCCGGCGGGGCAGACCCATTTTCAGGCGGATTTGAGTGGGGAAATCCGGGAGGTGCAAAGCCGCATCCAGGATCTGGAAACGATGCTGGCCCAATTGGCACAGACCCTGCGGCATTTACAGGCCCAAGAAGAGCAACTGCGCAGCGAACTCACCCAAGCCCGGCAGGAGCAACAACGGCAGCAAACCCAACTCGAACACTGCACCAGCACCCTAGATAACCTCCAACAACAACAGCACAACCTCACCACCCAGCAACAACAGAGCCAAAACCGCTACCAGCTCGCCCAACAACGTCTGGGATCCCTAACCGAGCAGATCCCGCTTTTGGAGGAGCGACTGCGGGATTTGCACACCAAGCTGCGGCAGGTGGAGCAATCCTCCCTGAATCCCTATTGGCACCAGGCCCAGCAGGGGGTGCAGGAACAGGAGCAGGTGGTGGCTGCCAGTCAGGAGCAGTTGCGGCAGCTAGAGCAGCACCTGCAACGCCTCCGCAGTGAGCAGCAGTTATTAGCCCAGCGGCGGCAGCACCTCCAGCAGCGGCACCAGGAATGGCAACAGCAGCACCAGCAGCACCAACAGCAGTTGGCCTTGGCCCAAGCTCAACAGCAGCAGGCCCACCAGCTTCTGGAGGAACTTGGGGTGCAATTGCAGGGGGCAGAAGCACGGCTGGGATTGTTGCAGCAGGCCCGAGATGCCCAGGAGCTCAAGGTCAAACAAGCCCAGCAAGCCCTCCAACGTTGGCAATGGCAGCTTTACCAAGCCCAGCAACAGCAGCAGGAGTACCAAGCCCGTTTAGCCCAGCTCGAGCCACAACTGCAGGAGGCAGCGGCCCAACTCCCCCCCGCCCCCCCCCGCTCCAACCGCAGCCTTGAGGAAGTCAGCCGCCAGCAGCGCCGCCTAGAAGAAAAGCTGCGGGCCCTCGAACCCGTCAATATGCTGGCCATCGAGGAATACGAATCTTTGCAGGGGAAATTACAGGATTTGCACCATAAACTCACCACCCTTAATCAGGAGCGCACCGAATTGCTGCTGCGCATTGAAAACTTTGCCACCCTGCGGCAGCAAACCTTTATGGAAGCCTTCCAGGCGGTCGATCAGCATTTCCGCACCATTTTTGCCCAGCTTTCCGATGGGGATGGCTATCTCAGTCTGGAAAACCCCGAAGACCCCCTCAGCGGTGGCTTGACCTTGGTGGCCCATCCCAAGGGCAAGCCCGTGCGCCATTTAGCCGCCATGTCTGGGGGAGAAAAATCCCTGACCGCCTTGAGTTTTATTTTTGCCTTGCAGCGCTATCGTCCTTCTGGATTCTATGCCTTTGACGAAGTGGACATGTTTTTGGATGGGGCCAATGTGGAAAAATTGGCAGCCATGATTCAGCAGCAATCGCAACAGGCCCAGTTTTTGGTAGTAAGTTTGCGCCGACCCATGATTGAAAAAGCCGACCGCACCCTTGGGGTCACCCAGGCCCGGGGAGCCACAACCCAAGTCATTGGCATGACCCTACGTTAGGGTAGGATATTCAGGAATCACCTCATGGATTTTACTAAAATCAATCAGACGACGCTGATCCGGCAAAAACTGAATCATATCCACAAAACGATGATGAAATAAAATCGCATGGGATCCATAATCATATTGGGCATGCACAGTCTGGGCAACGGTTTCGTCCAGCCCGTGGATGGTGGCAGTGATGGTGGTGTTGCGCTGAAACAGATCCTCTGATTTCAGTCCGTACAGAGGACTGCCCGGGATAATTGGATGCAAAATGGTCCAGCCAATACTAAAACTATAGGTGCGATCCCGAACCAGCGGCAGGTCATACATACGCCGAAAAGGATTGCCCTCCTGAGTTATTTCATCCCGCAACAGGGTCAGCCGCGCTTGCGCCTCCAAGATCTGATTCCCCCGCTCATTCACCGCCCGAATCATTAACGTCGGGATCCCGTCGTGCTTGCAGATCACAGCTACACGGCTAAAAATTACCCGGGCGGTCGGGCGGGCAAAACGAGCAAAGGAAATCCCCGTCAGAAGGGCAATGGAGATCAAACTGACAACAGCCTGACAGGCCACAACCGTATGAACATACAAACTCTGGGGATACATCGCCCCATAGCCGATGGAAGCAAAGGTCTGCACACTAAAAAAGAAGGCATCAGCAAAGGATCCCGGCTCGGCATTGGCAATTCCCTCCCCCCCCAACAGATAAAGGCCGGCAAAGAAAAGATTAATCAGCACATAAATCAACAGGATCCCCACCAAAAACAGCGACCAGGGCATCACCAAAAATAAATGATAGGGATCCCGCCAGTAGGACAGCCAGTGCCCCATTCCTTGGAGCAAAAACAAGCCATTCTTAACCGTAATGTAAACCCGACGGGGACGGGGTCGGAACATAATCGCTAGCCAGAATGGACTAACTTTTGCCAGCCAAGGGGATTAAGGGCAGCATTGCGCCGCAAGGGACGAGTGATTAACTCTAACAAATCTACTGTATTACCAAAGCCGTGGATCTGAGCAAAAGTCAGCTCCACCGACCACTTAGTCGTGATCCCACGGGCTTCCAAAGGATTGGCATGGGCCATACCGGTAATCACCAAATCCGGCTCTAGCTCCTGAATCCGCTGCAACTGCCAATAATTGTCCGGCTTCTCCACAATCCTGGGACTGGGGATCCCCATTTCGGCACAGGTTTGGGACAGGAACGCCAGTTCCGATTCTTGATAGCGTTTATCCAAGTAAGGGATGCCGATTTCTAGGGGGATCATGCCGCAGCGGGCGAGGAAACGGGCCAGAGAGATTTCCAAGAGATTATCCCCCATGAAAAAGACAGTTTTGCCCCGGATCAGATCGAGATAGGCCTGAACTTTGGGTTGCTGCCAGATTTCCATGGCTCGTTTGGCCAAAGTTGCCTCCAACTCGGGGGTGAGCAAGCCTAAACTTTGGCTGATTGCCTTGATCCAAGCGGAGGTGCCATCCGGACCAATGGGAAAAGGGGCATTGATGAGTTTGGCTTGTTTTTTGCGCACCAGGGTCATTGCCGTGCGACTGAGAAAAGGATTTGCCCCTACCACAAAAGTGCCCGGCTCAATCACCGGTAATTCCTGATACCGCTTAGCCGGCAACCAGCCCACAACCGGGATCCCAAATTTTTCTAGCTCCAAGGTTAATTGAGTAACCACCGGATCCGGCAGGGATCCAAAGACAACCAAAGGGGGGCGATTGGGGGTTTCTGGCTTTTTCTTGGGGCCGAGATTCCAGAACTGACTCAGACCAGAGGGACCTTCCTTCTCCGCAGGCTTAGTTTCAGAGTGACTGGGACAGCGATGGACCATCGCTGCTAAAACCGTATCTTCCCCCTGGGTAAAGGCATAATCCAAACCATTGGCACGGGCTACTACAATGGGGATGCCGATTTCTGCTTCTAGTTTGGGGGCAATTCCTTCCAGATCCATTTTGATAATTTCCGTGGTGCAGGTACCGATCCAGACGATAACACTGGGATTGCGGTCCCGCTTGATTTGCAGACAGAGGCGTTTGAGCTCCTCATAGTCCTTGAGTTTGGCATTGATGTCTCCTTCTTCCAGTTCTGCCATGGCGTAGCGGGGTTCGGCAAAGATCATCACCCCCATGGCATTTTGCAGAAAATAGCCACAGGTTTTGGTGCCAATGACCAGGAAAAAACTATCTTCAATTTTTTGATAGAGCCAGGCTACACAACTGATGGGACAGAAAGTATGATAGTTGCCGGTTTCACAGTCAAAATGAAGTGGATTCGGTGCTGGTAGCGTTGATGTCATTGCCTTTCTCCTCAATAGTTTAGTTTTTAGCTTAAGTGGGCTTAATTTCAATTAATTTTGAGCTAGACTAAAGCTGGAACCTTCTGACTGGATCCCGTATAGAAGTCTGAAAGGAGGTTGAATAGCTCTCGATCCTGAGCATCTTGGGGGACAATTCCCTCCGGTTGGGCCAAGAGATGGTCAGCAATGTTCAGATAATACTGACAGACTGGTTCTAGATCAGGGTCAGTTTCTGCCATTTCAAAGATACTTTTGCCCTTAATGCGAGAAATACGAATCTCATCGATCAGAGGTAAGACCTCTAGCACCGGCATTGGCACTGCCGACACATAGCGATCGATCAAATCTCGTTTGGCAGTGCGATTGCCCACCAAGCCCGCTAGCCGCAACTTGCGAGTGCGGGCCTTTTCCCGCACCGAAGCTGCAATCCGATTGGCAGCAAACAAAGCATCAAAGCCATTGTCAGTAATAATTAAACAGTAGTCGGCATAATTTAATGGGGCAGCAAAACCCCCACAAACCACATCTCCCAGAACATCAAATAAAATCACATCATATTCATCAAAAGCATTGAGTTCCTTCAGTAATTTGACCGTTTCTCCCACCACATAACCACCACAGCCAGCCCCCGCCGGTGGGCCCCCCGCTTCCACACAATCAACCCCCCCATAACCCCTATAAATCACATCCTCCGGATAGACATCCTCATAGTGATAGTTATGGGCTTCCAACGTGTCAATAATGGTGGGAATCAAAAACCCAGTCAGGGTAAAAGTACTGTCATGCTTGGGATCACAACCGATCTGCAAAACCTTCATCCCCCGCCGGGCTAAGGCCACCGAAATATTGCAACTGGTGGTGGACTTGCCAATGCCACCCTTGCCATACACCGCCAACTTCATAGGGATCCCGAAAACACTGCTGCCCCATTATTGGAGATCTCAATTTTGTGAAGTTTAATAAAGAAGGATTTCTGATTTTGAGAAACAGTCCTTGGGGGATTTTTCCGGTTGAGGTTGCTGCCCAGGGTGGTTCTAGGCCTGAAAAGCCTGATTTTGGGATTTTGCCTAGCAAGTTTTGCAATTATGGATCAAAACAAAAACTGAGTTCTAGGCAGAGGTCGGGGCCAGCGTCAATGCGGCGCAGCACCTCCCGCAGATAGGCTCGCCTCTCCGTTTCAGTCAGGTCCTGCCAGAAGGCGGGAATGGAAAGGTTCTGCAGCACTTCCCCAAATTGGGGGGGTGGGAGTTGCTGTAGTTGCGCCTGCAGTTGAGCGTTTTCCTGCTCTAGTTGCCGCCGCCGCAACCCATACAGCAGCGGATCCACAATCCCCGCTGCCAGGGCTGCGGGTAATTGCTCAAGAATTGTGACATTTTCTGCGATTTTTTGTTGCCAAAGATGTCGCTGCTTTTCCGCCACCAAGGGGGTTTGGGGATCCCAGGTTTGGCGTTTTTGGGCCAGGCCCTGGGTAAGTTTGTCGATTACCCCCTGCAAAACCCGTTCATAGGGGAGGTTATAGCGGCAGGTGGGGCAGCGCAGATAGACATAGTCCCCTGCCGTCAGCACCCGCAACCGGCCCTGGCATTGCCGACAGGTCACCAAACCCGACAGGGAGCGGGGAGAACTAGCGGCGCGGCGGGGTAAACTTGCTTGCCGCCGCAACCAACGGTCAATTTGGGCCGCTTCCCGGCGGCTAATCAAAGGCGGATGGGCATCGGCAATCAGCGTGCCGTCCGACAGCAGCACATCCCCGCGGTAAACCGGATGGCGCAACCAGCGCTGCCCCGTCGCCACGGAAACCTCCTGGCCATAGCGATCCCGCAACAGCTTCACCGACCGCCGCACCGACCCATAGAGCAAAAAATCACTGAAAAAAGCCCGCACCAGCGGCGCCGTCTGCGGATCCAACCCATACTTCCCCCCCACCCGCCGGTACCCAAACGGCACCGGCCCCCGCGGGGATCCCGACTGTAACACCAGCAACGGGATCCCTTGTTGTTGCAGCCACTGCCGGCGTTGGTGGCGTTCTGGTCCTAGATCGGCAAAACGGCAGACCACCACCCCCCCAATCCGCTGGGGCCAGTGGGTGAGTTGCTCCCAGCCCGTTTGGGATCCCTGGTCGAGGAAGATTGGATCAGCCCCCGCCTGGATGAGGGGATGGGGATCGGGGTTGGAGGTAGAGTAGCAATAGCCAACCATTTGCCCGCCAAGCATCGGTTTTTTCCCAATTCAGCCTTATGTCGCTTCCCTATGCTTTTGGGGTCGAGCCAGCACCACACAATTGCGCCCGGAATGTTTGGCTCGGTAGAGGGCCTCATCGGCGGCATCGCACAGGGAGCGCTGATCCCCGTAATCCGGGAAACCAGCGATGCCGCAGCTGAGGGTCACCGTAAACTCCTTACCATTAGCGTAGTGGTGGATTTGGGCAAAACCATCGCGGATTTCATTCATCACCTGCACCGCAGCAACCGGGGTTGTATTGGGCAAGATCACGGCAAACTCCTCCCCCCCGTAGCGGCCAATGATATCCGTTTGTCGTAGCCTTTGGCGCAGCAAGCGGGCCAAACTTTTCAGAACCCCATCGCCGCTGGCATGGCCATAGGAATCATTGACCGTCTTGAAATGATCCAGATCAATCATGCCAAAAGCCAGAGGCTGCTGATACTTTTGTGCCCGCAACAATTCCAGATCCAACTGTTCCTTAAGATGGGTGTGATTGAGCAGGCCCGTCAGCCCATCTCGGATCATCAACGAACGCAGGGTGCGGTATCGCTCCACCCGGCTTGTGATGGCGCCGATCAACCGCTCTGGACGGATGGGTTTGGTGAGGAAATCATCTCCCCCCAAGCGCATGGCATCCTGTTGTTTACCCTGATTAGTTTCTGTGGATAAAAATACAATTGGTACACTGACATAGGTTTCCTGTTGTCGGATTACAGTGGCCAATTCTAGGCCCGTACATTGGGGCATATAGATATCAATCAGGATCAGATCTGGGCGGAAGTCATGCAGCGGTTGCAAGACCTGCATCGGATCGGAAACACAGTGAGTCACCATCCCAGCTTGGCGCAAAATCGCGGCATGGTACTGGGCCAAACTGGCCTCATCATCCACAATCAAGACCCGAAAGGGTTCCTCCTGGGGATGGGAGGTCAAAGCATCAAGCTTATCAATCAAAGCCCCTACTTGAATCGGCTTAGTGAAATAGGCATCCCCCTTGGCTCGCACCGCATAGAGACGAGCCTCCATATCATTGCGCACGGAAGTAAAGATCAGAGGAATATGCACCGCTTGTTTTTTTTGGATACGCTCAAAGGCCTCAATACCCGCCAAATTTCCCTCAGGGAAAATAATATCTAGGATCAAGGCGGCCGGGATCTGTTCATCAATGGCTTGGTTGAGTTCAGCGAGATGGTTAAAGATCTTCACCTGATAGCCAAAATAACTAATCTGTAGCCCTAGTTCTGTAGCTAATGCCGGGTCGTCATCGACAATCAGAACCAGCTTATTTTGTCGCTGGGAAGGGTTGCCTCGCTGGGTCTGTTCCAATCCCAAAGATTGGGAATCTTCAAAAACAGTTACCTTCTCAACTTGCGCCTGGGGAGAAACGCGATAGAGGGTGTCGAGGAAAGCAAGTACCTGCTGCTCCTGGTCATTATTGGGAGGCAACTGGGTATCCAGGATTTTTTTGAGGAATAAGTCAAAGCGACGGGCTTGATCGCTAAGAGAACTCAGTCCAAAAGTTGCCGCAGATCCAGCCATATTGTGGGCGAGGCGATGCAAAGTACTGAGCAGACGCTGATCTTTTTGCTCACAAAACTGACTCCAAATCGAGCGCATCTGGGCCAATTTGCTCGGCACTTCGTCAGTGTAAGCTTTGGCCAAGAGGGCAAGCTCTTCTTGCCAATCAGGTAAGGGATTCATGATATACCTGCCACTTTTGCCGCAGGGTGCTGGCTAAAGACATGGGATCAAAGGGTTTGGAAATCACATCCACAGCCCCGATTTCTCTGTAGGAGTTGACTTCATGGGTTTGCACTTTAGCGGTCATAAAAATAACGGGCAGATCAGCCGCAGCGGGCAGCTTGCGCAGCTCCAATAGGGTGGTTGGTCCATCCATGACCGGCATCATCACATCCAGCAAAATCAGATCCGGTGCAAAAGCTTCAACCTTAGTCAGGGCCTCTTGGCCACTGCTGCAAATCTCCACCGTAAAGCCACCGACCATTCCCAGGGCAAGGCGGGCCACCATTTGAATATCGGGGTCATCTTCGACGTAGAGGATCCGGTTCAGAGGTGGCATAGACTCACCGAAACACCCTTACCTTTGATTCTAACCATACCCCAAGGGAGTCTTTCCTTCCGCTGAACTTTGCGCTATCCTGAGAGTCCCAGAACTTCTGGATTTAGATATTTTTGTAAAATCTGATACTTTTAATTCCTATGCGTTTTCCCCTGACTGCTTTTGCCGATCGGTGGTATCACGGAGAACATGATGCTTGTGGGGTGGGGTTTATTGCCGATAGCCGCGGGCGATCCAGTCATAGGTTGTTGCAGCAGGGATTGAAGGCACTCGATTGCATGGAGCACCGGGGCGGCTGTGGGGGCGACCAGGTGACGGGGGATGGGGCAGGGATTACTACCCAGATTCCTTGGCAGTTGCTGCGGCGCTGGGGGGAGTTGCCGGCAGATGGGGTGGCAGTGGGGATGGTGTTTTTGCCCCAGGAAGAGGGGCTACGGGGGCGGGTCAAGGCTGCCATTGAGCTTTTGCTATCGGTGACGGCGTGGCAATTGTTGGGTTGGCGGGAGGTGCCGGTGCAGCCGCAGGTGCTAGGACCTTTAGCAGCGGCAAATCAACCTTGGATTGCCCAACTGATTCTCCATCATCCCCAGTTGCGGGGGGCGGCTTTGGAGCAGGATTTGTATCTGTTGCGCAAGCGCCTAGAACACAGCATTCATCAACAGTTTGGGGCAGGCTCTATCTATTTTTGTTCCCTGTCCAGTCGCACGATTGTCTATAAGGGGATGGTGCAGTCGGCGGCCCTAGCTAGGTTCTATGAGGATTTGCGGGATCCCGAGTTTGTCACGCCTTTTGTGATCTATCACCGTCGTTTTAGTACCAATACGTTGCCGAGGTGGCCGTTGGCGCAGCCGATGCGCTATTTGGCCCACAATGGGGAGATCAATACCTATTTGGGCAATGTCAATTGGATGATGGCCCGGGAGAAGTGCCTGGAGCATCCTTTGTGGGGGGAACAGTTGCAGGATCTGAAGCCAATTATTGATCCCCAGGCGAGTGATTCGGCAGCTTTGGATAGTGTGGTGGAGTTGTTGGTGCAAACGGGGTTTTCGCCGCTGAAGGCGTTGATGGTGACGATTCCGGAGGCCTATCGCCATCAGCCGGAATGGCAGGATGCTCCGGAGGTGGTGGATTTTTATGAGTTTTACGGGGCGCTGCAGGAGCCTTGGGACGGGCCGGCGATGGTGGTCTGTTCCGATGGGGAGGTGGTGGTGGCGGTGTTGGACCGCAACGGGCTGCGCCCGGCTCGCTATGCCATTACCCGGGATGGGCTGGTGGTGGTGGCTTCGGAAGCGGGGGTGGTGGAGCTACCAGAGGCGGAGATTGTGGAGAAGGGACGGCTAGGGCCGGGGCAAATGTTGGCGGTGGATTTGCTCAGGGGACAGATCCTCCACAAT
This sequence comes from Thermostichales cyanobacterium HHBFW_bins_127, assembly GCA_039794745.1. GTDB lineage: Bacteria > Cyanobacteriota > Cyanobacteriia > Thermostichales > Thermostichaceae > JAUQVP01. The sequence continues at coordinate 15,859 of JAUQVP010000015.1, read as the reverse complement.
CGCCAGATTAAACGGCACATTGCCGCAGAATACCCCTATGGGGAGTGGCTAAAAACTTTTCGGATTCCTTTTGCACCCCAGACGTTTTGCCCGGAGACGCACCTGAGTGAGGCGGAACTGCTGCGGGCGCAGGTGGCTTTTGGGTATTCCCAGGAAGATGTGGAACTGGTGCTGGAGGAAATGGCGGCAACGGGCAAGGAGCCGACGTTCTGTATGGGGGATGATACGCCTTTGGCGGTGCTCTCCCAGCAGCCCCATCCCCTCTATGACTATTTCAAGCAGCGCTTTGCCCAGGTGACCAACCCAGCCATTGACCCGTTGCGGGAAAGTCTGGTGATGTCTCTGGATACTTATTTGGGGGCGAAGGGTAATCTCCTCAACCCTAGCCCGGAGGCGGCCCAGGTGATCCAACTGCGCAGCCCGGTGCTCAATGAGGCAGAACTGGCGGCGCTACAACAGGGATCCCTACCCAGCACGACCCTCTCGATGCTGTTCCCGGCTCTGGAGGGGCCAGGGGCCCTAGCCGGGGCTCTCAAGGATCTCTGCAAGCGGGCGGCAGCGGCAGTACAGGCGGGATCCCAGGTGTTGATTCTGTCGGATCGGGGGTTGAGTGGGGAGTGGGCGTTGATTCCGCCGTTGTTGGCGGTGGGGGCAATCCACCACCATTTGATTGGGGTGGGGTTGCGTCTGCAGACGTCGATTGTGGTGGAGACAGCCCAGTGCTGGAGTACCCATCATTTTGCCTGTTTGATTGGCTATGGGGCGAGTGCCGTTTGTCCCTATTTGGTCTATGAGACGATCCGCCACTGGCACCAAAAACCCAAAACCCAAACGTTGATGCAGACGGGGAAGTTGCCGAATCTGTCAGCGATTGAGGTGCAGTTGAAGTACCGGGCGGCGGTGGAGGCAGGGCTACTGAAGATCCTCTCCAAGATGGGGATTTCCCTGCTGTCGAGTTACCATGGGGCGCAGATTTTTGAGGCCATTGGGCTGAGTCAGGAGGTGATCGACCTGGCATTCCGGGGGACGGTGTCCCGGGTGGGGGGGATGAGTCTGGAAGATCTGGCCAAGGAGGTGCTGGTCAGCCACCAAAAGGCGTTCCCAGAACTGAATCTGAAAAAGTTGGAAAACTTCGGCTTTATCCAAGCCCGACCCAAGGGGGAATACCACATCAATAGCCCGGAAATGTCCAAACTCCTCCACAGGGCCATCGCTTCCGGATCCCCGGATCACTATGAGATTTACCGAGCCCATCTGCGCCATCGCCCACCGACAGCCTTGCGGGATCTGCTGGAGTTCAGCAGCGATCGGGATCCCATTGATGTGGATCAGGTGGAGCCGGCCGGTGAGATTTTCAAGCGCTTTGCCACGGGGGGGATGTCGTTGGGGGCTTTGAGTCAGGAGGCCCATGAGACGTTGGCGATTGCCATGAATCGCATTGGCGGCAAGTCCAATTCCGGGGAAGGGGGCGAGGATCCGGAGCGGTTTGTGCCGATTACGGATGTGGACAGCGAAGGGCGCTCCCGGCGCTTTCCCCACCTCAAGGGTTTGCGCCAGGGGGACAGTGCCAATTCGGCCATCAAGCAGGTGGCGTCGGGGCGGTTTGGGGTGACGCCAGCCTATTTGATGAGTGCGGAGCAAATCGAAATCAAGGTGGCCCAAGGAGCCAAACCGGGGGAAGGGGGACAATTGCCGGGCAGTAAGGTAGGAGCTTATATTGCCAAGTTGCGCCGCTCTAAGCCGGGGGTGTCGTTGATCTCGCCGCCTCCTCACCACGATATTTATTCCATTGAGGATCTGGCTCAGTTGATCTTTGACCTGCACCAGGTGAATCCCCGGGCACAGGTGTCGGTGAAGCTGGTCTCGGAAGTCGGTATCGGTACGGTGGCAGCTGGGGTGGCCAAGGCCAATGCCGATATTATTCAAATCTCCGGCCACGAAGGAGGCACGGGGGCTTCCCCCCTCAGCTCGATCAAACACGCGGGATCCCCGTGGGAGTTGGGGTTGACGGAGGTGCATCGGGCATTGCTGGACAATCACCTGCGGGATCGGGTGATTTTGCGGGTGGATGGGGGCATCCGCACCGGCTGGGAAGTGGTCATGGCTGCCATGCTCGGAGCGGAGGAGTTTGGCTTTGGCACGGTGGCGATGATTGCGGAGGGCTGCATCATGGCGCGGGTCTGCCACACCAATACCTGTCCGGTGGGGGTGACCAGTCATAAGGCGGAACTGCGAGCCCGCTTCCCCGGGATCCCGGATCATGTGGTGACGTTTTTTGCTTTTGTGGCGGAGGAGGTGCGGCAGATTCTGGCTAAGTTGGGCTATCGTTCCTTGGCGGAGGTGGTGGGGCGGTCGGATTTACTGGTGCCGCGTCCGGAGGTGCAGTTGACCAAGACGGCGGGGCTGGATCTGAGGTGTTTGCTGGATCTGCCCAATACCCGTGAGGATCGGACTTGGCTGCAGCACGAACCGGTCCATAGCAACGGCCCAGTCCTTGACGACACCCTCCTCAACCACCCCGACCTGCAGCAGATCCTAGAGCATCCGGGATCCCTGGCCTTGTCGAGTGGGATTGTGAATACGGATCGGTCGGTGGGGGGTCGGATTGCTGGGGTGATTGCGGCTCGCTATGGGGATACGGGTTTTGCCGAGAAGGGGGGCTGTCTGGAGTTGGAGTTTAGGGGCAGTGCCGGGCAAAGCTTTGGGGCTTTCACCTTGGCTGGGATGCACCTGACCTTGGTGGGGGAAGCCAATGATTATGTGGGTAAGAGCATGGCGGGAGGGCGGATTGTTCTCAAACCCCACCCGGATTTCTCTGGGGATCCCGGGGCGAATGTGATTCTGGGCAATACCTGTTTGTATGGGGCGACGGGGGGGTACCTATTTGCCCGGGGTCAGGCGGGGGAGCGGTTTGCGGTGCGCAACTCCGGGGCGGTGGCGGTGATTGAGGGGGCTGGGGATCACTGCTGCGAGTATATGACGGGTGGGATTGTGGTGGTGTTGGGCCGGGTGGGACGGAACGTGGCTGCCGGCATGACCGGGGGCATGGCCTATATTTTGGATGAGCAGGGTGACTTTTCCGCCAAAGTGAACAGCGAGATTGTGCGCATCCAGCGGATCCAGACCGAGGCGGCGGCAGCGCAGTTGCGGCAGTTGCTGGAGCAGCACTGGCAGTTCACAGGCAGCAGCCGGGCCCGGCAGATTTTGGATCAGTGGGGGAGTTGGGTTGGGCAGTTTTGGCAGGTGATTCCGCCCTCAGAAGACAATACGCCCCTGACCCACCCGCAAGGGCTAACGGGTGCCGTAGAGGCGGTCGCCCGCATCCCCTAGCCCAGGGATGATATAGCCATGCTGATCTAGACCATCGTCAATGGCGGCGGTGTACACCGGCACGTCGGGATGATTGTCGTGGAAATGGCTCAGCCCTTCTGGAGAAGCAATCAAACAAATAAAGCGAATGGACTTGGGATTGGTTTCCTTGAGGCGGTAGACCGCTGCCACCGCCGAATTGCCTGTCGCCAACATGGGATCGACCAGGATCACATCCCGCTCAGCAATGTCCGAAGGCATCTTGAAATAATACTCCACCGGCACCAAGGTCACGGGATCCCGGTACAGACCGATATGGCCCACCCGGGCGGCGGGGATCAACGACAGCATGCCCTCGAGAATGCCATTGCCTGCCCGGAGAATGGACACCAGCACCAGTTTTTTATCCGCTGCCAGCACCGGTGCCATCATCTCAGCCATGGGGGTACGGATCGGCTGGTAGCGCAGGGGCAGATCCCGGGTTGCCTCATAGGCCATCAAGGCGCTGATTTCCCGCATCAGGGAGCGAAACTCCGCCGTGTTGGTTTCCTCCGAGCGCATCAGGGACAACTTATGCTGAATCAAAGGGTGATCGACCACCGTTACTTGGGGACTGCTCATCAGTTCACTCCTGACACCTTGCCTCCATTATCTTGTCAGAAGAGTCGATTCTGGTTTATGATTGACTTCTGCCAAAAATAATGGTTGTTATGCCCAAGCTGAAAACCCGCAAAGCCGCCGCCAAACGCTACCAAGTCACCGGATCTGGGAAGATTCGTTTTCGTCGGGCGGGCAAAAATCACCTGCTGCAGCACAAGAGCAGCAAACGCAAACGCAGTCTTTCGGGGATGGTGGTGGCTCACCCCGGCGATGCCGCCAATATTGAACTGCAAATGCCCTACAGTTTTTAGGATGGTGGAGCCATGGTTCGAGTTAAACGGGGCAATGTCGCTCGCAAACGCCGCAAAAAGATTCTCAAACTGGCCAAAGGATCGTTGGGGGCGCACTCGAAGTTATTCCGGGTAGCGAATCAATCGGTGATGAAAGCCCTGCGCCATGCCTACAGGGATCGGCGGCGCAAGAAGCGGGATTTTCGCCAACTGTGGATTATCCGGGTCAATGCTGCCGCCCGGGAGCAAGGCATTAACTACAGCACTCTGATGGGCCTTTTGAAAAAAGCAGACATCCAGATCAACCGCAAAATGCTGGCCCGGCTGGCGTTTCTCGATCCCCAAGCTTTTGCCCAAATTGTCACCCTAGCTAAACAAGCCGCTGCCTAAACCCCGGCCATCAAAGCCCCCAAGGCTGCCAAGCTCACCGGGGATCCCGGGGGGTTGGGGAGTTCGCCGCTGAGGCGTCCTTGGTGCATGACCAGGATGCGGTCGGCGAGGCTGAGTACTTCATTGAGATCCGCTGAGACCAACAGCACTCCCATGCCCTGATCCCGAGCCTGCAGGATTTGGGCGTGGATGGCTAGAATGGCGCCGATATCTACTCCTCGAGTGGGCTGGGCTGCGATCAACAACTTGGGATCCCGGGTCAGTTCTCGGCCCACGATCAGCTTTTGGGCATTGCCGCCGGAGTAGCGGCGGGCGGTGAGGGTAATACCGCGGGGCCGCACATCAAACCGCTCCACCAGCCCTTGGGCATGGGCCCGGATTTGGGGATCCCGCAGTAGTCCTAGGCGGTTGCAGAAGGGGGGTTGCCCTTGGTCGCCGAGGATGGCATTGTCCCGGGTGACAAAATCCAGCACCAGCCCACGGCGATTGCGGTCTTCGGGGATATGGCTTGTGCCCCAGCGGCGCACGGCCCAGGGAGTTGGCGGTAGCCGTTGCCCCTGAAAACGGATCTCCCCCCGGTAGGGGCGCAGCCCCGCAATCGCTTCCACCAACTCCGTCTGTCCATTCCCTTCCACCCCGGCAATGCCGACAATCTCCCCTGCCCGCACCTGCAAACTTACCCCCCGCACCTGGGATCCCACCTGCACCTGCTCCAGAGTCAGGAGTGGGGATCCCGGTTGGGCGGGAGTCCGGTTGACGGTCAGGGTCACCTCCCGTCCTACCATGCAGCTAGCCAGGTATTGGGGCTGAGTTGCCTGTTTAGGGACCGTTGTGATCACCCGTCCATCCCGGATTACCGTGATGCGGTCAGCCACCTCCATCACCTCATCGAGCTTATGGCTGATGAAGATCACCGAACCTCCCTGGGCCACGAAGCGGCGCAAAAACGCAAACAGTTCCTGGACTTCCCCTGGGGTGAGCACTGCCGTTGGCTCATCTAGGATCAAAATGCGAGCCTGGCGGTAGAGAGCCTTGAGGATTTCCACCCGTTGCCGCAGCCCCACCGGCAGATCCCGCACCCGCGCCTGCAAATCCACCTGGAAGCCGAGTTGCTGCTGTAAAGCGGCCACCTTAGCGAGCGCCAGTCCTGGGCGAATCATGCCGCCCCAATGGGGCTCCGCCCCCAGGATCACGTTTTCCCACACCCGCAGCGGCTCCACCAGCATAAAATGTTGGTGCACCATGCCAATCCCCCAGCGGATAGCATCCATAGAACTGTGAAAATGCACCTGCCTCCCCTGCAGCCATATTTCCCCCCCATCCGGTTGCACCATCCCGTAGAGAATCTTCATCAACGTGGACTTGCCCGCCCCATTTTCCCCCACCAACCCCAGCACCTCCCCCCCATACAGGGTCAAATCCACCCCGTCATTAGCCAGCACCAGCGGATAGCGCTTGGTGATCCCCTTCAGTTCAATGGCAGGCAGCATCCCCAGCAATACCTCGGAACCCCACGATGTCAGAGTACACCTTCCGCATCACCGATCTGCCCCTGCAGGACCGTCCCCGGGAACGCCTACTAGCCCAGGGATCCCGCACCCTAGCCAACGCCGAACTACTAGCCATTCTCCTTGGCACCGGCCAAGGCCCCGGCAAGCTCTCTGCCCTTGGCTTAGGACAACTGATCCTCAACCAACTCAGCGCCTACGATGGGGATCCCCTCAGTCGGCTGCGGGAGATTGAAGCGGCGGAGCTACTGCAAATTGCTGGCATTGGTCCGGCCAAAGCTGCCACCATTCTTGCTGCCTTAGAACTAGGGCGACGCGTGTACCTAGCCCGTCCTCCCGAGGGCAGTCTCATTGATTCTCCGGGAGCAGCGGCGGCGGTATTAAGCGGGGAAATGATGTGGGCCAGCCAGGAGCACTTTGCCGTTGTCCTGCTCGACATTAAAAATCGTTTGATTGGGCAACATATCGTTACCAAAGGTCTGGCCTCAGAAACCCTTTCCCATCCCCGAGAGACCTTTCGCCTAGCAGTGCGCCAGGGGGCCAGCCGGATTTTGATTGCCCACAACCATCCCAGCGGCGACCTCGAACCCAGCCCCAGCGACCTGCACCTGACCGGCCAACTCCTGCAAGCCGGGCAGATCCTCGGCATCCCGGTTTTGGATCATGTGATTTTAGGTGGGGGTCATTTTACCAGCTTGCGGGAACGGACCCAACTTTGGCAGGATTATCCCCAAGGGGATTAGCATGATTGATTGGCAGCGTTAGAATAGAGCCGACTGGAAACTTTTCTCCAGAGCAGAGTAGCATAGGGAAAGCCGAGCGAAGGAGTGCAGGTCAGATGGGATTGTTTGAGCGGGTGGGACGCATTATCAAAGCCAACCTGAACGCCCTGGTCAGTGCGGCCGAGGATCCGGAAAAAATCCTCAACCAAACCATTGAAGATATGCAGGAAGATTTAATCCAGATGCGTCAGTCCGTAGCCCAAGCCATGGCTAGCCAGAAACGCATGGAGAAACAGTACGAGCAAGCCCGCCAGAACGTGGAAGAATGGCAGAAGCGAGCCGAACTGGCCCTGCGCAACAACAATGAACAACTGGCTCGGGAAGCCCTAATGCGCAAAAAGACCTTTGCGGAAACGGCTGCCAGCATGAAAAAGCAACTGGATGAGCAGAACGCCCAGCTTTTGATTTTGCGGGACAACATGGCCAAACTGGAGAGCAAGATCGCCGAAGCCAAGACCAAAAAAGACATGCTGATTGCCCGGGCCCGTTCTGCCAAGGCCACCGAGCAAATCAACCAAGTCATCGGCAAGGTCAACACCTCGTCTGCAGTGGCTGCCTTCGACCGCATGGAAGCCAAAGTCGAACAACTGGAAGCCCGCTCCGCAGCCGTTGCCGAATTGGCCACCGATAGCCTCGAGCGACAGTTTCTAGCCCTAGAAGGCGGCAGCAGTGGTGTTGACGATGAACTGGCCCTGCTCAAAGCAAAAGTCCTTGGCTCAGGCAGCACCCCTTCGGGATCCCTGCCATCGGGCAGCAGTGCCGTGGATGAGGAATTGGAAGACCTCAAGCGCAGCATTGATCAGATCTAATCAGATCTAATTGGCGTGTGCCCCCATAGCAAGATTCTGTCCCATTGCGGGGGCAGGGGTGAAACTGTTTAATAGGGAACAGTTTTTTCATGGGTAGGGAAACCAGCCCACCGTCCTCCTTGCAGGCTAGCTACCACGAGCGCGAGAATTATTGCTGCTCCGCTCATCAGGAGCCAACAAAGACAGAAATTGTTAGCTATTATTCTTGACCCTGAATCCCAGCTCGAATCACCAACTTTCCCCCAACCGATAGCCAGTTAGCTCCAGCTAGCTAGACAAAAGTCTGCACCTCCTGCGTTGCTCAAAATAGTCCACAACAGACAGGCACCAACCAGTCATGGCCCTAGGAGTAGTCCTAGGGATCCCCTAGCCAAATTAGAAATATCGGCTTTATTTACAGGGAGAAGCTATTGAGGGTACAGGGCCGGTGGGCTACTGCGCCCTTGTTTGGATTAGCCTGTGTTGATGTGAGGGTGTGTGAGGATGGATACCAACCGTTTTATCAGCCAACTGATTGTGGGGGTAGCGCTCAGCATGCCCCTTCTGGCTATGGACATTGCTGCCAGCCAGGCTCAAGTTAGCAGTTTGCCCGCCAGTCGCAATCAAATCACTGGGGTTCGCCTAGTTCCTAGCGGTGGACGGATGAAACTGGAGATTGACACCGCTGGTGGGGCGCGCCCCCAAGTCTTTTTTACCCAGCAAGGCAACGCCTGGGTTGGGGACATTACCAATGCCGAGTTAAAGCTGAGGGAGGGTGCCCGGCAAGAAAAGCCCTTGCCAGGGGTGAAGTTATTGGAAGTTACCCAATTAGACAAATCCAGTGTACGAGTTCAGATTATTGGGGAAACCCGTGCTCCCCAAGGACTTTTGGCCGAGCGCACCTCCAGCCGGCTAGTTTTTGACTTCAACAGCCTAGAACCTGCGCCCCCTGCCGTGGTTGCCAGTCAGCCAGCCATTCCTGTTGGATCTGCAACACCGGCAACTGCTCCCGTGCGGCCAGTAGCAGCCCCCGTTCAGCCACCGGCCACAACCGCCACAGGGCCAGCGGCAGCGCCTGCCAAGCCTGTCCCGGCCCCCAAACCTACCCTCCTCTCCTTGCCGCCGCGCTCATCCCGGCCCCCGATTCCCGTCGCCAGCAGTTCTGCCCCTGCCCCGACGACAACTGCCCCCACAACAACCACTGCTGTCAGTCCCCCCCAACCCGCTCCGGCCCGCCCGACCCTACTCACCCCTCCTCCCCGTTCCCCCGTCACCAGCAGCGGCCCCACACCCACAACAGCAGCTCCAGCTAGTCCCCCGGCTGCCACCACCATTGCCCAAGCCCCTCCCCCTGCCCGTCCCTTAGAAATTGCCACCCGTCCCAGCTTTGGTGCCCGGGCCGTCGCTCCCCCTTCCGGCGACATTGCCATCAGCGACATTCAGATCCCCCTTAATACCGTCGATCTAGGCAGTACCCGCACCATCAGCTTGACCTTGCGCAACGCTCCTGTGGGAGACGTTTTGAGCCTTTTGATTCGCCGTGCCGGCTTAAACATCGTCCTCAACGACGTGCCTCCCCCCACCGATCCTGATGGCGTCGTCTCCTTAGACGTCAAAGATTCCCCCCTCCAAGAGACCTTCGACTTTATTTTGCGGTTGAAAGGCTTACAGGCGATTCGGCGGGAGCAAACCGTTTTCGTTGGGCGAACCCTACCGGGGATTGACCAACAAATTGTCCGCAACTACCGCATCAACCAATCGACCCCTGGGGACATTGTCAATTTCCTACAATCCCTAGCCGTAGAAGGGGGTCCTTTGGTGGGGGCACAATTTATCACTGATGAGCGCACCAATTCCCTCACCGCCATTGCCACAGCCAACCAGCAAGCAGTTATTGCTGCGCAAATTGCCCAATTGGATGTGCGGGAATGGCAAGTACTTGTGGATGTGCAAGTGCTCTCCATCAGCGACAGTATTCCCGTCGCCAGCTTATTCAACGTGGGTCCAGCCCAGTCGGGAAACTTTACCTATACTGACGGCGGGATTAACTTCAACTCAGCCAGTGATTTTGCTAATCAACTTCAAGCTTCTGTGAACCGGCGGCGTGACAGCTTCACCAAGACCCTTGCCAATCCTAAAATTGTCTGTGCTCAAGGGGAAGATTGCAGAATTGATATTGGCACGAGTGTGGTTACCAATGTCACCAGTAGCACCGATCCGGCCACAGGTGTTCTGACGCAAACCCTTGTCTTTGATACTTTGGGGGTTTCACTCAATCTCTCCCGAACTCGGATTGATGGCAATGGTTTTGTCAGCTTTGATAGCTTCACGCCCTCTGTGAGCACAATCGGCAGTACCTTTACCCGTGCTGATGGCACTGTCATTACCCAATTGAATAGAAACAGTGTCAACCTCGGTAAAGTTAGATTCCGCGATGGGGAAACCTATGTGCTTTCTGGACTGATTCAAGAGACCGAAAGTCAAAGTATCAGCAAGGTCCCGCTCTTGGGAGACATTCCCATTCTGGGACAACTGTTTCGGACAGAAAGTAATGGCAGAGATCGCAATGAAATTGTTTTTATGATTACACCCTATGTTTTGCGCGATGGGCTGACCCGGGAAGGGGTTCCTATCAGTCAGACCGGGACGGAACCGTTTGTTGCTACCCAACCTTAGCTCCTCATTGTCCCTCTCAACACAGTTCGGCCCCCTCAATTAGGGGGCTTTTTTAGCCTTGCCAAATCTTATCCACTGATCGTTTGCAAGTGGAGCTGAGCAGATGATTAACTAGCCGTAAGACGCTGACGTAAACTGGCCGCTAAACGATGCCCTAAATACTCGGGAATCTGGGATCCGTTCGACCCCAACAGATATAAAATAAACCGCGCTCCCCCCTTACGCACAATCATGTTGATGTTGATCACCATGACATCCTCCTGCCAGAGAGCATGCATAATTTTGTAGAGCAGGCTGGATTGATTGTCGGTTTCAATTAAAATAGCCGGTAAATGAAAAACAGGGTCAATATAAAACTCAACTTTTGCCTTCACCAAGCTGGTGTTGAGCTGAAACTCGGTGGAAAGCATGTCTTGCACCTGGAAGACCCCCGCTAAGGCTTCATGCAATGCTCGCTCTAGGTTTTGCCGGGTCTGGGCAATCAGGGGAGCATTATTGCGGGATAAAACAACTCGCAAAAATACCAAAAAGGGGGAATAAACCTGTCCATATAAGTTGACATGATGAATGGAAAGATTAAAGGCTGTTAAAACACCAAACACGTCACATAATAAAGACGGTTGGTTGCGATAGGCAAGGATCAAGGTCGTGCGGTTGTGGTCGTCGTGAAATTGAACAATGGCTTGGCGACTGTGATACAAGGTGTAAGCTAGGGAAAGATTCTGAATCTGAACTTCGCTGCTGGCAAATTGACTGTAAAAGGTGGGAAAGGTTTCGTTGAAACGGCGCATCAAAGCTGAACGGGGATGAATGGCTAAGCCCGCTGACTGGGTCTCGGTAGGTAAGCTGGTATCCGGCATAGGGACTGAGATGCTCTGTTTCTATTGCAACCTGGGATCGCTGGATCGTCTAGGGGGCAAGGTCATGATCTGTCAAGCGCAACTGCACGGATTCGCCATGGGAAGGCAGTCCTTCCGCTTCGGTGAGGGCCAGAATGGCCGGGGCAACCTGCTCTAGGCTGGCTGGGCTGTACTGAACTAGGGTTGAGTACTTCATAAAGGTTTCCACACTTAACCCGGAACTGTAACGGGCAGCACCGCCGGTGGGGAGGGTGTGGTTGGGCCCGGCTAGGTAGTCCCCAACCGCTTCTGGGGTATGGTAGCCCAAAAAAATGGCGCCGGCATGACGCACACCGCTCAGTAATGACCAGGGATCCTCAACCTGGAGTTCTAGATGCTCGGGGGCAAAGCCGTTGGCTAGCTCCAGCGCTACCCCTAGGCTGGGCACTAGGATCCCTAAGCCATAGTGGGCAATGGCTTTTTCGGTAAGCACCCGCCGGGGATGCTTTTCCAGTTGCTGAGTCAAGGCCTGGGTGAGCTGATCTAGCCAGTCGCTGTCGGTGCTGATGACAATGGCAGCGGCAAGGGGGTCGTGCTCGGCTTGGGCCAGTAAATCCGCTGCCACATGGATGGGGTTGGCTTTGCTGTCGGCAATAATCAAAACTTCGGAGGGGCCAGCTAGGGAGTCGATGCCAACGCTGCCGTAGACTAGCTTTTTGGCCAACATGACGTAGACGTTCCCAGGGCCAGTGATCACGTCCACTTTGGGGATGGTTTCGGTGCCAAAGGCTAGGGCAGCAATGGCCTGGGCGCCCCCAACACGATAGATGGTCTGGATGCCGGCTTCCTGAGCTGCCACCAGGATGGCAGGGCTGATGCCTTTGCTGCCACTGCCCAGTTGATCCGATCCGGGGGGGGTCACCATAATAATTTGCTCAACCCCAGCGATAACCGCGGGGATGGCGTTCATCAGGACTGTACTGGGATAGGCAGCCCGCCCACCGGGAATGTAAAGACCCGCCCGCTCAACAGGGGTGTAGCGTTTGCCGAGGACAACCCCTTTTTCCTCTAGGGTGACCCAGGATTTGGGCAGCCGCTGGCGGTGAAAGGCTTCGATCCGCTGCTTGGCTAGACGAATGGCCCGCAATAGCTGGGGGTTGATGGCTTGGTAGGCAGCTTCCATCTCGGCGCCGGAAACCCGCAGCTCAGCGGCACTGAGGCTGACATGGTCAAACTCGGCAGTGTAGTCCAATAGGGCCCGATCCCCCTGGCGCTGTACCGTCTGTAAAATCTGCTGGACGGTGGCTTCCCGATGATGGTGATCCTCAGCCTGGGTGCGGCGAGCAATCCGCTTCAGCTCCGCTTCCGCTTCACTGCGTTGCGTCACAATTCTTAACATCTTTCCCCATCACCCTCCCAGCGGTGGGATCCCTTTGTTCCCAGCATAGGCGTTTCATTCAGAGAAGTCACTTTTTACCCTTCCTTAACCATACTCGCTGAGAGGCGGGAGGGAAACTAGGTATTCTTGCTGTTAATTGAAATCTATGGTGGCGTTAAAGCCAAGACCGTAGGCGAAGGAATCAAAGGTAAATTGATTGTCGCTGGAACTGTTGTTGACGTAGGTGGTAAAGCCACGCAAAGTCAGGTTGGGGGTGAGTTGGTAGCGTAAATCAGCGCTGAGTTGATGCTCGATGTCCCGCCGATCGGCAATCGTATAATTACTGATTAAAAACCGATAGGAAAGGTTGGCATTGAGCTGATCGCTCAGGGGGATCCCGAGGGCAAGGTTGAGGCTGTGACCAACGCGGTTGAGGCTGTTGGGGTCGGCAAAGTTGGCTCGGGCTTGATAAAAGTAGGTGAAGGTGAGGTTGTCGGGTAGGTTTTGGGTCTGGCCGATGCGAAATTGCACGGCAATGTCGCTGAAAAATTTGCTGCCTAGGGCAACGCTGTGGACGTTTTGAGCCTGTACATCCAGACGGACAAAGGAGGTGGGGTCAAAGCGCCAGTTGATGCCAATAGAACCGTTGACGCGATTGAAGTCGGACTCGGTTTGCCGACCAAAGCGGGCTAGGGTTGCCCCCAGGGTGATCAGCAACTGGGTATCGGGAGTGATGGACGGGGATCCCATCAGGGCGATGCTGCCCAGGGCAAGACTGTCGCTGTCGGTGCGAATGTTTTCAAAACGGGGGTTGGTCAAACCCAGGTACTGGGCATCAGCCATCACTCGCCAGTCGGGACGGGGGGGCGGGGGGGGAGCTAAGGCTAGACCCGCTAGGTCAGGATCGTCTCTTAGCTCTTGGATTACTGCTTCTAAGGCAGGATCAAGGGGACTGGCAACCCCAGGGGATCCCCATAGCCATAGGGCCGCCATCATGGCTCCTAGCCCAGTTTGTTGTTTACCCATAGTCTCCTCACACCTAGTTGTGGTTCGTTGATTGTTTGTTGCCGTTATTGAATGATGATGGTGATGTCCCGCTCTTGGGGCAAGGCTTGGTTGGGATCCCGAATCAGGTCGTTGGGGTTGGGGGGGTCGCTGAGATCCAGTTCGGGGGGGGTGAGATCGGGGATCACCTGTTCGATCACTTGGCGCTCGGAAGCCAGGATGGCTTGGACAGTGGCGGATTCTTGAGGGTCTTCATCGCCAAGACCACTGAGAATAGGAGCGGTGCTGAGGGCGCCCTGGAAGTCAAATGGGGCTGAGCCGAGGAATTCCCCGTTTTGGACGCTGCCCACGTGCCCAACGGGAATGGTGCCCAGGGGACGTTCGTTGGGGTCAAGGACTTGGATGGGGCTGGTGAAGGCAAAGAAGGTGACGGTGTCGTTGGGGCCGGGTTGACCGGGGGTAGCGGGGCGGACAATGGCCAACACTAAGCTTCCCTGGACGGCAGCAACGGCGGCGGGGGTGACAATTCTGGCTCCCGCCCCTCGAGGGGTAATCATCATCCCCACCCCTTGGTTGAGGATGAAATCGCGCCGGTCGGCAGCAAATTGAAAGACGGTGTTTTGCCCCAACCGCATCAGGGATTGATCATTGAAAACCAATTGGGCTAGGGATGCCTGACCGGTCACCAGTTGGTCCTGGGGACGTAGGACATCCTGGGGCTGGGCAGGACGGGCAGACCCACCAGCGGGAGTCAAGGTGACTTGGTTGCGCAACCGATCCACAGTAGCTGAGGCTAAGGGCTGGGCCCAGGTAGGGATCCCGATGGTTAAACCGAGGCCGAGGCTGATGATTGCCTGCCAGAAGTTTTTGTACATGTTGCCTCCCGTTAACGGGTCAAGGTGTATGGTACCTAATCTGGGGGATGAAGGCTAGGGATGGGGTGATCTGCTGCGTTAAAATCAAGGCACTTGATCACATTGGCGGCTATGGTGCCTTCGCTGCGGCAAGACATTAGCGTCCATTATGCCCGCCAAGTGTTGCAGCGCTGGTGGCAGGTCTGGCAGGAGGTGACGCCGGAACCATGCCAGCAGATGGCGGATCTGTACTACCGCTTGCAGCAGGACATCCTCCAGGTGGCGGTCGTGGGCTTGGTGGGACGAGGCAAGTCCTCCCTCCTCAATGCCCTGCTAGGCAAGCCTGTGTTTGCCACCGGCCCCACCCACGGTACCACCCAAACGATCCAATCCGTAACCTGGCTAACCGGGATCCCGTTGACGTCCCAGGGGGGGCCGGCGCAGGGGAGTGTGGTGTTGGTGGATACCCCGGGGTTGGATGAGGTGGAGGGGGCGGCACGGACTCACTTGGCCCTAGAAGTGGCCCGGCAGGTGGAGTTGATTGTGTTTGTGACAGCTGGGGATCTGACGCGGCCGGAAGCGGAAGCCCTAGGGGAACTGCGGCAGGCAGGCAAACCAATTGTGTTGGTCCTCAATAAGGCCGACCTCTACCCGGAATTGGATCGGCAAGCTATCTATGACACCCTGGTTCAGGAGCGGGTCAAGGATATTCTCAGCCCAACGGATATCGTCATGGTGGCTGCCGCCCCCCGCCAACTGCAACCTGTCTGCCTGCCTAATGGACAGGTGCAGGGAGAAATCAAAATCGGGGATCCCCAGGTGGAGCCGCTGCGCCAGAAAATCTTGGAGGTCTTGCAGCGGGAGGGGAAGCTGCTTTTGGCCCTGAATGCCCTGACAACTGCCCAACGGTGGCAACTGCAGATCACGGAGCAACACCGGCAGTGGTTTCGCGGGGCAGGGCAGGTGCTGATGGCTGAGATGATGGTGGCTAAAGCCGTCCTTGTTGCCCTCTGCCCCTGGAGCTTGGGGGATGTGCTGCTGGGCTTGGCTGTGGATGTTGCCCTGCTGCTGGGCCTCAGCCGGGTCTACCATCTGCCCCTGGCGGGATCCCTGCTGCTGTTGCAAACTTTGTTGACCAGTGGGGTGATGGTGGCGATTAGCCAGGGTTGGCAGGAGGGATTGTGGGGGAGTTTGTTGCAAGGGGGTTGGGCAGCCTGGGCTACCTATCGGGTGGGGCGGGTGGGGGAGCGCCTGCTGGGGCATGAGGGATCTTTGGGGGAGGCACTGGTGCAGGTGCGGGAGGATTTGCCGCTAGATTCGGTGGCCGCTAAGGTTTACTGGAAGTGGACCGGTCAGGAATGATCTATGGATTGGACGTCCCACTGGACAATGCTGGCGTTGATTGCTGGGTTTGGCTGTGCCCACAGTGGCCTGGCCCAT
>JAUQVP010000014.1:0-38136 GCA_039794745.1 Thermostichales cyanobacterium HHBFW_bins_127 | reverse complement strand
GGCCCAACAGTTTTACCCCCACGCCGGCTTTGTTGAATCTGATTGTGGAGCTGGGTTTAGGGGAGGATTTACTGCTGGCCGATGGCAAGTTGCCTCGCTTTATCTACTGGGATGGTCGCCTGGAGCCGGTGCCCTTGAGTCCTGGCCAAGCCCTCAGTTCCCAGCTGCTGACCCTGGGGGGGAAACTGCGGGCCCTGCGGGGGCTACTGGGATTTGTCTTGCCCCCCCAATCTGGGGAAGAAACCGTCCGCGAGTTCTTCAGCCGGCACCTGGGATCCCAGGTTTTTCAGCGGTTGGTGCAGCCGTTTGTATCGGGGGTATATGCTGGGGATGCAGATCAACTGAGTGCCCAATCTGCCTTTCGCCGCATCGTCAGCCTAGAGCAGACCTACGGCGGACTTTTGGCCGGCACCCTCAAGGCCCCGCGCCGCCAACCCACCCCCAGCCCGATTCCGGTGCGGCGGGGGCAACTGGGCAACTTCCGCTACGGCATGGCCCAACTGCCCCAGACCCTAGCCAAACACCTGGAAGCAGAACTGGCCTGCCACTGGCGAGCCACGGCCATCCAACCCAGCCCCGCCGGCTACCGAGTACACTTCCACACCCCCTCGGGATCCCAAGTGATTGAGGCAGAGCAGGTTGTCTTGACCACCCCTGCCTACGTGACCGGGGAGTTGCTGCCTGACTTGCAACCCTTTTTGCAGCCCATTCCCTATCCACCCGTGGCTGTGGTGGCCTTAGGTTACCCGGAAACAGCCTTACCCCAGCCCTTGCGGGGGTTTGGGCATTTGATCCCCAGAGCGGAGGCTGCTGCTCGGGGATTGCGCAGCCTAGGCACAATTTGGTTATCTTCTCTGTTTCCCGGTCGTGCCCCCCAAGGCTATCACCTTCTGCTCACCTTCATCGGTGGGGCTACCGATCCCGGCATTGTCCATCTCACCCCTGAGCAACGGGCAGAGGTTGTGCATCGGGATCTGGGAAAAATCCTGCTCACCCGCCCCACCGAGCCGATTATTCTGGGAGAGAAACTATGGCCGCGGGCTATCCCCCAGTACACCCTTGGGCATGAGCAGCGTTGGCAGCAGGTGCAGCGTCACTTGCCCCCAGGGATTCACCTGTGTACGAATGCCAGGGATGGGGTTTCCCTCGGGGACTGTGTGCAGCGGGCCGAGCACTTGGCTCAGCAACTAACCCAGGGGAAACCAACTCCCTAGCTCAATCTTTCCCCTCTCCCGCTTTAGCAGAGGGGCAGGGGGTAAGGGAGCCATATTCAATCGCCATGGAAATGACCCTAGAAGCGCCCTACCGATCTCAAGCTGTCTTGTCTATTGCGATCCAGGCCAAGGAATCTGCAGGCATTTTGAAACCTCATCCAGATCACCACTCCCAGGCAGCTCAACTAATCCCCAAGCCCCTAGGGGTTTCAATAAGGAAAACTTGAGTCAACCCAGGCTGCCCCAATTGACAAACTACCCCCCCAGAACCCATCGCCAACAACACGGGATCCCAACGTGGGCAACACCCCGTCCACCCCCCGGGCAAGTCATACCAGCGTCGAACCAAGTCCCTTGGGATCCCGAATGACCCCAAATTACACTGAAGAGAATGCTTGTCTAGAAACCCCTATGGATCCCCAGTCTTATTACACAGTTTCCCTGCCGGAGCCGAGCAATCATCTGTTTCAGGTGCGCTGGCAGTTGCCCCAGGTCAGCGGGCCAATTTGGGTGAAAATGCCCGTGTGGACCCCGGGATCCTATCTGGTGCGGGAGTACAGCCGTCATGTGCAACAGCTGCAGGCAGAAGGGGATGCCCAACTCGAACCGATCAACAAAAATACCTGGCGGGTGACCGCCCCTCACTACCCCTACGACCTCACCCTCACCTATGAGGTCTATGCCTACGAATTGACCGTACGCACCAATGACCTGACCCCAGAGCACGGCTATTTCAACGGAGCGGCCCTGTTTTTGTATGCCCCGGAGCGGCGCTGGCAACCTTGCTCATTGACAGTGATCCCCCCCGATCCTACCTGGGAAGTAGCCACTGCCCTGCCCCAAGTGGGCCCAGGGACCTACCTGGCAGACAACTATGACCATTTAATTGATTGTCCCGTTGAGATTGGCATTCACAAACGCCTAGATTTTCGGGTCCTGGATTGCCCCCACAGTTGGGTAATCTGGGGAGATGGGGACCTCGATCCCCAACAACTGCAAATAGACACGGAAAAAATTATCCTCACCACCGCTAACCTCTTTGGTGGCTTGCCCTACAGCTATTATTTGTTTCTGCTGCACTTGGTGCCGGATGGCTTCGGTGGACTGGAGCATCGCACCAGTACCAGCCTGATCTTCAAAGGCTTCGGCCATGGGGATCCCGAGCAGTATCGGCGGTTGTTGGCCTTAGTGGCCCACGAGTTTTTTCACACTTGGAATGTCAAGCGCCTGCGCCCCCAAGCCCTCGAGAGCGTAGATTTGGACCAGGAAAATTACCTGACCAGCCTTTGGTTTGTGGAAGGGGCCACCAGCTACATGGAAAACTGGATTCTCAATCGCGCCGGCCTGCTGTCCCCCCCCCAATGGCTGGCCCTACTGGGGCAACAGATTAGCCGCCTACAAGCCACCCCCGGTCGCCACCGCCAATCCCTCAGCACCAGCAGTTGGGAAACCTGGATCAAACTCTACCGCCCCCACGAAAACAGTCACAATAGCCAAGTCTCCTACTACTTGAAAGGGGCGCTGGTCTGCTGGCTCCTCGACCTCACCATCATCACTCGCTCTCAAGGACAAGCCAGCCTCGCCACCGTCTTCCAAGACCTCTGGCAGCGCTTCGGGATCCCGGAGCGGGGATACAGCGAGGCGGACCTGCGGGCGGCCTGCGAACGAGCTGCCCGGGGATCCCTAGGGGACTTTTTCCGGGATTACGTGGATGGCACCGTCGAATTGGACTACAACCAAACCCTAGAACCCTTCGGCTTACAGGTGGTTGCCTTCTCCGGCACCGACCCCTACCTCGGTCTGCACCTAAAACCAGGATCTCTAGAGATTGCCCGGGTTGACCAGGGATCCCCGGCTCAACAGGCAGGGATTTGGGCTGGGGACGAACTGCTGGCCTGGAATGGCTACCGGCTGACAGCAGCCACCTGGCAGGACTGGTTAAAGGGAGCCGAACCGGGAGCTACCATCCACCTGAGTTTATTTCAGCGCCAGAAACTGCGCACCCTCCCCGTCCAGCTTGCTGCCCCCCAGCCCGAGCGCTACGAGATCCAGCCCCTGCCCTTCCCCAGCCAGGGCCAAGCCAGCCTTTATCGCTGCTGGATGCAGATTTAAGCTGCCAGCGCCTGCTCAATCACCTTGAGCAACTGCGGGTCATCCGGGCGCGTGCCACTTTTGAAGCGGGCTACCACTTCCCCTTGCTTATTGACCACAAACTTCTCAAAGTTCCAACTCACCTCCCCCTTGGGTTCCGCCTGGGTCAAGCGAGCATAGAGGGGATGTTGCAGCGCTCCCTTGGCATGCACCTTCTCAAACATCGGGAACGTCACCCCATAATTGCTGGTACAGAACTGCAGGATCTGCTCATTTGTCCCTGGTTCTTGGGCGCCAAAATCATTGCAGGGGAAGCCCAACACCTGCAAGCCCTGGCCGGCAAACTTCCTGTAAAGCGCCTCCAACCCCGCATACTGAGGCGTATAGCCACAGCGGGAGGCCACATTGACAATCAACAGCACCTGCCCGGCATAATCCCCCAAACACTTCTCCTCCCCGGTGATCGTCTTCACCGTGATGTCCCCAACCGTCACTGCCATGCTCTCTACTCCTGACCTCTTCATGAATCTTAACATTTCCCCAGGGTGAGCAGTTCGACTATGGGAGAATGATTATCACTTTTATTGAGCAGTCATGGTTCAGCCTGTTGTCTCCGTTTCCGGTCTGACAGTGGCACGGGGATCCCAGGTGATCCTGCGGGATCTATCTTTTCAGGTGCAGGCAGGGTCCAACACGGCCATCGTTGGGCCCAATGGCGCCGGCAAAAGCACCCTGCTGCAGGTGCTTTTGGGGATCCTGCCCCATCAACAGGGGGAGATCTGGCTGTTGGGGCAGCGGCTCAGTTCCCGTGGCTATTTGCCCCGCTCCATCCGCCAAGCCATTGCCTATCTGCCGCAGCAGTTTCACATTGACCCCGGGATCCCGATCAGTGTGGGGGAATTTGTGGGGTTGGGGTGGGGGGAGGTGGGTTTGGGGTGGCCGTGGCGGGGGTGGCGGCAGCGGCGGCAGGCGGTGAGGCAGGCCCTAGGGCAGGTGGAGGCTTTGTCCCTGTGGCGGCGGTCCCTGAGCAGTTTGAGTGGAGGGGAGACCAAGCGGGTGTTATTGGCTTACTGTTTAGTGTGGCCACGGCAGTTGCTGATTCTGGATGAAGCCCCGGCGGGATTGGACATGCGGGCGGAAGCGGAGTTCTATCAGTTGCTGCAACAGCTACGACAGCAGTGGGGCTGGACAATTCTGCAGGTTTCCCACGATTGGCAGCAGGTGCAGTGCCACTGTGATCAGGTGATCTACCTGGGTTCTGGCTCAGGTTATTCGGGTAGGGATGGGGGGAGAGCCTTTCTCCACAGCCCCGACATCTTACTTTGATTTAGACAGTTGCCCTCCCCAGAATGGTTTTAGCTTGATCGGCGGGGAGCCCCGCACTGTATTTCGGCAAATCAGTGTCGGGATGAGAGCCGTATAAGAATCTCTGATATGTCTCCGCTGTGGGTGGCACAGTGGCAGCACTGAGACCTCTATACAAACAGTACAAACAGGTCGACACAGCATAAAGCCCCTTCTCCATCTGAGATGAGTGTCGGGAGTCGTTCACGAATCCAGAGTTACAAGCTATTTCAAGGGCGTCTCTCAACAGTTGTTGGGTTTGTTGGGTTATCTGGCAAATCGAGATCGCTGCAACTGCTGCGGAAATTGCCTCATGCAGGGCAGCTATAGCTCTTTACAGCACCACCTTCAGAGATCCCTCAGAGATATTTCCATTGAGATGGAAACAGCTCCCTCACCCCCTGCCCCTCTGCCAAAGCGGGAGAGTTTTTCTGATTTGGGATGACTATAGGTATTGCTAATTAAAATTAACGGAAGAATCCCCCACCAGGTTTTCAGGTCCGGCGATGTCCCATCCGACAGCAGACATCTTTTCTTGGCTTGCGCCGGCAGGAGGACAGTTGTCGTAAAAAATTATTGATTGCACCGATAGCCAAGTGCAACTTCCCCCATACAAACTTGACCGGTGGCTTCCTAGGAGTTGATGAGGGGCAGTTCGCGGGCGCACTTTAGAGCTTTGCCTTGGCACAAGGAACGAATACTCATACTAGCCGATTGATGGCTCTCGATAACAAGCTGCCCCAATAGGCCCTCCTTGAGGATATGAAGCTACCCTGACGTAGGGCCCGCGCCCCCCTGAGAGGGTTGTCGAAACAACAATCCCCCCTCAAACCTAGCGCTATAGTGGCAGTACCGTGGGGAGTGAGGAATGGAAGGGTTGCGGGTTGTGATCATTGGGGCGGGGATCGGCGGTCTCACGGCCGGGATTGCCCTGCACCAAGTCGGCTATCAGGTGACGATTTATGACCGAGTACAGGAGTTGCGCCCGGTGGGGGCGGGCATTTCCCTGTGGTCCAACGGCGTGAAAGTCCTCAATCGCCTCGGCCTCGGCCCCAAGATGGCGGCGATCGGCGGGCAGATGAACCGCATGCAGTACCGCAGCAAAACCGGCGAATTGCTCAATGATATTGACCTTTGGCCCCTGATCGAGCAGGTGGGTCAACGGCCTTATCCGGTTGCGCGCCGGGATTTGCAAAAACTGCTGCTCGATGCCTTTCCGGGGCCGGTTCACCTCAGCCATGAATGTCTGGGGGTGGAAGAATCCAGTCAGGGGGTGACTGCCTATTTTGCCAATGGTCAGCAGGCCCAGGGGGATCTACTGGTGGCCGCCGACGGCATCCGTTCCCGCCTACGCACCTATGTCCTAGGCGAAGAGGTTGCCCCCCGTTACGGCGGCTATGTCAACTGGAATGGCTTGGTGGCTGCCGATGCCGACCTAGCTCCCCTGGATACTTGGGTGATCTATGTCGGCGATCACCAACGGGCTTCCCTGATGCCGGTGGCCAACCAGCGCTTCTACTTCTTCTTTGATGTGCCCCTGCCCAAAGGTAGCCCCGGGGATCCCGAGACCAGTCGCCGGGATCTGAAGGGGTATTTTCAGGGTTGGGCGGAGCCGGTGCAGCGGTTGATTGAGCGCTTAGATCCTGCTGGTACTGCCCGTTTAGAGATTCACGACGTGGGGCCGATTCCCAGCTATGTGCGGGGGCGGGTGGCCCTGTTGGGGGATGCGGCCCATGCCACCTGTCCGGACTTGGGTCAGGGGGGTTGCCAGGCGATGGAGGATGCCTGGGTTTTGGCGAATTACTTGATTACCACCAACCTCAGCATCGAGGATGCCCTACAGCGCTATAGCCAGGAGCGCACCCAGCGGGCCAATGCCGTTGTCCGCAAAGCCCGCCAGCGAGCCGAACAAATCCACGGTCGGGATCCCGCCCAGACCCAAGCTTGGTACCGGCAACTGCGGCAAGAACCCCCGAGTGCCGTCACCGATGCCATCGCCAAAGTGATCCTCGCCGGCGCCCTCCATTAGTTAGACTCATCAGCGCATAAGTAAAAATACGCCAAAGTTCAGGCTAGCCGTAGCAAGGGATACAACTCTCCCCTACTGGGCAGAGTAGGTTAACTATTGTTACAATAAATTGACGATCGCGCTCTCATTGCACTTAGCAACTTGCACCTAGCATGATTCCAGTTCTGAGGTAGGCTATGGATGATTTTGAGAGTTTGAGTTTGGAGCAGCAATTCCGCCAGCGGGCCTTTGAGTCGATGGTGGAGCGGATGAACCTGGAGCAGGCCCGGGAAATCCTGGTCAAGCTGCACAAGCACATGATCCTGCAGGAAGCAACTTACAAAAATCTCCTGCGCAATCAGCTAGCAGGCTAGGTGGTCCTGGAGGCGGGTGATCAGGTCCATCAGGGGAGCGAGGTGGAGGCGGTAGCTGGTGGGGTGAACGATCAGGCGAGCGGTGCTGGTGAAGAGGCAATCGCGCTCCACCAGTCCGTTTTCCTGGAGGGTGCGGCCGGTAGCCACCAAATCCACAATCGCATCGGCCATACCGGTAATGGGTCCAAGTTCAACGGAGCCGTAAAGGGGAATCAGTTCTACCGGCAGATCCAGTTGGTTGAAGTACTCGGCGGCACAGCCAACGAACTTGGAGGCGACCCGGGCGTGGGGAGGCAGATCCGCTGCTGACCGGTAAGGGCTGGTGCGGGGCACAGCTACGGCCATGCGACATTGCCCAAACCCCAGATCCAAAATCTGCCCTACGGTGCCCGGCTGGGTGAGGGTAGCCCGCTCCCGCAAAACATCGTAGCCCACAATGCCAACCTGAGCCTGCCCATACTCCACATAGACGGGCACATCTTGGTTGCGCACCAGCAGGGCTTCGTAGGTGAAAGGATTGGGGCTGGTAGGAGAAGTCACCCGCAACAGGCGATTGTCCGCATGCAAAAACTGGCTAAAATCTAGCCCAATCGCCCGCAACAACTCAATACTGTCCTTGAGCAGGGATCCCTTAGCCAGGGCAATGGTGATCATGAAGCCCTACTTGCTGCCGGCGACCACAGCCAGGATCCCGTAGCCGAGGGCGATTCCCAGCAGGGTCATGAGGATGGCAATGCCGGCGGTGGTAAAGATTTCGCTAGCCATAGCTTCACAGCAAACAACTTTCCATTGTAGTCCTGGATCAGGGGAGATAGGGACAACCGCCGCTGAGCACTTCTAGATCCTCTTCGTCGAGGGGAACGGGGGTGCCGCTGCGGATCAGCTCGGCGAAATCTTCGTTGGGAACCATGATGCAGAGGGCATAGAGACGGGTTTTGCCGGTGTTGCGGATTTCGTGGATCCCTCTGGGGGGCACCAGGATACTGTCGCCGGCGCGCAGGGGGACTGCTTTGCCGTCACAGAGGGCTATGCCTTCCCCTTTGAGGATGAAAAACATCTCTACGGCCATCAGGTGTTGGTTGGGGGGGGTTTTGCCGCCAATGTCAAAGATTTCGACACAAAAGGTGAGGGAAATATCGGCGGTGGTTTGGTCGAAGACAATCGCCAAACGGTTGGTATCCTGGGGACTGATGCGGTAAGCTTGGTAGTCCCGCGGGGAGCGCACCACCGGAATCACGCATTGGCTGGGAACGGAAACACCGCGATCAAGGGTCGCTGCTGACGTGGCTAACATGGCTAACTCTCTCACCCTACCGCTTCCGTTGTAGGGGATCCCGGGCCAAGTGCCGGTTCAGGGCAAACAAAGATAAAAATCTTTATGTTCTTTAAGGATTGCTGGGGTGGTTGCTGATTTCGGCTTTGATTGTGTAGGCCAGTGTGGGCGGACCCAGGGGCGGGCGGGGGTATTTCGCACCCCCCATGGGGAGGTCCCTACTCCTTGTTTTATGCCGGTGGGGACGGTGGGGACGGTGAAAACTTTGACCCCAGCCCAGTTGCGGGAGGCGCGGGTGCACATGATCCTGGGCAATACTTATCATTTGCACTTGCAGCCAGGGGAGGACATTGTCCGGGAAGCGGGGGGGTTGCATCGGTTTATGAATTGGCCGGGGCCGATTTTGACCGATTCCGGGGGTTTTCAGGTGTTTAGTCTCAGTGGGATCCGCACCCTCTCGGATCGGGGGGTGGTGTTCAAGTCACCCCGGGATGGGCGCTTGATTGAAATGACGCCGGAGCGCTCGATCCAAATCCAAAATGCTTTGGGGGCGGATGTGATCATGGCCTTTGATGAGTGCCCCCCCTATGGGGCCAGCTATGAGGAGGTGGCGGCGGCGGTGACGCGCACGACCGCTTGGCTGCAGCGCTGTCTGGCGGCCCATGAGCGCTCTGATCAGGCGCTGTTTGGCATTGTCCAGGGGGGGGTGTATCCGGAGTTGCGCCGGCGCTCGGCTGCGGAAATTGCCGCTTTGGATCTGCCGGGCTACGCCATCGGTGGGGTGAGTGTGGGGGAACCACCGGAGTTCATCCGTGAGATCGTGCGGCTCACGGCGCCTCTGTTACCTGCGGATCGGCCCCGCTATTTGATGGGGGTGGGCACCTACCGGGAAATCCGCGATGCGGTGGCCGCCGGGGTGGATCTGTTCGACTGTGTGATCCCAACCCGCTATGCCCGCCACGGTACGGTGATCAGCCGCGGACGACGCTGGAATATCAAAAATACCGAACACCGACGCTCCTTTCTCCCCATCGATCCCGATTGCGACTGCTATACCTGCCGCCACTTTACCCGCGCCTACCTCTGCCACCTGATCCGCGCTCAGGAAATCCTCGGCTATACCCTGCTGGCCATCCACAATGTGGCCGAACTGATGAACTACACCCGCCGCCTGCGCGAAGCCATCCTCACCGGCAGCTTCCACCAACACTGGGATCCCTGGGGTGATGGCACAATGGAAGACTAGGAATCCTGGCTGATCTATGCTGCAACGCCTCTACCTGGAAGTGCCGACCCCCGACACGGCGGCTGTGATTGACTGGCTGCACCATCGGGATCCCCAAATTGGTACCTTGGTGCCGACGCCCACGGGGATTCGCCTGGAGCGGCGGGGGGGGGTGTTGGTGGTGTTTTGTTGGTCGTTGATGAACACTACCTATTTGAAGGCAGTGCAGTGGAGCCAAAGCCCGCTGCCGGGACAGGGGGAGTGGCTGAGGCAGTTGGAACAGGAACTGCGGCAGGCGTTTCCTTTGGTCTATCCGTCGTTGCCGGCGATTGATCTGAGTCAGCAGTCGATTTTTGAGGCTTTGGCCCCCTACTATCCGCAGACGGTCAAGTATTTCCAGCGCATTCCCAATGGGGAAGCGGATCTGCAGCGGGTCTATTGGTGGGAACAGCGCTGGCGAGCGGAGGTGCAACAGGGACAGACCCAACGGCAACCGGTACTGGTCAAGGATGCCGGCTTGGAGCGGGATGCGGACTGGGATTTGATTGTGGTGGGGGGGGCGTTGGGGGCCCTGTATGGGGCAGCCATGGCTCGGATGGGCTACCGGGTGGCGTTGCTGGAGCGATTGCCCTTTGGGCGCATGAATCGGGAGTGGAATATTTCGCGGATGGAGTTGCAAACCCTGGTGGATCTGGGGTTATTTACGGATGCTGAGGTGGATAGCCTGATTTTGCGGGAATATCGGGATGGGTTTAACAAGTTTTTTGATGCCCACTCCCCCGTGAAAGCCAGGGTGCTGCATACGCCTACGGTGCTGAATCTGGCGATTGATGCGGAAAAGTTGCTGCATTGGTGCGGGGAGATGATCCTGCAGCAGGGGGGCAAGATTATTGACCACTGTGAGTTTGTCGGGGCTGCAATCGGTCCGCGGGCGGTGCAGGTGCAGGGGCGGTTGCGCCAGAGCGGGGAGTTGGTGAGTGTGACAGGGCGACTGTTGGTGGATGCCATGGGGACGGCCTCTGCCATTGCCCAACAATTGAACCAGGGCCGGGCGTTTGATAGTGTCTGCCCAACGGTGGGGGCGGTGATCACGGGCGGCTTTGAACCGGGGGTGTGGGACAGTGATTACGGGGATATTTTGGCCAGCCATGGGGATAGTAGCCGCGGGCGGCAGTTGATCTGGGAGTTGTTCCCGGGTCCTGGTTCGGAACTGACTTTTTATCTGTTCCACTACCATCAGGTGCACCCGGAAAATCCGGGGTCGCTGTTGGCTCTTTATGAGGATTTCTTTCGGATTTTGCCGGAGTATCGCCGCTGCGATCTGGAGCGCCTGAGCTGGAAAAAGGCTACCTTTGGCTATATTCCCGGTCGCTTCCGCACTGGTCCCCTGCCTCTGGTGGACCGGGTGCTGTTAATTGGGGATGCGGCGGCGATGCAGTCGCCGTTGAGTTTTACGGGGTTTGGCTCTTTGGTGCGCAATCTGCCCCGCTTGACGGACCTGACGGATACGGCCCTGCGCCATGACCTGCTTGGGGGGCAAGATCTCAGCCATATCCGCGCCTACCAAGGCAATGCGGCAATTACCTGGCTATTCTCCCGCGGCATGATGATCCCCACCGGTAAGCTGCTGCCGCCGGGGCAGGTGAATGCTATTTTGAATAGTTTTTTTGAAATCTTGGCCCAGGAGCCCCCTGAAGTTGCCGATGCTTTTATTAAGGATCGGGCGGGCTGGTGGGATTTCAATCGCATGGCGGTGCGGGCAGCTTGGAAAAATCCCCGCATCCTGCTCTGGATTTGGGAGGCGGTAGGCTGGGAAGGCTTCCGACGCTGGATCCCGGATTATGGACGCTATTCCCTGCTGGCCATCCTGGCCTTGCTGCTGGAAAGTTGGCTACCGGCTTGGGTGCAACATCTACGCCCCACTCTGGAACCCCGCTGGCCCGGGTTGTGGCTGCGTCTGCAAGCCTGGTGCTATACCCTCAGCTACAGTGCCGGCCGACCACGCCTGTGGCGGCAACTCCCCTCACTCCACCAGGGGGATCCCGGTTTGCAGGAGGCGACTGCTGAGGCCTAGAATCACCAGCCCTGGCAGCAGGGAGGTGATGGTCACAGCTCCAATCAAGGTGTAGTTGCCCCCTTGCAACAGGCTAAACAGCACCATGGGTAGGGTCAAGACTTCCCCGGCGCCGACGAAAAAGCTGAGCACAAACTCATTCCAGGACAGCAAAAAGGCAAACAGGGCACTCACCCCCACCCCCGGCAGCAGCATCGGCCCCAGCACATAACGCCCCACCTGCCAGGGGGCAGCTCCCAAGCTCCTTGCCACCCACCCATAAGCGGGATCCCAACTGGCAAATAGGCTACTCATCACCAAACTGGTATAGGGGACCGTAGGCAGCAAATGCACCACCATCACCCCAACCAGGGATCCCTGGAGACCTAGGCGGATCAGCAGTTCTTGCAGCCCCAGCACTACCGCCAACGGGGATCCCAGCAGAGGGAGGTAGAGCAGGGGGCGCAGGGCTGGGGTGTGGTTGAGGGCATAGCCAGCGGGGATCCCGACCAGGAGGGCAACGGTGGTGGTGATCAGGCCTAGGAGCAAGCTGGTGAGTAGGCCTTCGCCGATTCCGGAGTGGCCGTGGAGGACGGTGATCCAGCCTGCCAGGGTCCAGGTTTGGGGGAGGATGTGGGGGAAGTACCAGCCTTGGCTGACGGACCAAAGGGCAACGGGCAGTAGGGGCAGGAGCAGCAGCCCGGCCACCAGGATTCCCAGAAGTTGCCAGATCATAGGGGCAAGCCCAGACGGGAGCGCAGGTGGATGCCGATCTTAGTGCCCAACAGAGCCATAGCAATCCAGCTCCAGCCGTGCCAACTGGTGGAAGCAATGCCGGCAAAATAGGCGCCCACATTACAGCCAAAAGCCATACGTGCCCCCACCCCCATGAGGATGCCTCCCCCCACTGCCCCTCCCACCGCCCCCAGAGAACCGGGGGGTCGCAGCCCGCCGTGCCCTGCCCAAGCGGCTGCCCAAGCTGCCCCCAGCACCACCCCCAGATTCATCACCGACGTCACATCCGTCCACAGGGGGCTAGCCAAAGCTTGAGCCGCAAACCCTTGGTTCCAAGCCGGACTGGCAGCGGGATCCCAACCCCAGAGTTGCGCCAGCTTGGCTGCCCAGAGGGTAAAGCCCCAGGTAACTCCCCAGGGTCGCCCGGCCAGCCAGAGGGTGAGGGTATTGAGCAGGGCCAACAGCAGCGCCCCCAGCCCCAGAGACCACGGCCCCCGCAGCCAATGCCCTGCCCACAGCTTCAGCCCCCCGCCCCCCCGCCGCCGCCCCAGCCACAGTCCTATCCCCACCAGAACCCCCACCTGCAGCAGCAGCCCCGGGATCCCCCAGTCTTGGATCAGAGCATGGGGGGGGAGGTAGGGCAATTGCCACCACCAAGGGTCTAAGAGGGAAGCCGCAAAGGATCCAGCACAGAACGCCACCAGAGTTATCAGCATCAAACTGCTGCCGCCACCAATGGCATAGAGGGTACCGCAGGCACAGCCACTGCCCAACTGCATACCAATCCCGAACAGGAAAGCCCCGATCAAGCCAGCGATGCCAACCGGTGCCACGGCCCCCTGTCCCTGGCCCGTCAGCAGCAACGGCGCAAACAACAGCGTCGCCACTCCCAGCATCAGCACCTGGGCCAAGACCCCGTCCACCTCCCCTTGCAAGAACCAGCGGCGATAAGCGGCAGCAAAGCCAAAACGAGCATGGTACAGCGTCAGGCCAAAGCCACAGCCGATTAAAAACAAGATCCCCTGTCGCCAAGACACCTGTGCCCCCAACAGCACCATCAGCACCAGGATCCCCATCCCAACTCGGTAATGGGGGGGAGGTAGAGTCAAACTAGCCCTCATGGCACTCACCGGACGCAGCCATCAACGATTGTTTGTTGTTGTTTTATCATTGTGCCCCTTCCCCTAGCCGACCTGTGGCCCTTGAGAGCCGGCCACTTTTCCAAACCCAGATCAACCCTGCCCGCCGACAGGCTTGTTAAGCCTAACGCCAGAGGAGCAGAACTTGACCCCAGGCAAATCTGGGGCTGCCCTTTAATTGGTTTATCAAAGGGAACAGAGCAACAGTTATTCAATTGAGCCTAAAACAAATCCCTCACTCCCCCTTTGCGCCGCGTGGCACGAGCCCTAACACCCCTTCCAGAGCAGGAGACAGGATTCAAAAATGCATCTTTTTAGAAAAAACTATAAACTCCCCCTCCTAGACCGCCAGGTTGGCTGTAGCAGCATAAGACTTCAGAACCACTTCCTTGGTAACACCTATTCAAGGGGTAGAAAGCAAATCCCACACCCGATTCTCCTGAAATGACTAACCCAAAACAGGCCCGACAACTCTTTCTCAGGGATCACAGGTAGAGGTGAGAGATCCACCAGAAGCCGAGCAGACACAACACCAAAGTCAGGGGCAGGCCAAAGCGGAGATGCTCCCAAAAGCTCAACCTTTCCCCTTGCCGGGCAGCCGCTTCCACCACAATCAAATTGGCAACAGACCCCAAAAGGGTGAGATTACCTGCCAGAGTGGATCCTGCCGCCAACAGGTACCAGTCGGCAGGGGTTTGGGCTTGGGGATGCAGCAGCAGCACCGCCGGCACGTTGGAAATCAAGTTGGAGAGCACCACCACACTAGGCAACAGGGGAAAACTGGGGATCGGCAACAGACTGCGGGTAACAGCAGTCAAAACAAATAAACCGGCAAACATCACCAAAACCGACCAATCCACCGCTCCCAAAAATCGCTGCGGCTTGATCCGCCGGGTCATCAACAGCAAGGAAGCAGCCGTTAACGCCGCCGGCGCCACCGGCATCCCCAGGGCAAAGGCACTCAGCAGCCCCAGGGTGATCAGCAGACTTTTGCGAAACAGGGGGGGATAGGTGCGCACCGGCCAGACAGGCAGTTGGGGAAAGGGGGCACGGGAACGCACCACCGGGTAGAGCCAGGCTAACCAGAGGGTCTGCAAACCAAGTCCCACCACCGCTAAAGGAGTCAGAGTACGGGCAAAACTCAGATAGTCCAAACCAGCCAGGGATCCCACCAGGATATTTTGGGGATTGCCGGTGAGGGTAGCCAAAGATCCCAGGTTGGTAGCCCCCGCCAACACCAGCAGGTAGGGGACAGCCGGGAGCTTCACCGCCTGGGTGAGGCGGATCACCAAAGGGGTAAAGACCAAAACCATCGTGTCATTCAGGAGAAAAGCCGAAAGGATCCCGCATCCCCAGGTCAGACCCACCAGCAGTCCCCAAGGGCTATGGGTGAGGCGCACAATCCCCCGCAATAACCAAGAAAACACACCCCCAGCACTGAGGCTGGCATTGACAATCATCAAACTGAGCAAAAACAACATCGTGGTCGGATCCATCGCCCGCCACGCATCCACCACCGGGATCACCCCCAAGCCAACCAGTAACCCAGCCCCCGCCAAAGCCAAAGTAGCCCGGTTCATCCGCCACCCCGGGATCCCACCGATAGCCAAACCGACATAGGTCACAACCAGAATCGGGATCCCGAGCAGTTGGGGAAAAGTCATACTTATGAGAAGCGACGTTTGAGCTGTTCAATTTGGGTGCTGAGGGATTCGAGTTCCTGTAGCCCTTCTACCAGGAAATCATCTCCTTTAGATTGATTGTTTTGTCGGGAGAGGGGCTGCCAGTTGCGACAGTCAAAGGTTTTCAGGGGGAACCATCTGATAGGGAGCCGGTGGTCAAGGGTCATACCAGGGTGGCAAGCTCGCCAAGCTGAGTAGGTGGGGTACTGAATATCGATGACCTCTAAGTGGCTGCAGGCATAGAGGGCATAGAGAATACGTGCTCTGATATGCTGTTCTTGTTCAGTGTTGCCGGCAGCGATAAAGGTATCAAGCTCTGCTTTACAGGCAGAAGTTTGCCGCGGGTCGATCCTATACCGGGCTTTTGTGCCATAGCTATCTTCAAAACGATTTTCTTCTGTGAAGCAACATCCCAGAAACGCCGAGACTTGAGCTAAGACATCTCTCCAGGCTACATGCAAACAAACACCCATTGCTGCCAATCCTAGCGATACTTCAGTTTCAAAGAATCAATGAGGGCTTGCCCCGCCTCCAAGACAGCCACCAGATCCCCAGAGTCTTTGGCTTGCTGGTAAGCCATTTCTGCTTTTTTGACAGCATAATCGGCCAACTCAACAACCGGTGTGCTTAGATAGGCCTGTAAAAGGCCCCAAGATCGCTGGACATACTCCCAACCACTGTTTTTGTAACCCTGCTGCCTAAGGAGTTTTTGATCTTGGCCGGCTAAGCTACGAAAAATATCAGAGTTCCGCTTCTGGGCCTGGCGATAGCTCAATCCTTCCGGTGTTTTTTTTGCTTGCTTAGCCATTGACATGCCTATTTGACTTTTCCGTATTTTTTCTGCATTTTTTGGGCAATCAAACGAGCATCTGCTACAACTTGGCCGGCTTTATCTAGGGTTTCCCGGACGGTTTCGTTGGAAGTTACGCCAATCTCGGCCAAAATCGGATCGTCTTGCCGACCAGCTCTGCCAAATAACTTTTTCCACAGGGCAATCAGCTCACTTTTAGAAAAATCGGTCAAGTTGCCAACAAAACTTTTTAATTTGGCTCTGAGGGCAAAGTTCTCCCGATTTATTTTCAGGTTGGTGGCAGCCCGCTGATTCCGCTCCTCAAAGACCTGAACCAAAATCTCTGCCTCTAGGGTAATTTTCCCCCTGTCCAACCACTGCTGTAAATGCTCTTTCCTCAGATGGGTTAAGTTGGCTTTCTGTAACCCGGGATACTTCCTTAAGAGAAGGTTTTCCAGATCCTGCCGACGCATAGTCCCTGGGAAAAAGATACGTCCCTATTGTATACTTTTTTAAGATTTGTTCTGCCCCCCTTGCCTACACCAGATCCTGCAGATCCTGAAATGTTGCTCCTCGGTCTAGACCCCGGGCGAGATAAGTGCGGTCTAGCCCTGATGACAAGTCAGGGATCCCTGGTCTGGCACCAGGTTGTTCCGGCAGGGGGGGTGCTAGCGGTGATGCAGGAGTTGCAGCGGCGCTACCCCTGGAAACGGGTGATCCTGGGGAATCAAACCACGGCTAAAACATGGGAACCGCAACTGCGGGCCTGTGGCTGGGAAGTTACTTTGGTGGATGAACGTTTTAGTTCCCAGGAAGCCCGCCGCCGCTACTGGGAGTTTGTCCCACCCCGAGGGATCTGGCGCTGGCTCCCCTGGCGACCCGCCCCCGCTGCCTGTGATGATATAGCGGCAGCGATTTTGGTCCGGCGCTACCTCAACCATGCACAGACGACAACTCCTTAAGGGGGGGATCCCCCTGCTGCTAGCGGGCTGCAGCCGCCCTATCTCCGACCAAGGGCGAGCCCTGGTGCTGAATAATACTCTGCCCGCCCAAACCCTGGCCCAAATCGGCCGCCAGTCCGGGATCCGACCGCGGTTGCTTGCCTCCCGCCAGCACATCTGGGAACAGCTGC
Organism: Thermostichales cyanobacterium HHBFW_bins_127; assembly: GCA_039794745.1. Lineage (GTDB taxonomy): Bacteria > Cyanobacteriota > Cyanobacteriia > Thermostichales > Thermostichaceae > JAUQVP01. The sequence continues at coordinate 21,076 of JAUQVP010000014.1, read as the reverse complement.
AGCAGGGATCCCGGGCCAGTGTGGCCTTGATCGGCGGGGATTGGTGGGATGGGGAGGCTTTGCGGCCGGTACCAGAGACCTGGTTGGGGACAAGCTGGTGGCACCAGATCCCGGAGCGATGGCAAAAGCTGGTCACCCATGGGGGTAAGGTCTGGGGGATCCCGTGGCGTTGGGGGGTGACGGCGATTGGCTATCGGCGGGATTTGCTACCGTTTGCCATTGAAGCTTGGGAAGATCTTTGGCGGCCGGAGTTGCGCCGGCGCCTGACCTTGCCGGATCACCCTTTGGAAGTGATTGCCCTGGGGCAGCGGGTGGTGCAGACCGAGGATCTAGGGGATCGGGAATTGTTGCGGCGGTTGCGGCAGTTGCACGGGCAGGTCTTGCTCTATACCTCGGCGGATTATCTGCCGATGCTGCGGATCGGGGATAGTTGGGCGGCGGTGGGCTGGAGCGAGGATTTGTTGCAAGCCCAACGGGTGGATGCCCGCATTGAGGTGGTGATCCTGCCGAGCTTGGTGTGGTGGGATGCCTGGGTGTTGCCCCAAGAGGGTGCTGGGGATCCCGAGGCCTGGCTAGGGGCACTGCATCAGCGGGAGGTGTTGCTGAAGGCGGTGCAGACGAGCCGTTTGAATACGGTCGTTCCCCTTGAGGTAACGGCCCCTTGGTTGATCCCAGACGCGATCCTGGCCGCCAGCACCCTCAGTCGCCCTCTGGATCGGGAGCAGCGCCAAGCCTACTGGCAACTCTGGCAACAAATCCGCCTAGCCTAGGTTATGAAAAGGTTATGCTAAGGTTAAGTAACCCTAGGGGATGGGGGGATGTCCGGTTCTGAGTCATTGGCAAGTGTTTGGCGGCAGTCGCTGCTGGTGCAGGTGGATGGCATTGAGCAGCTTTATCCGGATTTGCTGGAGGGGCGGGCGGTCAAGGCCATTCATGACCTGCGGGTGACGTTTCGCCGCCTGCAATCCCTCTGGGAGGGGTTGACGACGCTGATCCCAGATCTGGGGGAGCAGGCCCCTGTGTTGTGGTGGCGCTGCTTATCCCCCTTGGGCAAGGTGCGGGACTTGGATGTCCAGATTGAGCGCCTGAAAACCTGGCAGCAAACCCGTCTGGTCAAAGCCCTCAAACAAAGGCGCCGCCAGCGGCTCACCAAGTTGCGCCGGCAATTCCCTGCTAGTTGGTGGCAAGGGGGACTGCAGCGGTGGCGCACCTGGCTGGCCCAAACCCCTTGGCATCCCCCTTTGGATCTGGAGGCAACAGCCCTGATTCCCGATCTGATCGCTCCGGCTCTGGGCCGCTGGCTCCTGCACCCCGGTTGGGCCAGTCGGGATCCCCATGACCCGCTGTTGCATGAGCTGCGCAAGTTGGGCAAAAAGCTGCGCTATCAGGCAGAACTGTTCACCCCCTGGTATGGGCCGGCCTGGCAAGATTGGCTGGGGGAGTTGCAGAGAATGCAATCCACCCTGGGAACGTTGCATGATCTGCAGGTTTTACATGGGTTGGTTCAGGCAGAGGCAGGGGGTCAGGAGTTAGCTGACCAATTGGTTGAGGCCATGGCGGCGACATGGCAGGAGTGGCAGGGGTGGCGGGAGCGGTGGACCAGCCCTGGCCAGCGCCAGCGGTTGCATCGTTTGGTGTGTTTTGCCCCAGAGCCTCTCCCAGAGGAGGTGCGGGAACTGACCCCTGCGGTATAGTTGAGGGGCGATGCTCCTCCGGATAACCGATAACTAACCGATAACAATGACACCTGTGGCTCCGGCTTTGGATTATCCCCTCTCCCCTTCCTCCTTGAAGGTGCTGGACAAGTGCCCCCGCCTGTTCCGCTATACCTATCTTGACCGTCTCCTCTACCCGCGAGAACTGTCCCCGCAAGACCAACTGGCCGGCCAACGGGGGGATTACTTCCATCGCTTGGTGGAATTGTCCCAAAAAGGCGTGCCCATCGAACCCCTGCTGGCCGCCGCCGGGGATCCCTTGCCCCAGTGGTGGCAGGTGTTTATGGGCAGTCCCCATTTCCGCCCGCCAGGGGAGGTGTGGAGTGAGGTGAGTTTATGGCTGGAACGGCGGGGGGTGCGGTTTCAGGGGCGGTTGGATCGGCTGGTGATTGCCCCGGATCGGCAGTGTTTTACGATTGTGGACTGGAAAACCGAGCGCCATCGTCCCAGCCAAGATCAGCTCCAGGAAAGCTGGCAGGTGCGCCTCTACCCCCTGATGCTCTGTTTAGCCGGATCGACATTAAATGGGGGCCAGCCGATTGCCCCAGAACGGGTGCGGTTGACTATTTGGTATGTGCAGCACCCCCAGGATCCCTTTGAGTTGAACTACAGTCGGTCCCAATTGCAGCGGGATCTGCAGGCCCTAGACCAAGTGATTGACCATCTCTATGCCTATGCCGAGAACGGCTACCCCCGGACAACGGCGCTGGATCAGTGTCGCCATTGCTGGTTTGCCACCCGCTGCTACGGGCTGATCCCAGAAGGGTTGGATCCGGAGATTGCCGCCGCTCTGGAGGGGTTTGTTCCCCCCTTGGATGAGGAATGAGCAAGATCTTGGTGGCAGCTAGCGGCACGGGCGGACACATTTTCCCAGCCCTGGCGGTGGCAGAAACCCTGGTAGCTCAGGGATCCCAGGTGGAATGGCTGGGGGTCCCGGATCGCTTGGAGCGCTCCCTACTGGGGGATCGCTTCCCCCTGCACCTGATCGAGATGGAGGGGATCCAGGAACGGCGCTGGACAGCCTATGGGCGTTCCTTAGCCCAGTTGCTGCAGGGCACGGCCCGGGTGAAGCGGCTCCTAGACACCCGTGGGTTTCAGGCGGTGTTGACCACAGGGGGCTACATCGCTGCCCCCACTATCCTGGCAGCCCGGCTCAGCGGGATCCCGGTGTTGCTGCATGAGTCCAATGCCATTCCCGGGAAGGTCACCCGTTGGTTAGGGCGCTGGTGCCGACAGGTGCTGCTGGGTTTTCCCCAAGCTGCCCACTATCTGCCTGGGGTAGCAACACGGCTGGTGGGGACGCCGGTGCGACGGGAATTCGGGCAAGGGCAGGCTTTGCATCTGTCCCTGCCGGGGGATCGCCCCCTGATTGTGGTGATGGGGGGTAGCCAAGGGGCGCGGGGGTTGAACCGGATGGTGCTCCAGTGTGCCCCTGCTTGGCTGGCGGCTGGGGCTGTGATTGTCCATCTCACCGGTGCTACCGATGCCGCCGCCGTGCAGGAACTTGCCCCCCGGGATCCCGCTTATTTGTGCTTTGCCTTTCGCGAGGATGTGGCCGCCCTGTTGCAGCGGGCCAGCTTTGTGGTCAGTCGAGCTGGGGCCGCCAGCCTGGCAGAGCTGAGTATCCTTGGGATCCCGGCCCTCTTGATCCCCTATCCCTATGCCGCCGAGGATCACCAGTACTACAACGCCTTGGCCTTTGCCCAGGAACACACCGCCTACCTGTGGCGAGAACAGGCGGATAATCAGCCGGCCTTGTGTGAGCAGGGGCTGGCCTGGATTCGGGAGCCACCGCCCCGGCAACCGGGATCCCGGCATCAGCAGGCGGCGGCGGTGATTGCGAATTTACTCTTGGGATTCTAGGGATTGGGAAGCGTGGCGCAGTTCTTGCCAGAGGGCTTGGACGTGGGCATAGGCAGCGGTGGGGCTGAGGTGGCCACTAGCTTGCAAAGCACAGATCATGCCAACGCGCTGGCTAAACTCCTGCAAATTGGCCAACACCACCGCCCGCATCACCTCCTCTGGCACCTGCTGCGGTACCCTCGGAAACCCCACCGGAAAAGCGGCAGCCATGATCCACCCCCCCATCGCACTCACGGATCCCTAGCTTAACCCTGACTTAACCTAAAAAGGTATGTTTTATTACAGATTTTTGGGAAGCGAAATGGCGTATTGGGCAGAGCGGGTGCTGGTGACGGCGGCGGAAATGGCTGCCATTGAGGAGCGGCTCTTCGAGCGGGGGATGCCGGTGGCAGCGCTGATGGAAAAAGTAGCCGGACGGGTGGCCCGCTGCATCATCGAGGAGTTTCCCCCCACGGACTATCCCCGGGTGGGGATCCTGGCCGGCTCTGGGCACAACGGCGGCGATGCCCTGGTGATTGGGCGGGAACTCAGCCATGCCGGCTATCAGGTGCAGGTGTGGATGCCGGGATCCCAGCCCAAACCCCTCACCGCTGCCCATGCCCGCTATCTGCATAGCCTCGGCATCCCCTTTGGGGACGGTCTCAATCCTGCCTGGGACCTGATCGTGGACGGTCTCCTGGGCATTGGTCTAACTCGCCCCGTCACCGGCCCCCTAGCCACGGTCATCACCAGCGTCAATCAATCCGGGATCCCGGTGGTGAGTGTGGATTTGCCCTCCGGCATGGACAGCGACAGTGGCGCCATCTTGGGAACAGGGATACGGGCGGTGCGCAGTTTTTGTCTGGGGTTGTGGAAGCGGGCCTTGGCTCAGGATCAAGCCCTAGATTATCTCGGGCAGGTCAGCCGCATTGACTTCGACATTCCCCCCGCCGATATTCTTGCCGTCACCGGGGATCCCCCCCCCCAGCAGTGGTTGGTGCCCGATCTGGACTCCTTGCCCCTGCAGCGGCCCCTGGCTACCCACAAATATCGCCAAGGGCAAGTGCTGTTGATCGGGGGATCCTGGCGTTATCCGGGGGCAATTCTGTTAGCAGGGCGGGGGGCCCGGGCCAGTGGGGTGGGCATGCTCGCCTTGGCGGTACCGGCTACCCTCAAACCCTGGGTGACTAGCCATTTGCCGGAAGCCATCGTCCACCCCCTGCCAGAAACCCCCGATGGGGCCATCGCCAAGCTGGATTTAGACTTAAGCCGCTACAGTGCCATTGCCTTCGGCTGCGGTGCTACCCTAGCCGCCGCCCCCCTCCTGGCCGAACTGCAACCCTTGCCCATCCCCCTGCTTCTCGATGCCGACGGTTTGAATAGCTTGGCCCAAAAAGATCCCCTCCCTTGGCTGGCTGGTCGTCCCGCCCTCACCCTTCTTACCCCCCACGCCGGCGAGTATCAGCGGCTGTTTGCCCACCAGGAACTCAGCAGCGTCGCCCGGCAAAGTCAGGCCTGGATCCTGCGCAAAGGGGCCAGAAGTGCCCTAGGGATCCCCAACGGTCAGATCTTTTATAACCCCGAGAGTACCCCTGCCCTGGCCCGGGGTGGCAGCGGCGATGTCTTAGCGGGTTTATTGGCGGGACTTTTGGCTCAGCCTGTTGCCGAGCCAGGGATTATGCTCAAGCGCATCCAGACCGGCATTTGGTGGCATGCCCAGACGGGCATCCATCTTGCCCAGCAGCGCAGTCCCCTTGGGGTCGATCCCCAGAGCCTAGCCGACGCCCTTCTCCCGACCCTGCAGGAAAAACTTCAAGAAAAACTAGAAGGGCGGCGCTTGCGCAAAAACTCAGGAATATCCAAAGCTGGGGACTCTGGGCTAGAGGGTGGGGGAGGAGATTGAGGGCGTTCCGCCCGTGGTTCCTTGCCGCGTTCCTCCTTAGGGGGCAGCACCGGGCGGTTGGGATGGGTTTGGAAGCCCGTGGCGATCACCGTAATCCGCACCTCCCCCTGCATCCGCTCATCGATCACCGCCCCGAAAATCAAATTGGCATCTGGGTCTACTGCATCGGCAATAATCCCCGCCGCCGCCGTCACCTCATGGAGCGTCAGATCCGTGCCCCCCGTAACATTCAGCAGCACCCCCTTAGCCCCCTCAATCGAGGATTCCAGCAGCGGTGAAGAAATAGCCGTCATCGCCGCTTCCCGGGCCCGCGACTTCCCCGACCCCATGCCAATCCCCATCAAAGCCGACCCCGCATCCACCATCACACTGCGGACATCGGCAAAATCCACATTGATCAAGCCCGGGATCGTGATAATATCAGAAATGCCTTGAACCCCTTGGCGTAGCACATCGTCGGCCACTCGGAAAGCTTCCTGCACTGGCGTCTGCTCAGAGATTACCGACAGCAGCTTATCATTGGGAATTACAATTAGCGTGTCCACATTAGCCTGTAGCTCCGCGATCCCCTCTTCCGCCTGGCGAGTGCGCCGGCGCCCCTCAAAGGTAAATGGCCGCGTCACCACCCCCACCGTCAGCGCCCCCACCTCCTTTGCCACCTGGGCTACCACCGCGGCAGCGCCCGTGCCCGTGCCCCCCCCCATACCTGCGGCGATAAAAACCAGATCGGCCCCCTTGAGGGCCTCGGCAATTTCATCTTTGGATTCTTCGGCAGCCTTGCGCCCCACCACCGGATTTCCCCCGGCCCCTAGCCCCCGTGTCACCTTTTGTCCCAACTGCAGCCGATACTGGGACTGGGACTGGATCAAAGCCTGGGAATCCGTATTCATGCTCCAAAACTCAACCCCGGTCAGATGACTCATGACCATGCGGTTGACCGCATTGCCACCGCCACCCCCAACCCCCACCACCTTAATCTTGGCGACATTGCTGGGGACAATCCCCTCCAGGCTGTCTTCCGTTTTCACCGCCGTACCATTTGGACTACCGTGATCATAACGGGATCCTTGATCGCTTTCGCGGCCTGGGTAAAAACTTGCAGGATTATGCTCAGCCCATTGCCCTGACATTTTTGCCTCTGGAGCCAACGGTATGAAATTGAAGCTGCCTAACTATAAGCCATCAAATCCAAAATGCCAACTGCATTGATGGCTTATTTTAAGAATTATGGTGAACTTCCCTGAGTCATGGCTGATTGAGGAACAAGCAAGGTCGCCGGGCAGGGCTCAGGGCTGATACTTGCGAAAGGCTAGGCAGACATTATGGCCGCCAAATCCAAAAGAATTGGAAATCGCTGCTGTTACAGAATGCTCACGACTTTGGTAGGGAATGTAATCCAAATCACATTCAGGATCCGGCTGATCCAAGTTCACGGTAGGCGGCACGCGATCGTGGAAAATAGCCAGGACCGTGGCTACCGCTTCGATCCCCCCGGATCCGCCCAGGAGGTGACCGGTCATGGACTTGGTGGAACTGATCAAAAGTCGGTAGGCATGCTCCCCAAAAACGGTTTTCACCGCTTGGGTTTCCGTGGGATCATTGGCTGGGGTGCTGGTGCCGTGGGCATTGATGTAGGCAATATCGCCGGGTTGCAGGCCGGCATCTTTCAGGGCGAGGCGCATCGCCCGGGCAGCTCCCTCCCCCCCCGGAGCCGGGGAGGTGATGTGATAGGCATCGCAGGTTAAACCATAGCCAACAATTTCCGCATAAATACGGGCATTGCGGGCTAGGGCATGTTCCAGATCTTCCAGCAAAAGAATCCCTGCCCCTTCCCCCATAACAAAACCATCCCGATCCCGATCAAAGGGGCGACAGGCTTTCTCGGGGGCGTCATTGCGCAGGGATAAGGTGCGGGCAGCCGCAAAACCGGCCATGGACAGGGGGGTAATCGCCGCTTCCGTGCCGCCTGTGAGCATGGCTTGGGCATCTCCCCTCTGGATCAGGCGAAAGGCATCGCCAATGGCATTGGAGCCGGCGGCACAGGCTGTCACTGTGCAGGTGTTAGGACCTTTGGCACCAATCTGGATGGCCACCTGGCCGGCCGCCATATTGGCTATCATCATCGGCACCATAAAGGGGCTACAGCGGCTCGGCCCTTTTTGCAGGTAAATCGTCTGTTGGTCTTCCATCACCTTCAGTCCGCCAATGCCCGTACCAATCAGCACCCCCACCTGTTCAGCATTCAGGTCAGTGATGGCAAACTGGGCATCAGCTAGGGCTTGCTTAACCGCGGCAATGGCAAAGTGGACAAAGCGATCCGTGCGTTTGACGTCCTTGCGGTCCATGTACTGGGTGGGGTCAAAGTCTTTGACTTCGGCGGCAATGCGGCAGTCATGCTGGCTAGGGTCGAAATGGGTGATGGGGGCAATGCCGGAACGCCCAGCCATGAGGCTATCCCAGTAGCTGCTGACCGTGTTGCCGATGGGGGTGACAGCCCCTAAGCCAGTGACAACCACGCGGCGGGGAGAAGACAAAGACATAGGCGCAGAAAACAGTAGAGGGTGATTAGGATTTTTGGGCAATGTAGGTGACGGCGTCCTGAACGGTGGCAATTTTTTCCGCTTCTTCATCGGGGATTTCTAACCCGAAGGCCTCTTCAAAGGCCATCACCAATTCCACTGTATCTAAACTGTCGGCGCCCAGATCCGCTTGAAAGTTGGCTTCTGGGGTGACTTTTTCTTCGTCAACGCTGAGCTGTTCAGCCACAATGGTGCGCACACGGGCAAAAATCTCAGATTCGCTCATAGCTACAGGTGATACAGAGCATCTTTTATTCTATCGGGTTGCTGCCGCAATTCAGGCATGGGCAGGATGAAATAGGGCAAAGACGGAGGTGAAACCGTGTACATGGGTGCTGTTGCCCACGGGGCCGATTTCGCCGTTGCCGAAAAATCCCCCCAGGGGAATGTCACCCAAGATGCTGGCCATGAGGGTACTGTCAATGTTAGGGGCTTGGTAGAGGCTGATCCCACGGGCTAAACAGGAAAAAAGCAGTGCCCCTTGGGGGGAGGTTTTCAGACCAGCTTGGTAGCGCTCTAGAACGGTTTTCAGGTCGGCGGCGGAGGTCTGGGCATCGCGGACGTGAAACTGGATCCGCTGCCCAGGACGAATGCGCTCGGCAACGGCAATGGCGCCGGTTTCCGGATCCAAACCCAAAATCATCCGTACCAGAAAATCCCCCGGCTTGGGATCAGCCTTGAAGGGATCGGTGACAATGCCGATGAAAATGCCGTTGGAATGGCGGATCAGGCGCTGCTCCTGGGGACTGAGATCCTGCACCATGTCCTTCAGCAAGGCGAGGGGCGGGCGATCCTCAAGGGCGGTGATGACGTTGCCGCTGATCTGGGAAACTTGTAAAGGGGATCCCACGGGGCGACAACCTTGGGCGACAACGCTGTCAACGCGGATATTCCCCGCTAGGGCGACGCCGACGGTGCCCTGACGGTAGAAGCGATCCTGGAGAAATAGGGCGTGATCCCGCGCTTGGGATCCCCCACTCATCAGTCCGCCGACTTTGCTGCTGTGGGGATAGGCAAAGTCCAGGCCCTGCACCAGTTCGTTGATGCCGGTGCGAAAGTGATCGCTCAGGAGAATAAAGTGGGGGCGAAGTTGGTTGCTAATACCGAGGTAGGCTTCCCAGGCTGCCGGGCTGGCATCTAGGTCTGGCATGGCAGCGGGATCGAGGTAAAAGGGATGAACCTGAACGTCGGGCAGGCGGGCAAGGGTGAGGGAAATGGCAGGTTCTTCTTCGATTTCCAGCCCACTGCCGATCACGCCGCTGCCGGAACAACCCACCAACACCCGAATGCGAAAGCATTGATGCAGCAAGGGCAAAATCCGCGGGTACTCGCTGGCAAAAGCCGAGGACACAAACAAAAACCCCACGTCAGCCTCGGTAAACTCTGCATGGCTAGCCAATTCCTGCAGGGCCTTTTCCAGAGAAGCCTGTTGGGATAAAACGTTCAGCCATTGCATGGGCGGGCACTCCTGGGGGTATGGTTGATCTTAACCTTTGGTTCCCGGGGCAAGTGTGCGCATTGTCGGACTGATGGCAGGAACCTCTGCCGATGGTATTGATGTGGCCATTGTCGATGTGTTCGGGATCCCGCCCCAGCTTTCATGGCAGCTGCTCCACCACGAGACGATTGCCTATGAACCGGCGCTGCGGCAGCAGATTTTGGCCTGTTGCCGGGGGGGGACGGTGGCTGAGGTGTGTGTTTTGCATGGGCGTTTGGGAGAAGTGTTTGCCGCTGCTGCCCTAGCCGGGATCCACCACGCCGGACTCTCCCCAGATGGGATTGATCTGATTGCCAGCCATGGGCAGACCGTCTGGCACCAACCCCAAGACCACGCCACCCTGCAACTGGGGGAAACCGCTGTCATCGCCGAACGCACCGGGATCCCGGTGATTGGTAATTTTCGGGCTCGCGATCTGGCGGCGGGCGGACAGGGGGCTCCTCTGGTGGCCTATGCCGATGCTCTGCTGTTTCGGGATCCGGAGCGGGTGCGGGCGGTGCAGAATATCGGTGGCATGGCGAATGTCACCTATCTGCCGGCTCCGGATCAACCGGTGATTGCCTTTGATACGGGCCCGGGGAATGTGTTGATTGATGCGGCTGTTGAGCACCTGACCCAGGGATCGTGGACCTATGACGAGGGGGGGGCGCTAGGGGGGCAGGGTCGGGTGGATTGGGATTGGGTGGCGGAGCGGTTGCGGGATCCCTATTTTCGCCAGCCGCCGCCCAAGAGTACGGGGCGGGAGTATTGGCGTTGGGAGAGGTTGGGGTTGCCGGTTAGTGTGGACAGTGTGGCGACGGTAACGGCTTTGACAGCGGCCAGTATTGTGCAGGCGTACCGAGATTTTTTGCCCCGGCTGCCGGATCAGGTGATTGTCAGTGGTGGGGGCAGTCGCAACCGAACTTTGATGGGGCATTTGGAGACCATGTTGGCGCCGATCCCGGTTGTCAGCAGTGATGCTGTGGGTTTGCCCAGTGCTGCCAAAGAGGCGGTGAGTTTTGCCCTTTTGGCCTACGAGAGTTACCATCGCCGCCCGGGAACCTTGGCCAGTGCTACCGGCGCTCGTCATCCGGTGATCCTGGGGCATTTGACCCCCGTCCCGCCCCCCCCGCCCCTCCCCCCCGAAGCCAGCAACCCCCGTTCCCGAGATCTGGATCGGCTGAGTACCTTGGCTTTGGTGGAACTGTTCAACCGGGAAGATGCCCAGGTGGCCTATGCTGTTGCCCAGGTCTTGCCGGCCATTGCCCGTGCCATTGATGGCATTAGTGAGCGCCTAGGACGGGGCGGGCGGCTGATCTATGTTGGGGCCGGTACCTCCGGACGTTTAGGCGTTCTCGATGCTGCCGAATGTCCCCCCACCTTCAACACCGATCCGGGGCAAGTGATTGCCTGTATCGCCGGGGGATCCCTGGCCTTGACCCAGGCCATTGAGGGGGCAGAGGATGACGGCCAAGCTGCCATCCAGGCGATGCAGGACTTGCGCCTGAGTCCTGTTGACAGCGTTGTGGGCATTAGCGCCAGTGGCACCACCCCCTATGTGCTGGCAGCCTTGGCAACCGCCCGCCAGCAGGGATCCCTGACGGTGGCTCTCACATGCCATGCCCAGGCCCCCTTGAACCGGCAGGTTGAGATTGCCATCAGCCCGGAAGTGGGGGCGGAGGTGATTAGTGGTTCCACCCGGCTGAAGGCGGGCACTGCCCAAAAAATGGTTTTGAACATGATTTCCTCAGGGGTGATGATTCGTCTGGGCAAGACCTACGGCAACCTGATGGTGGATGTGCGAGCCGGCAACGCCAAACTGCGGCGTCGGGCCCAGCGCTTGGTCAGCCAGATTTGTCACTTAGATCCGGAAACAGCCCAAGCCCTGTTGGATCGCTGTGGTGGGGAAGTCAAGACCGCCATACTCTGTCATCTTCGCCACTGGGATCCCGAAACGGCGCGGCAGCAGTTGCAGGGGCGGAGCTTGCGTCAGGTGTTGAGTTCTGGGGAGCACAAGCTAGGATAAGAGGAAGTGATTCTAAGTGGCTATGCACAGTGGTCGCAGAACCTACTCCATTGCCTTGCAGGGTTGGGTTTTTTGGATTGGGGTGATTCTTGGCGCCCTGGTTTTGAGATGGGCGGGGCTGGGCTGGCTGGCCCTTGGCTTAGTGGCCCTTTTGATTGGGCTATTGTCGTTGCCGATATGGGTGGTTTTGGGTTTTCGTTGGTGGGCGGAGCGGTGGCTGACCACGGCTGCTTGTCCTGTTTGTGAGCAAGAGTCCCAAGCCATCGAAGGGCAGCGCTTCCACTGTCCCCACTGTGGTGTTCCCCTTTATGTGGCTGATGGTCTGTTTTACCGCCAGGTAGCTGCCGACACCATTGACATTGACTATGCCGAGGAGTGAAGCCTGCCCCCGGGAGTTTTTAGCACCTAGCTAGCAACTCACAAACTTTCCCCTGTACCGGGCCCCTGTACCGGGATAGAAGCACAGCGCCTGGCATTGCCGAAAAGCCTCAAAATCAGTATTGAGTAGCAGACTACCTGTGGAAGCTGAGCTGGCAGAGATATAGACTCTCCTAGGGCGGGAGATCTTATTTGTTTGGTTTGTTTGGATTGGAATGATTCTAAGTCATATCTAGTGCAGGCCAAGGAACTTGCGAACCCTAGGGAGCCTTTCACCTTCCTTGGCATAGCTGCAGTAATCTACACCAGAGCTATGACAACCCTATGCCCCCTGCTTGGGAAAACTTGGGAAAAATCGAGGATAATCAGACAAGAAGCACAATCATTTCATGAAGACGATTGCTTGCCCCCAGAATGCCCATTGAATTTAGGGGGATCCCGAGTATTTGGACAATGTCCTATGGGGTCCTATGGGCATTTCTAATAATATTTAGAGAATATTTAGAGAATAACCTGAGGGGGAATGGAGTGAACTGCAGCCCTAACTTTACCCCAATTATTCTCCGGAAAATCTTGATTTTTCCAGGTGCCCGTCTTTAATTTTGGCTGGATTTTTTGCCAGAAGCCACCAGGGATCCCGTCTAGGCCAGCAGGGAGGGGTAGTGGGTTTGCTGCACCGCCTCCATGAACTCCCGCACCCGCACCGGATCCACCACCTGATCTAGGGGATGGCGCCCGGGGCGCTTCAGGGAGGTGGAGACAATCACCCCATCGGCCACCTGCAACAGCGTACCGATATTTTCCGCCGTCGCCCCCGAACCCACCAGCAAAGGCACCTCGGGAGCCGTTTCCCGGGCCAGTTGTAGATCGCTGAGCAGAGGACAATGGCCCGTTGCCGGCCCGGAAATAATCACCCCATCCGCCAGCCCCCGCTCCACCGTATCCCTCACCGCCAAAGGCAACGGCAGGGATCCCAGGGGGTAGGCATGTTTCACCAGGACATCGGCAAAAATCTTCACATCCACCCCCAGACTGCGGCGGTAGCGCAGCACCTGATAGGCATCCCCCTCAATAATTCCCTGGTCGGTCACCATAGCGCTGGTGAGGACATTCACCCGAATAAACGCCGCCCCCACACAAGCTGCGATGGCCAGGGCACTGTGGGCATCATTGCGCAGCACATTCAGCCCCAGGGGCAGATGCACCAAATTGCGAATCCGCTGCCCCACCACTGTCATGGCGCTGACCACCGCCGCATCCACCCGCCCCGGCGCAAAGGGAGCATCGTGGTAGTTCTCCAGGATAATGCCGTGCACCCCCCCCGCTGCCAAGGCAGTGGCTTCCTGTTCCGCCCGGATGATCACCGCCTCCAAACTGCCCCCCCAGCGGGGTGAGGTTGGCAAAGGCAGCAGGTGCACCACACCAATGACCGGCCGCGGGGTATCAAAAAGATCTTTCAGCAGAGTCACGGGTGCTGCTGTCCTGAAGCGTGCTTATCTATCTTCTCACAGGAGCGGGGATTTCCCCCAGCAGGTAGGGAGATCCGCCATTTCCTCCCCAGGGGATCCCCTGCCTAGGATCAGAAGAGAACAGCGGCGCGGCTTCCCTGAGGACCCTTGGGAGACCCGCCCGGCAAATCCTCCAGAGAGCAAGGGGTGTGACATGGGAAAAGTTGTAGGAATTGACTTAGGGACGACCAACTCGGTGGTAGCCGTGATGGAAGGGGGGCAACCGGTGGTGATCCCCAATGCGGAGGGGATGCGGACGACCCCTTCGGTGGTTGCGTTTAGCAAGGATGGGGAGCGTTTGGTGGGGCAGATGGCGCGTCGCCAGGCCGTGCTCAACCCGGACAACACGTTTTATTCGGTGAAGCGGTTTATTGGGCGCCGTTACAAAGAACTCAACCCCCAATCCCTGCAAGTGGCCTACAAAGTGGTCGAGGATGAGCGGGGGAATGTCAAGATCCGCGCTCCCCGCCTGAACAAGGAGTTTGCCCCAGAAGAAATCTCGGCAATGGTTTTGCGCAAGCTGGTGGACGATGCCAGCCGCTACTTGGGGCAGCCCGTCACCCAAGCGGTGATTACCGTGCCGGCGTACTTCAACGACTCCCAGCGGCAAGCCACCAAGGATGCCGGTAAGATTGCCGGTTTGGAAGTGTTACGGATTATCAATGAGCCAACGGCAGCCTCCTTGGCCTATGGTTTGGATCGGCGCAACAACGAGACCATCCTGGTGTTTGACCTTGGGGGTGGTACCTTCGACGTGTCGATTTTGGAAGTGGGGGACGGCGTTTTTGAGGTAAAAGCCACCAGCGGTGATACCCAATTGGGTGGGGACGACTTCGACAAGAAGATCGTGGATTGGTTGGCCGAGCAATTCAAAAAACAAGAAGGTGTGGATCTCCGTAATGACCGCCAGGCCCTGCAGCGGCTGACGGAAGCAGCTGAAAAAGCCAAGATCGAACTGTCCAGTGTGGCAGAAACCAACATCAACTTGCCCTTCATCACCGCCACCAGTGAGGGGCCCAAGCACCTGGATTTGAAACTGAGTCGGGCTCAGTTTGAAAACATCTGTGCCGACCTGTTTGACCGCTGCCGTGGTCCGGTGGAGCAAGCCCTGCGGGATGCCAAGCTGACCAAGGCAGACATCAACGAAGTGGTGCTGGTGGGTGGGTCAACCCGGATCCCGGCGATCAAGCAACTGGTGCGGGATCTGCTGGGCAAAGAACCCAATGAATCCGTCAACCCGGACGAAGTGGTGGCGGTGGGTGCGGCCATCCAAGCTGGGGTCTTGGCCGGTGAGGTCAAAGATGTCTTGCTGTTGGATGTCACCCCCCTCTCCCTGGGGGTAGAGACCCTAGGCGGTGTAGCCACCAAGTTGATCCCCCGCAACACCACCATTCCCACCCGCAAATCCGAAATCTTCTCCACCGCCGAAGACGGGCAAACCTCGGTGGAAATCCACGTCATCCAAGGGGAACGGGAATTTGCCCGCGACAACAAATCCCTCGGTCGCTTCAAGCTCGACGGGATCCCGCCGGCTCCCCGTGGGGTGCCCCAAATTGAGGTCACCTTCGACATTGACGCCAATGGCTTGCTGAACGTCTCGGCCAAGGACAAAGGCACAGGCAAAGAGCAGCGCATCTCCATTACCGGCGCCTCCACCCTGGATAAGTCCGAAGTGGAGCGCATGGTCAAGGATGCGGAAAAATTTGCCGAACAAGACCGGGAGCGGCGGGAAAAGGTGGAGCGGCGCAACAAAGCCGAAGCCCTTGCCTACCAGGCGGAACGGCAGATGAAAGAATTGGGCGACAAGATCTCGGCGGGCAAAAAAGCCGAAATCGAAACCCTGATCAAAGATCTGCGGGAAGCCATCCAAAAAGAAGACGATGCCCTAATCTCGGAAAAAGAAAGCAAACTGCAGGAAGCCCTCTATGCCCTCGGCAGTGAAATCTACCAAGGGGCAGGAGCTTCCGGCGGTAGCACCAGCTCCGCTGGCAGCACCAGCAGCAGTGGCAACGACGATGTCATTGATGCCGACTTCACCGAAACTAAGTAAGGGATCCCGATAGCGGTATCAGGGGGCAGAGGAGCAATCCTTTGTTCCCTGAGTTTTTTAGCTGGATAGGGGGTGACGAGGGATGCAAAACTTCAAGGACTACTACAAGATTTTGGGGGTCAGTAAGGGAGCGGACGCCAACGAGATCAAGCGGGCCTTTCGCAAATTGGCCCGCCAGTACCATCCAGACGTCAACCCCGGCAACAAAGCTGCGGAAGAAAAATTCAAAGACATCAACGAAGCCTACGAAGTCCTCTCCGATCCCGCCAAACGGCAACAATACGACCAATTCGGACAGTTCTACCAGCAAACCGGCTTCCGTCCCCCCACGGGATCCCCTTTTGAGGCGGACTTCAATCCCACCATGGACTTCACTCCCTTTCAGGATTTCCAGGAGTTCATCGACCAATTGTTGGGGCGGGCGGGATCCCCAGGGGGGTTTCGTTCCTCGTCGGGGAGCAGTTATAGTCAGGGCAACTACGATGCCGAGGCGACGATTTACTTGACATTACCGGAGGCCTACCAGGGGGGGCGGCGCAAGGTACGCTTAGAGAGCGGCAAAGCCCTAGATGTGATGATTCCCCCAGGGATTACGCCGGGCAAGAAAATTCGTCTGCGGGGGCAGGGGCAGCCCAAGCCCTCCGGGGATGCTGGGGATCTCTACTTGAAAGTGCAGCTCAAGGAGCATCCCCTGTTCAAGCTAGAGGGAGCAGATGTGCTGTGTACGATTCCCATTTCTCCTAGCGAAGCGGTTTTGGGAGGAGAGATCACAGTGCCGACCCTGGAGGGCAAAGTGACAGTGAGGGTGCCGGCGGGGGTGCGGCCAGGGCAGAAGCTGCGCCTGAGTGGCAAGGGCTTTCCCAAAGGAGATGGGGAGCGGGGGGATCAACTGATTTCCCTGCAGGTAGTTGTCCCGGAAAAAGTCACGGAACGGGAGCGGGAGCTTTATGCCGAATTGCAGCGGATTCAGTCCTACGACCCCCGCAGCAGCCTGATGCAGTCCGTCTGAGGTTTTGTTACGAACCTTAGCAACTTCCCAAGCCCTAGGGAGGACTCTGGTAGTCTGACCAGTAGTTACTCAACGGAGATGGAAAGATGACCGCTGCTTACCTGCAACCCTACATGGTGCTGTCTGTTGGCTGGCTGTTGCCCTTGGCAGCCATGGTGGCCTTGTTTTTGTGGATTGAACGCTAGGTCAAACGCTTGCGACGATAACGAGGAGTCGCCTTGGCCATTTGCTGCCCCACCAAGGTCACCAGCCTAGCAGCGGCTCCTCCCTCCCCCCGCAAAGCTGCTAAATCCGCCCGCATCTGACTCAGCCGCTGGGGATCCCGGAGCAGGTCGGCGGCGAGCTGAGCAATTTCCAGAGGATAGAGATGTCCGCGTCGCTCCGGGATCACCTCCCGTCCGGCCCAGATATTCGGCCACGCCAATAACCCCAAAGTTTTCAAGGCAATCCAGTTAATCACCCTGGCCAACAGGGATCCCAAGCCTGGCAGCCGCACCAACAGCCCCGGGATCCCGTCCCAAGCGCGCATGACATCCAAGCGGTTGAGGGGCAGGACAACAATCATGGGGACGCCCAGGTAGCTGAGTTCAGCGGTATTGGCTCCTACGGTAGTCAAGCAGAGGTCGCAATGGGCGAGCAGGGAGTAGGGGGGAAAGGCCGGCCAGAGGGTGACCGCAGCCCCCCCGGGAGTGACCAACTGGATACCAGCACTGCTGCGTTCCACAACCGCCGTCGAGCCATAGGCGACGGAGACATCGGGATTGGTACTGACTTGGGCATAGCTGGCCAGTTTTTCTAGCGTCAATCCAGGTGCCACCGGGATCACAAATCGAACATTGGGTAAGATGCGCCGCAGTTCATCGGCTACATTCAGCAGAAATGGCATCAAGATGCCTAGTTTTGCCGGCTTGGATCCCGGCAGCAGTCCCACCTGGAAGCTACTACGTCCTTGGCTCTGTCGGTCCATCCAACCCCGGGGTAGAAATGGCAGGGCCCGGGCTAAACTGGGTCGTGGCAGATCCGGCTTCGTACTCTCGGGATCTAGCGGGTGGGGTTGAGTGATTTTTTCTGTCTCGAGGAGTTCTTGGGGCAAGGTTTTTGGGGCGTCCAAGGGATCAAAGAGCGGCTGGGGCATCGTTTTAGCACTTGGAGAGGCAGGGCGGACAATGCCCGTGGTTGCTTCCGGATCCGGGAACTGCACCTGTACAGGGGTCAGGGCGACCGCTTCCGCACTGGTAGCTGCCACCGGCAAATACCAACCCGGCAACACCACCGTTGGCGAACGTTGGGCTTGCAGCACCCCATCCTGCATTAAATCCCCGACCACCGTGGTCTTAGGGAACCAACGTTTGCCGAGGCGTTGGCGAATGCTATCGGTGCGCACCCCAAAAGCATCCACCCAAGCTGCCCAGCGAGCTTCATGTTCCCCATAGACCACACAGCGAAACCCCAAGCGACGGGCAATCCAAACCGCAAAAAACTGATCCCCGCCCAGAAAAAGCACCACCCCTTGGGGGGCCCAGTCCCAGCGTTCTTCCGTTTCCCCTGTGAGCAGAAAACTGAAAAAGTAATCCGCATCCTGAATCCGGTCCACCCGCAGGTAATCCTGAGCGATTTGTCGTTCCTGCCCGGAAGCGTGGGCGCAGGGAGCCAAAATCAACGAGAGCCGGGCTTGGGGCAACTGTTGCCGCAGCTCCACCACCACCGGCCGCACCCATGTGACCAACTCACCCGGCCCGTTGGAGAGAATGACCACATCCATCGCCGCTGTGTTGGTCAGGGCAAATCCCACGCTGCTCCCCCAGGAGGTATCCTCAGAATTCTAACAAATCCCCTAGAAAGGACTTAGGAGCGCCCACGAAAGGATTCGAACCTCCGACACCTGGGACCGGAACCCAGTGCTCTAGTCCACTGAGCTACGTGGGCAAACTCAAGCTTTATTAGCTTAGCAAACGGATCCCTTGCTCGTCATCCCTGCGCCCAACCAACTCAACACCTAGAGCCTACCGCCAGGATTGTTGCCAGCGGCGCCGGCCACCTGCCCAGGGGGGTGGGCCCCCAGGGGAACGGATGGTCATCACCTCACCATTAGCACGGATGATTTGAAAAGCATCAAAGTCATCATCATCATACTCACCGATAACCGTCAGCTGTTCTCCGGGGCGGATGTTGAGCTGGTGATACCATCGTGGTCCCGCATCCACAATCACCTGACCCGTACCATCGCTGAGAATGAACTCATTGCCGACAACCGCTTGCACCGTCCCCTGAATCCGCACCCCCCGAAAACGCCCTAGCTCGCCAATCTTCACCGAGGGATTGGCACTACCAGCAACCGGCAAAGCCAGAACTACTGCTACTACCATCCCAAAACTCAACCTCTGGAACCATTCCATAGCTAGCTAGCTTCTCCAAAAACCTTAAGCGCATCTTAAAAACTAAAAATGACAAAAAAGTGACAACATGGCGCCTATCAGGGGGGATCCCTTTGGCCCGCCGAGGGCAGGGATTATTGCATCTGATTCTCAGTTAGGATAAAAACAGTGCTTCAAGGATCCACGTATGGTTGCAATTACCCGCAGTGCTCAAGAGCTGTTTCAGGCAGCTTACGAAAACCGCTACACCTGGGATCCCGATTTTCCTGGGTATCGGGCTACGGTCATTTATCGCCAGGGGGATCAGGAGTTTTCTGGTCAGGTGCAGGTGGGATCCGATCTCAAGGCCACGGTGAGTGGGGTAGAAGATGAGGCTGCCCGCAAGGCCATTCACAGTCAGCTGTGGGAAACCGCGATCCATCGGGTGCGGCGCAGTTTTGCCGAAACCCACGGGCAAAACACCTTCAGCTACGGAGAAACCTTCCCCGATGGCACCGTAGAAATCCTTGTGGGAGGTAAAGCCGCTGGGGATCGCTACCACGTGCGGGACAACCAAGTTACCATGGTGCATCGCCATATTCACGGCGTTGTAGTCACCATTCACACCTACAGTAGCCACGACACAGGCGCCGGCTATCTCTCCCACCGCTACGACTCCGTCTACCACGACCCCCAAACCGGCGAACAAAAAGGCGAAAAAAGCCTCTTCACCGATACCTACACCCAAGTGGGCGGCTACTGGATCCTGGCGGAGCGGCAGATTGAGTCGGGATCCCAAGTGCAGAGTTTTCGCTTTCAGGATATCGAGTTGCTAGGTTAGAAGGCCTAGCATCAGTCCGGCAGCAGCCCCGCCCAGCACCAGTTGCCAGGTGGGGCAGCGAAAGCGCATCAAAGCCACCAGCGCCACTGCCCCAATACCCCAGGCAACCAGGGTTTGTGCCAAAGTTGGCTGGCGGAAAGTTGTCCAGGCCCAAGGCAGAGTTGCTGCCACCATAGCCCCCAAAACTGCCGGGGTCACCCCTTGCAAAAAAGCCTTGACCACAGCCATCTGCCCCAGCTGAGTCAGAAAAGGCGCTGCTGCCATCACCAAAACAAAGCAAGGGGCAAAAATACTCACCGTTGCCGGCAAAGCCCCCAGCACCCCCGCCACCTTATAGCCGCCTTATAGCCGATAAAAGCTGCCGTGATCACCACTGGCCCAGGGGTCAACTCTCCGATCGCCACCCCATCGAGAAACTCCTGCGGGGTCAGCCACTGCATCTCCTGCACCACATGGGTTTCCATCAGCGGCACCATCACCAAGCCACCCCCAAAAATAAAACTGCCCACCTGCAGAAAAAACAGCAACATCGGGATCCCATAGTTTTGCAGCCGTTCCAGGCTCCAGAAGCTGGCCACCAGCAAAGGTTGATTGGGGAGGCTAGCAAGCTGGGGTAGGGGCAGCAGCGGCAGAATCCAGGCAGAAAGGGGGGAGAATGCCAGCGGTGACGGAAGATCCCCACCAACCCAGCCAGAACCAACAGCAGCAAAACATTTATATGTCCAAAGAAACTTGCCATAAAAACCATCCCTACCACAGCAGCCCCCACCCAGTGGCGGATGGACTTTTTGGCCAGTTTCCAGCAAAATCCGGCAATCAGCGCCATAATCACCGGAGCAACCCCGAGAAACAGAGACTGTAGCTGCGGCAGCGTTTGAAAGCGAAAATACAACCAGCTCAGCAGCACAACAATCCCAAAAGCCGGGGCAATGAAACTCATCCCAGCCACCAGCCCTCCCATGATTCCCGCTTGGCAATAGCCCGTATAGATGCCCATCTGCGTCGGCACCGGTCCCGGCAACCACAGATGGCCACCCCTTGCACCCTCAGCCACTGCCGCCGCACCACTGTTTCCTCATGCATCATCGCCAAATGGGCCTGCGGCCCCGCAAACCCCAAAGATCCCAGCCCCAGAAACAAGCTAGCGATTTGACCGAGGCTTGGGGTGGGAAGTGGGGAGTGGCTAGGAGCAGTATAGATTGGCAAGCAGCCACCTGTCCTGCTATGATCAATAAGCACTGCCGGGATAGCTCAGTCGGTAGAGCAGAGGACTGAAAATCCTCGTGTCACCAGTTCAAGTCTGGTTCCTGGCATCCAAGCAGAATCAATGAAAGCCGTTCCCAGAGCGGCTTTTTTGTTGAACCTCACCCATAGGGGATCCAGTAGCACTAGTG
>JAUQVP010000013.1:9793-39116 GCA_039794745.1 Thermostichales cyanobacterium HHBFW_bins_127 | reverse complement strand
CCGTAGAGACTGTCCAGCTCAGCTAAGGGTAGGCGGGGCAGAGCCTCTAGCTCTAGGGACGACACATCCCCCCGCTGCAGGTGGATGACCCCGGCTGCCCCGATCATGGCAGCATTGTCGGTACACAAATCCATAGGTGGTACCACCACCCGCAACCCTGCCCCTTCCCCCTCCTGCCGCAGCCGCCGCCGCAGCTCCCGATTGGCTGCCACCCCCCCCGTCAGCAGGATCGTGCCATAGCCCAACTGCTGGGCTGCTGTCAGGGTTTTCTCCGTCAGGATCCCCGCCACCGTCGCCTGAAAGCTAGCTGCCAGATCCGCCCGCTCCTGCTCCCCCAAAGATCTCCCCGCCACCAACCGCGCCACCGCCGTTTTCAGGCCACTAAAACTGGTATCGAAGGGATGCTCCACCCGCCCCAGCGGCAAAATAAACCTACCGGGATCCCCACTGGCGGCGAGGCGATCGATGGCTGGTCCCCCTGGATAGGGCAGACCGAGTAGCCGTGCCACCTTATCAAAAGCTTCCCCAGCGGCATCATCTCGGGTTTGCCCCAGCACCCGGTAGCGTCCATAGTCCTGCACATCCACCAAGCTAGTGTGCCCCCCCGAGACCAGCAGACACAGGCAGGGGGGCTCTAACTGTGGGTCGGCCAGAAACCCACTCATGATGTGCCCTTCCCAGTGATGGATCCCCACAAGGGGCTTATGGTGAACCAGAGCCAGGGTTTTAGCCGCCATCAGCCCCACCAACAGCGCCCCTGCCAACCCGGGCGCACAGGTCACCGCAACGGCATCCATCCCCCTGAGATCGTGGATGTCACTGCCGGCGCGGCTCAAAGCTTCTGCCACCACCTCCTGCACCGAGGCCACATGCTGGCGAGAGGCCACCTCCGGCACCACCCCCCCAAAAGGGCGATGCAACTCCATCTGGGATGCCACCACCGAACTGAGCACCTGCCGCCCCTGCACCACCGCCGCGGCAGTCTCATCGCAACTGGTCTCAATCGCCAAAACTCGTAATCCCATGCCCACCCAGTAGATTGTAAAGAATTGTAATTTTAAGATTCTTGAGGATCAGGGGGCTCGATCCACAACGGGAGTAAGATACACATGAGGTTTGGGCTGATAAAAGTCATCAAACTTTTAATATTGTCACATTAGGACATAAGGATCTTTTCCATGGGAAAACTGGTGAGCTTCATCTTAGCCTGCCTGCTCTGTGTGGGGCTGGTGTCCTCGGCTGCCCATGCCGAAAACCTAATCGGCTTAAAAGTCTGTAGCGAAGTCCCTGCGTTTCAAGAACGGATGAATGATCGCCTCAGTGCCTTGGAAGCCAAGGTGGCTGCGGCCAAGCCTGGCACAACCCAATTTGCCATTGCCGAAAAGCAACTGGCGGATACTTCCCGTCGCTTTGAAGCCTACAGCAAGCTGCTCTGCGGTGAGGAGGGGCTACCTCACTTGATCACCGATGGGCGCTTGAATCATGCCGGGGAGTTTTTGATCCCGGGGTTGGCATTTTTGTACCTGGCCGGTTGGTTGGGCTGGGCCGGGCGTTCCTATCTGATTGCGGTGCGTAAAGACGATAATCCGGAGCTGAAGGAAAGCACTATCGATGTGCCTTTAGCGCTGCAGTGTTTTGTTGCTGCTTTGGCTTGGCCCCTGGTAGCTTTTAAGGAAATTTCCTCCGGTGAAATCGCCGTCCCCGATAAGGCTGTGCCGATTTCTCCCCGCTAATTTTGGCTATATTTGGCTAATCTTGTCTCTGATTTTTCCCTGATTTTGGAGATAGCCCATGACGGATTTTCTTAAGTTTTTGTCCACTGCACCGGTGGCTCTGGTTTTGTTTTCGACTTTTGTTCTCGGACTTTTCATCGAAATCAATCGCTTCTTCCCAGATATTCTCACTTTCTAAATAACTACTCTATTTCCACTTTAGGAGCACGTTAGGAGATTGTCGCAATGACCCAAGCCAAAGTCTATGTTTCTGCTGATGGGGATCCCCAGGTGGGGAATTTTTTAACGCCCATCAATAATTCTCCGGCGATTAAGTTTTTTATTGATTGGTTGCCGATCAACCGTCCGGGGTTGGGGCCGATCAGTCGGGGGCTAGAGATTGGTATGGCCCATGGCTATTGGTTGGTGGGCCCGTTTACCCAACTGGGGCCGTTGCGGGCGGAGCCGGTGGGTACGGTGGTCGGGCTCTTGGGTGCCTGTAGCATTGTGCTGCTGATGACGATGGCCTTGTCGGTCTATGGCTATGTCACCCCCCTTAAGGACACGATGGTGGGGGATGCCAAGGGCTGGAGTGAATTTGCCGCCGGTTTTTTGATTGGTGGGGTTGGCGGTGCGGTGGTGGCCTATCTGCTGCTGGTGAATGCCGATTTGGTCTTGAGTGGCTTCAATTTAGCGATTGCTCAAGGCTAAGCCAGTCCCCCAAAGGGCTATACTAGTAAATCCCAAGCTGTAGATTGCCCTACAGCTTTTTTCGTCTCTTGAGGAAGGGTATGTATCCGATTCCACCTGTGGCCCACCCGTTCCAGTGTCGAGCTTTGGGGCTGATCCGGGGGGTGCTGCGTCCGATTTCGCGGCAGTATCAGGCGCTGTTGGTGACCGAGGATCGGCAAGAATACCCGGTGACGCCGGGGCGGGCGGATCGGCTATTGATGAAGGGCTTTGATGCCTGCTTGAAGGTGGCGCGCCAGCATTGGTTCTTTGTCCAGCCCCAACCCCGCCAAGGACGAACCCTGGGCCTCAGTTTGATCCAGATTTTGGCTGTACCCACGACCCATGGTGAATTTCACCGGGAATCTGCCTCAGAGCCCTTTCCCGTAGCCCCGGAGGAAACGGAAGAGGGGTTTCATATTCGCGGGCTGGTCAATCCCCAGGCCAACCATGTGCTGGTAACGGTGAAACGCAAACCCCAAGGAGATAAGGAGTTCCCCCCCTTGATCCTGCGTCTGGAAGGGTTTTTACCCCAAGCTCAGCCGGGGGAGTTCTGGGATCTGCAGGCGGAACGGGACGGCCATGACTTGGTGCTGGTGGATGGCCAACCGGTCAAGCCCTAGTCAGCCTCAGAAGGGACTGGTATGCCCCGGGGTGGGCTGTTGCTGTAAATACTGCAGAAAACTGCGCAGTTCCTCCCGGGTCAGTTGGCTACGGGCCTCTTTGCCGTAGGTGCGCTTGATGTAGTCTCGCCCTTTGCTGGTGCTCCACCCCGCCCGCTCCATCTCTACGCTGGTCTGGGCAATTAACTCCGATAAATCCTCGGGATCCCCGCTGTCGAGGGCAGGTTTTGGCTCGGGTTTGATTTCCCTCTCGGGAGGCGGTGTCCAGGGGGGAGTGGCGCCGTTGGGGATCCCGGCGTAGGGGGGGGTGGGGAGGGGTTTGAAGGGGGTGGGGTTGAAGCCGGCGTGGGTGAGGGCTCGTTTCAGGGCTGCTTCTTCTGCTTCTTCGATGCGGCTGGCCCCGGCTAGACCGGTGCCGAGGGTAATGGTGTTGACAATGACCTGGGCTCGGACGATAAAAATCCCCTCTTCCACCCGCACCAAATCTGTGACAATGCTGCCCATGGGATAGGTGTCGCGGAATTGAGATAACATGAAGGTTTTGCAGCAACGCCCTAGCTCTAGTATGTCCTATTTGGGGGGGAATGGGTGGGTTAGGAAAATCTGGGATTTTTTGTAACAATCAAAGGGGTATAACGGCGATTGCTTTATGGAAAAAGTTGCCCCTGCTGCTCACCCAATCCATCCCTTGATTGCCCAGCGCTGGAGTCCCCGCAGCTTTAGTAGCACCCCTGTTGCTCCTGAGGTGTTGGCCCAGGTGTTGGAAGCGGCTCGCTGGGCTGCCTCCTGCTATAACGACCAACCGTGGATTTTTATTGTCGCCCGCCGGGAGCAGCCTCAGCTCTACCAAAAAGCCCTCGCTTGTCTGGTGCCTTTTAATCAGGCCTGGGCCCAAAGTGCCCCGGTCTTGATGATCGCTCTGGCCCAAAAAACTTTCAAACACAACGGCAAACCCAATGACTGGCACGAATACGACCTCGGCCAAGCGGTCGCTACCCTCTGCCTGCAAGCCACCGCCCTCGGCTTACAAGTGCACCAAATGGCCGGGTTTGAGCCAGAAACCGTCATCCGCACCTTCCATGTCCCCGATCACGTCGTCCCTAAGGTGATGATTGCCCTTGGCTACCCCGGGGATCCCGCCCATTTGCCGGAGGATTTGCGGGAACGGGAATTGGCCCCCCGCAGTCGCTATCCCCTCAGCAGTTTTGTCTATGGGGAAACCTGGGGATCCCCGGCGGAGTTTGTGGAGTAGGGGCGCTTTTCTCGTATGATGTAGGGGAATTGCTTGGAGCATTTATGGGCTTACCCCGTCCCCAGCAGACTTTGGCTCCGCTGGCAGCGACCCATCAGCCGGTGCGGGTGGGTGTGATTGGGGTAGGCAATATGGGGCAGCACCACACCCGGGTTTTCAGTCGCATGAAGGATGTGGAGCTGGTGGGGGTGGCAGATACGAATGTGGAGCGGGGTTTGGATATTGCCAGCCGCTACCGGGTGCATTACTACGAGAATTATCGGGATTTGATCCCGCAGGTGACGGCGGTGGCGATTGCGGTGCCGACGATTTTGCACCACGAGGTGGGGGTGGCCTGCCTGCAGGCGGGGGTACATGTGCTTTTGGAAAAGCCGATTGCGGCCAGTATTGCCGAGGCAGAGTCGCTGGTGAATCTGGCGGCGGACTACAACGGGATTTTGCAGGTGGGGCACATTGAGCGCTTCAATCCGGCTTTTCGGGAAGTGTCGAAGGTGTTGCAGGGGGAGCGGATTTTGGCGGTGGAAGCCCATCGCATGAGTCCCTACTCCAACCGGGCCAATGATGTCTCGGTGGTGTTTGATTTGATGATCCACGATATTGATTTGGTGCTGGAGTTGGTGCCCTATCCGGTGGTGCGCATGACCGCCAGCGGCAATTGCCATAGTCGCCATTTGGATTTTGTTACCGCTACCCTCAGTTTCAGCAATGGGGTGATTGCCACCCTCACCGCCAGCAAGGTCACCCACCGCAAGATGCGCCGCATTGTCGCCCACTGCCAAAACTCATTGGTAGAAGCCGATTTCCTCAACAGCGATGAGGTGCTGGTGCATCGCCAAATCGCCACCCATCCCGATTACGGTCAAGCCCCCTACCAGCGGGACTACGTCACGGAGCACATCCGCACCAGCCATGTGGACCCCCTGCAAGCTGAGCTGGAGCACTTCATCAATTGCGTCCGCGGGGGCAACCAACCCTCCGTAGGCGGGGAACAAGCCCTGAAAGCCCTGCGCCTCGCCTATGAAATCGAACGCATGGCCCTAGACAGTTGCGGACTGGAGGAAAGCCGCCTCAGCAAATAGGATCTGCCACCATGACCCCAATTCAAGCGCGATTCCAGAGCTTGCACCAGCAAGGACGCACCGCCCTCATCCCCTTCATCACCGCCGGGGATCCCGACCTGGGAACCACCCGCGCCGCCCTACAAGCTCTGGATCAGGAAGGAGCAGACCTGATCGAACTAGGGATCCCCTATGCCGATCCGCTGGCCGACGGTCCGGTGATTCAGGCGGCCTCCACCCGGGCCTTGCGGGCGGGCACCCAGTTGCCGGGGATTTTGCAAATGTTGGCGGGGATGAGACTGCAAGCTCCGGTGATTATATTTAGCTACTACAATCCCATCTACCAGTTGGGGATCCCGAAATTTATGGGGGAGGTGCGCTGGGCTGGGGGCAGTGGGGTGGTGATTCCGGATGTGCCCTTGGAGGAGTCGCCGGAGTTGCGGGAGCAGGCCCAGGGGCAGGGGTTGGATTGGATTGCCCTGGTAGCTCCCACCAGTTCCCCAGCGCGGATGCAAGCCATTGCCGCTCAGTCCAGCGGGTTTATTTATCTGGTCAGTACCACTGGCGTGACTGGGCAGCGACAAGTTTTGGGATCCCGGATTCCGGGGTTGCTGGGGCAGTTGCGGCAGTATACGGATTTACCGATTGGGGTGGGTTTTGGGATCAGCAATCCGGAGCAGGCGCGGCAGGTGGCAGATTGGGGGGCGGACGGGGTGATTGTGGGCAGTGCCTGTGTGCAGCATTTGGCTGAGGGGGGGGTAGGGGCTTTAGCGGCTTTTTGTCGTCGTTTGCGCCAGGGGCTGGATCGCCGGGAGGTATAGGATGACCGTTGCCGGGGCCAGTACCCACGAAGAGCTGCTGCGGGAGCTGATCCAAAAGACCTTTTTATTTCGTCCCTTCCAGGCAGAGTGGTTGGGGGAGTATATCCCCTTGGAGTTAATCCAGCGGGAGAAGTTTTTTTCCAGCCGCACCATCTACACCGCCTACAAACCCGGTCAACCCCTAGAGACCCTCTACGCCGTTGTGGCCGGAGGGCCGGTGATTGTCCGCAGCACGCCCCTGGATCGGGTGATTGCCATTACCTATCCTGGGGGCTGTTTTGGCATGCGCAACCTGGCGGTGGGCTACGGCACCGTGCGGGGCGCTTTTCCCTGTGCTGTGGAAGCCTACAAAACCACCCATGTCATCAGCATTGCCATGGCAGCGGTGCACAAGCTCTACAGCGACAGCCCCACCTTCCGGCAGCGCTATGACTTTTTGTTTGAGTTGCGGGAAAAGTTTGAGTACCATCTACTCAACTGCAGTGCCTATCCTCCCCAAGCGGTGGCAGCCCTGTTGCGGGGCTTGATTTATCAGGAGCGGGAACTCGGTAGCCAGCCGGATGCCGATGGGGTCTTTCACTTTGACCTGCCCATTGACATCATTGCCCGCGCTTGCCAGCTCAACGGTCGCACCGTCGAACAAGTCCTCAAGGGCTTGCAACAGATTGGCATTATCTTGCCTAGCAAAGAAGACCGCAGTAACGACTGGCTGCGGGTGGTCAACCCCGAACTGCTCAAGGAAATCTATGCCACCACCCGCGATAAAGTGGACTGGTGGCCTCTGCGTTAGCAACGCTAGTATCACTTGCAGATCATGCCAGGGAGGCTTCGCGCCGGGTCAAAATCAGGCTATCCTACGGATAGGCAACAAAAAACTACACATTCTGGATCCCCTATGGTCACCCTTTCGGAAACTGCCGCTGCTATTGACTACCACAGTCCTGAGTATCGCGATGCCTACCGTCGCATCAATGCCATTGTGATTGAGGGGGAGCAGGAAGCCAGCGACAACTACCTGCGTTTGGCCGAGCTTTTGCCTGACCATGCGGAGGCATTGCAGAAATTGGCTCGCATGGAGCAAAAGCACATGAAGGGGTTCCAGGCCTGTGCCAAAAACCTGAGTGTGGAGCCGGATCTGCCCTTTGCCAAGTCCTTTTTCCAGGAATTGCACCAAAACTTTCAATCTGCCGCCGACCAGGGGGATTTGGTGACCTGTTTTGTCATCCAGGCCTTATTGATCGAATGTTTTGCCATTGCTGCCTACAATATCTATATCCCCGTTGCCGATCCGTTTGCCCGCAAAATCACTGAGGGTGTGGTCAAAGATGAGTACCTCCATCTCAACTTTGGGGAATTGTGGTTGCAGGAGCGTTTTCAGGAGGTCAAAGCCGGCATTGAAAAGGCTAATGCCGCTAATTTGCCCCTGATCTGGAAAATGCTCAACCAAGTAGATCAGGATGTGGAAATCCTCCACATGGACCGGGAAGCGATTGTGGAAGACTTTCTGATTGCCTATGGCGAAGCCTTGAATAAAATTGGCTTTTCTACCCGTGAGGTGATGAAGCTCTCAGCCCAGGGACTGCGGACCGTGTAACCCTGCCATTCATCTCTATTTCTTGCTTCGGGATCCCCTATGTTTGGTCTGATTGGCCATTTGACGAATCTTGCTCACGCCCAGAAGGTAGCTCAACGGCTTGGCTTCCAGGAATATGCTGACAACGACCTGGAGTTTTGGTGTATGGCACCGCCCCAGGTGGTGGATGAAATTACGGTGACCAGCATTACGGGTAAGCAAATTAAGGGCCACTATGTGGAGTCCTGTTTTTTGCCGGAGATGCTGGCTACAGGGAAGGTGAAGGCAGCCTGCCGCAAGATCTTGAATGCCATGGCGCTGGCCCAAAAGTGGGGGATTGATATTACGGCTTTGGGGGGGTTTAGCAGTATTATTTTTGAGAATTTCCGCCTGGAAGCCCTGAGGCGGGTGCGGGATATTGACCTGGAAATCCGCCGCTTCACCACGGGCAATACCCACACAGCCTATATTATTTGCCAGCAGGCGATGGCTGCCTGTGAGCGTTTGGGGATGAATATTGCCGAGGCGGCGGTGGCGGTGATCGGGGCGACGGGGGATATTGGCAGTGCGGTGTGCCGCTGGTTATCCCGCCGCTGTGAGGTGAGTAAGCTGTTGTTGGTGGCTCGGGATCAGGAGCGGCTGGAGAATCTCCAAGGAGAGTTGGGGCATGGGGTCAGTTTGCCTTTGGAGTCGGCGTTGCCCCAGGCGGATGTGATTATTTGGGTGGCTAGCCTCAGCCAGGGGATCCCGGTGGATTTGCAGGTGTTGAAGCATCCCTGCATTGTCATTGATGGGGGCTATCCCAAGAATATGGCCAGTTTGATGCAGCGGGATGATTTGTATGTGATTGATGGGGGGATGGTGGAGCATGCTTTGGATATTGAGTGGAATATTATGCAGTTTTTGAATGTGGCAAATCCGGCGCGGCAGTTGTTTGCTTGTTTTGCGGAGTCGATGCTGTTGGAGTTTGAGGGGCTGCATACCAATTTCAGTTGGGGGCGCAATCACATTACGGTGGAAAAAATGGAAGCGATTGGGGCGCTGTCCCGCAAACATGGCTTTCAGCCGGTGATGCCTGCCTAGACTGGACTTGTCAAGCTGGGAATGTGCTTTTAAGGTGGTAGGTGTTTTGGAGTGGGAACGATGCCTCGCAAGCCACCGCCGCCGCCGCGGCCACTGCAAGATCAGTTCGTCAATAATGTCTCCCGCTACCCCCTTTATTTGGTGACGGTGCTGCTGGGGGGGATTTGGGTGGGGGTTAAGCCCCTGGTGGATCTCTACCGCCAAAGTCCGGCGATGGCGGTGGTGGTGGGGACGGGGGTGAGTGTGGGGCTATTTTTGCTCTATTGCACTCTGCGGGGGATGTCTGGCGATACGTTTTTCCCCTGGATGTCGTGATGCATGTTGGTTTTGACTCTCAATGCTGGATCAAGTACCCAAAAGTGCTGTCTTTTCGACGCTGACGATTCCCTGCTGTGGCAGGCGGTCGCGGATTGGACACAAGTACCTGATCAAGTGGTGGTTCGAGTGCAAGTGCCGGGGGCTGAACGACGATGGCACACCTCTGAGCGAGATCGCCGGGCTGTTCTGGAGCAAATGCTCGCTGCCCTAACAACGGGAGAAACAGCTGCTATCCCCAGCCTAGCTGCCGTTGGCGCGGTCGCCCACCGGGTGGTACACGGGGGATCCCGCTATTGCCAGGCGACGCTGGTGACGGCGGAGGTGCTGGGGGCGATTCGGGAGCTCAGTGCTTTGGCCCCTCTCCACAATCCCCTGAATGCGGAGGGAATTGCTGCTATGGGAGAGATGCTAGGAGCTGGGATCCCGCAGGTGGCGGTGTTTGATACGGCCTTTCATCAGACGTTGCCGCCCGCTGCCTATACCTATGGGATTCCCCGTTGGTGGCGGGAGCAGGGGGTGCGCCGCTATGGGTTCCATGGGATTAGCCATCAGTATGTGGCGCAGCGGGCAGGGGTGGTGCTGGGGCGGGACTGGCGGGATCTGCATCTCATTACTTGCCATTTGGGCAATGGTTGCTCCTTGGCCGCAGTGCGACAGGGGCAATGTGTTGATACTACGATGGGTTTGACACCGCTGGATGGAATTGTCATGGGCACTCGCCCCGGCAGTTTGGATCCCGGGATCCTGCTGCAGTGGTGGCGACAGGGCTTGAGCCTAGAACAGGTCGATCACCTCCTCAACCGAGAATGCGGGCTGAAAGGGCTTTCGGGCCTTAGTTCCGATCTGCGCCAGGTGCTAGCCGGGGTAGAAGCAGGGGATCCCGACTGTCAGTTGGCTGTGGATGTGTTTGTGCATCGTTTGCGGGCAGGGATCGGCGCTATGCTGGCCAGTTTGGGATCCCTGGATGTTTTGGTGTTTACGGCTGGGATTGGCGAGAACAGTCCCCTGGTGCGGCAGCGGGCCTGTGCCGGCTGGCTGGGGATCGAGCTAGATACGGACCTGAATCAACGCACCTTCGCTGCGGATCGAGTGATCAGCAGGGAGGGATCCCGGGTGCAGGTGCTGGTGATTCACACCCAAGAGGAACTGGCCCTGGCTCAGCAAGCTCGGCAGTTGTTGGCGGCACCTCCAACATGAGCGGGCCCCAGTAGCCCTGGCGAAAATCCTTCAGCAACTGCTGCCCTGCCCGCTCCTGATCCCCCCGGTAGCGCCGCGCCGCCAAGTCTTGCAAACATATTTGGGGATCCTCTGCTGTCCAGCCGTAGCGTTGCTGGAGAATGGGTAGGAGTTGGGGGTGGTCGGTGTGGATGAGGTCAAGGAGGAACAGGGCAACCGCCTCAGCCCGGTAGGCAGCGGCACCGATGTCATCACAGATGGCCAGTTTAGCGGCTGCCTGCTGATCCCGCAGCACCGGCGGCAGGATCCCCGGCGTATCCAGCAGATGCAAATCCCCCTCCAGACGCACCCACTGCAACTGCCGCGTTACCCCCGGTCGGCGGGCACTCGCCACCACTCGCCGCCCCAGCAGGCGGTTGAGGATCGCCGACTTGCCCACATTGGGAAACCCAATCACCACCGCCCGCACCGGCCGCGGCAACATCCCCCGCTGCTGCCGCCGCTGATTCACCTGCTCCCCCAACCCCACAATCCCCTGCCGAATCGCCGGGATCCCCACCCCCGTCTGTCCATTAGCCGTAAACACCAGGGATCCCTGCTGTTGCAGCCAGCGTTGCCAGTGTCGCAGGGGTTCTGGGGGGACCTGATCTAAGCGGTTGAGGATGGTGAGGATAGGTTTGCTGCCGGCCCAGGAGCGCAGATTGGGGTGGCGACTAGAGCTAGGGATACGGGCATCTAGCACCTCCAGGATCACATCCACCCGTTGTAGCTGTTCCTGCAGTTGCCGTTGGGCCTTAGCGATATGGCCTGGGTACCACTGGATCACTCCTACTCCTCTTGAGGTTTGCCCCAATTTTCCCAATCGTAGGAAGCAATGGAATGGGAGAACTCAATGGCGCCGATAAAGAACGGTAGCGCTGCCAACCCCAGCCCCAGCAGACTGAGGATCTGCAAAAAGCGGCGATTGCGCGCCTTCGCCCTAGCATCCATCGTCAACTCCGTTTGCACCAATGCCCGTCCGGCAAACGCCACTATAAACGAGCCGGCAATCCCTGCCACCACCGTTGGCATCAACAGATGACTAATCCGTTCATATTCAATCGCCTTCACAAACGGCATCAGCCAAAAACACAGCACCTCCAGAATTCCCCACGTGATCAAAGTTTTGACCAAATCCGAGCGAAATACCTCATCTGGATCCTTCACAATGACCTCCCCAAAATCATTTTTTAGTAGTCTACCCTTGCTGATTGGGGAGGCTACTGGAAATGCCCTCCTCTTCCCCAAAAGCCCAAAGGAGGCCCCCCTACTCAATTAACGCTAAGACCCCTACCCTTGCCCAAACAACCCGTCCTGATGCAGATGAAAGAATCCTACCCCATCTCACACCAAGGATCCCCAACTTGGACCAGTAGCTGTTTTTAAGTCAGATGGAACCGTTTTGGCTGGCCGCGTTGATCTGCGGGTGGGCAAGGGCAGATTCTAGACCATTCGCCTCTGCGCCAACGAAAGCCAGGAGCAAGTCAGATAGTTTACGACTTAGCCGCTAAACCCTCAATATCCAGGCGATCCCACCATTCCCGCAACTGGGTTTCCCCGATCCCTTGCCCTTGAATATCCACAACAAAACGGCGATTGACCAGCACCATCAAGCTGCCACTCTGACTAGGACGGTCATATTTTTCCACCCCAACGTGGCTACCAAGGGTGATCCCCCGTTCAAACCCCGTTGTCGACTCCTGCTTAAAAGCACTCGCCATCGTGATCGGCAGCATCAAACTCGGGTTAGCAGTCGAATCCATCACCGAAATCCGGATCGTCATCTCCCCTTGGGTGTAGCGGCGTTCCGCCTGACTGACACTCCACTCCCCCATGGTGGTACTGCTGCCGGTAGGCTCATCGGCCTCCCAGCCACTAGGAGGAGCCGGCAGCCAAGCCACCAAATCCCCAAAGGCAACGGGTGTAATCGGCTCAGCATTCTCCAGATCCCGAGCCAACTGCTCCGCCTGCTCACCCAAACGACCCAATTCCCCCATCACGGCCATCGGGTCATTGACATCCACCTGTCCCTCCCGCACCTGCTCAGAGGAACGTCCCCCACACCCTAGGGCCACCATCCCCACCACAGCCATCATTGCTGCAGCTTTTCCCATGCCATTGCCTCGTACCATGACCCCATATCCTCTTCTCGTCAGCAGTAAGGCCCCGAGCCCATCCCACCTTAACCGGGGATCCCTAGCGGGGCTGTGATCGCTGTCGTAAAGATTTGCTGAGATTGATTGAGCCAATTCTGCTCCCCTCCCTATCCTTGAGCAGATTCCCAAGGCATGAAAAAATCATGAAAACTTGCCGACATAGGCCCTTGTTTCCCTAGGCAGGGCCAGGTGCCATAAAGTTGATCAGGAGTAGTGTTTTCGTAAGATAACCCGCCTTGTCCCCAGAAATCCTTGAACTCACCGTAGAAAAACTCGCTGCCGCCGGCCAAGCCATCGCCCACCACGAAGGCAAGGTCTACTTTGTTGCCGGTGGCATCCCCCAAGAACGGGTGCGAGTCCGGGTGCAGCGCCAGAAAAAACGCTACGCCTACGCCGTCATCAGCGAAATCCTCCAACCTGGACCCCTGCGTCGGGATCCCCCCTGTCCTTACTTCGGGGAATGCGGGGGTTGTCAGTGGCAGCACCTGGATCCCGCTGCCCAACTGGCTTGGAAACAGCAGCAGGTGATCGAAGCCTTCAGCCATCCCGTTGCCGTTCCCTTTGAGGCGATTGCCGCTCCCATTGCCGCCCCTAGCCTGTATGGTTACCGCAACAAGATGGAGTTTTCCTTTGGGGAGCGGCGCTGGCTGACGGCTGCCGAAATTGCCAGCGGGGCTGTGTTGGGCAAAGACCGCGCCCTGGGATTGCACGTGCCGGGGCGGTTTGACCGGGTTTTGGACATCGAAGAGTGCCTATTGCAGCCTCCCCTGGCCAACCAGATCCTCCAGACCCTGCGCCAAGGTCTGGAGCGCTATCAGCCCAGCATCTATCAAACCCGCAGCCATCAAGGTTTCCTCCGCCACCTGGTGATCCGCACCGCCCAGCAGAGCCGCCAGAGTATGGCGATCCTAGTCACCTCCCCCCCCCAAAGCGAGATTGATAGGCAATTTCTGGCTTGGTACGCCCAGGCCCTCCCCCAAGTCACCACCGTTGTCCATGCCATCACCACCCGCAAAGCCCAAGTGGCCACCGGAGAGATTCATATTCTGCAAGGGCCCGGCTATATCACCGAGATTTTGGCCGGGCTGCAGTTTCGCATCTCCCCCTGGTCCTTTTTCCAGACCAACCCCGAACAGGCGGAGCAATTGGTCGCCGCCGTCCGCACCGCCGTGGATCCCAAGCCGGAGCACATCCTCTGGGATCTCTACTGCGGTACCGGTACCTTGGGTCTGAGCCTGGCCCGCCACCTGCGGCAGGTGATCGGCATCGAACTCAACCCCGCCGCCGTCGCCGATGCCCGCCTCAATGCCCACCTAAATCAGATTGACAACAGCCACTTCTTCCAGGAAGACCTAAGTCGCACCGGGGATCTTTGGCAGCAGTTGCCCCCTCCTGACTGCGTCATCGTCGATCCGCCCCGGGCCGGTCTTGACACTGGCACCCTGCAGCGCCTGCTTGCCCTCGCCCCCGCCAAAATTGTCTATGTCAGTTGTCATCCGGCCACCCAAGCCCGGGACTGCGCCCTGCTCAGCCAAGCCTACCGCATCGCCAACCTGCAGCCCCTCGACATGTTCCCCCACACCGGTCACATCGAAAACATCGCCACCCTGATCCGCCGTGCTTCTCCTTAGGTTACAAATCTTCACGAAATCCTCAGCCACAACAGGATATAAATTGAAGCTGAAGGGCTGAGGCCGGGCTACCCGAATCCTTTACCGTCATGGCTCTCTTTCGATTCTGAAGGGGGGGCAGATGGTTAGCAAGGTGGGGGTGAGGTGCTGAGTCCATTCATTTTTCTGCATCCCAAGGCTAGGGCTGCCTGTTTTCGACACTGTGATTTGAAAAATCGTTTAAGGAGAAGTCCATCATGCAAGACGCCTTTACCCGGGTGATTGCGCAAGCCGATACCAGAGGCGCATTTTTATCTGACCAAGAATTTGAGCGTTTGTCTGCTTTGGTGGCAGAGGGCAACAAGCGTTTGGATTGTGTGAACCGTCTGACGAGCAATGCGGCGGAAATTGTCACTACCGCGGCCCGGGCCCTGTTTGCCCAAGAGCCGGATCTGATCGCTCCCGGTGGCAATGCCTACACTAACCGGCGCATGGCGGCTTGTTTGCGGGATATGGAAATCATTTTGCGCTACATCACCTATGCCACCTTGGCTGGGGATGCCTCGGTGTTGGAGGACCGCTGCTTGAATGGCTTGCGGGAGACCTATCTGGCCCTGGGGGTGCCGGTGAATTCGGTGGCCAATGGGATTGCGGAAATGAAGAAGGCGGCTTTGGCCAAGGTGATGGATCCGGCGGGAATTACCCCTGGAGATTGCTCGGCGCTGCAAAGCGAAATTGCCAGCTACTTTGATAAGGCAGCGGCGGCGATTGTCTAGGCTGCTGGGTCTGCGGATTGTTGGGTGACGTTTTGTGTTAATAGAAGGAGTTTATTGTGAAAACTGTCATTACGGAAGCCATTGCCACGGCTGATAGCCAAGGTCGTTTTTTGAATGCCAGTGAGTTGCAGTCGGTGAACGGTCGCTACATGCGGGCGGCTGCCTCTTTGGAAGCGGCCAAGGTGTTGACCGCTAACCAAGCTACGTTGGTGAAGGATGCGGTGCAGGCGGTGTTTCGCAAGTTCCCCTACCTGACGCAGCCGGGGGAAATGGGCTATGGGGATGTGTTCCAAGCTAAGTGCGCTCGGGATGTGGGCTACTACTTGCGCTTTATCACCTACTGCTTGGTGGCCGGTGGCACCGGGCCTTTGGATGACTACTTGGTGGCCGGGCTGCGGGAAGTGAACCGCTCCTTTAATCTCTCCCCAAGCTGGTACATTGAAGCCCTCAAGTCCATGAAGGCTAAGGCCAACACGATGTTGAGTGGCCAAGCCGCCAATGAAGCCAATATCTACTTCGACTACGCAATCAATGCCCTCAGCTAGGTGCTGATCAGCGGGTGAGCGGTGGGGGGCTGGCGGCTCTAGCTGGTGCTGCCGGCTCTACCATCGTTTTTCGGCCAATAGGAGGAGAGCATGTACGGTGTTAGTGCGGTGGGGGGTGCCGGTCTGACGGAATCGGGATCCCGGGTGTTCAAAATTGAGTTTACCGGGGTGGTTAATCCGGTGAGTTCTTTGGCGACGTCGGATAAGGTGCGCCACAGTGTGCAGTCGGTCACGGTGCCCTACAGCAGTATGTCCAAGGAGGTGCAGCGAATCCTGCGCATGGGGGGCAAGATTGTCCAGGTGACCCAGGTGGCATGACCGGCGCTGTAACCCCTGTGCCTTGGTCGCTGGCGGAAGCTTTGGCAAAGTTGCAGGGGGAGGATCTGGCTGACCGCTACTATGCGGCCTGGTACTTGGGAACCCTGCGGGATCCCGAGGCGGTGCCGGCTTTGTTGGCTGCTTTGCAGGATGAGTCGGATCGAACGGCCCTAGGGGGCTATCCGCTGCGGCGCAATGCGGCAAAGGCTTTAGGGGCTATCGGGGATCCTAGGGCGGTGCCGGGTTTGATTCAGGCTTTGGGCTGTTCTGACTATTATGTGCGGGAGGAAGCGGCCTATGCCCTAGCCCAGATTGGGGATCCCGGGGCGGTGCCGGGGTTATTGGCGTTGTTTGCGGATCCTGGTGGGGAGCAGCCGTGGGAGGCGTTGATTCGGGCTTTGGGGGTATTGCAGGGGCGGGAAGGAGTTGAGCGGATCCGGCCCTTTTTGGCCCATGAGTCGGAGCGGGTGCGGTCAGCGGCGGCGAGTGTCCTGTACCGCTTTACTGGGGATCCCGAGTTGCTTGAGGGGTTGCTGGCTGGGTTGGGGCACGGCAATAGCAGTGTGCGGCGGGCGGTGGTGGCGGATGTGGCGGAGACGGGCTATGTGGGGGCGGCGCCGGCGATTGCGGCAGCGGATGTGGCGGTGAGTTTGAAATTGAATGCTTTGAAGCGGCTTTTTGATGTGGCTAGCGCCGGGCAATCCCAAAGCAAAGTGATGGAGATAGCTAAAGAGGTTATGCCTTGGATTGAAGAATTGTTATGATTCCTATAGGGATACGGTTAGTTTAGGTATCAGGCCTTATGGCCTTATAGGAGTAAGACTTTTTAGCGAGATTTTTCAGGTGGGGGCAAGTTGTCCTAGGGCCATGACTTGTCAGGATCTTGTCAGGATATAGTCATTGCAACTGAGACTGGAACAGATCCCTCCCCCCCTTCGCGCAGCGTGGCACTAACCGTAACTCCTCTCCTAGAGCGGAAGATAGGGGATTGAGAAAATATACTTTGGAATGACTATAGAGGAGACTTTTTCGGGTGCTTGTTGAGGTGTTTGTCAGTGATTATAAAATTAAAAAATGACGGCTATCTCACATAAATCCCTGTAGTTACCAAATAATTACTCAGCAATTGTCAACTAAATTGTTAGTTAGGCCTTAACTAGGCCAATGTGGCACAATAATCCTCTTAAAAGCATAGTCATTTCCATTGAGACTGCAACAGTTCCCTCACCCCTTGCCCCTCTCCCAGAGCGGGAGAGGGGGAATAACCAGCCATATGCCCAGAGGTGAAAAAAATGAGTATTGGCATTAGCTTTGTGGCCCCGCAGATCCCAGACCTCAGTCAAATAAGGCAAGATTATCCCGATGGATGGCGGTTTCCAGACCTTGATACCCCAAAATACCAGCAATCTCGGTGGTTTTGTGCCCACGAATCCGCTCCAATTCCACAGCACTGTAGTTCACCAACCCCTGCCCTAAAATAGCCCCACCCTCACTCAATAACTGCACCGCATCCCCCCGCTCAAAATCCCCACTCACCTGGATAATCCCCGCCGGCAATAGGGACCGCCCCTGTTCACACACGGCCCGCACTGCCCCCTCATCCAAAGTCAGGGATCCCGCCGGCACTAAGCCGTAGGCAATCCAGCGTTTGCGGGCGTTAATGGGCTGGGGATCGGGCTCAAAACGGGTACCGATGGCAGCCCCAGCCAAAATCTCAGGGATCAACTGGGGACGTTGCCCATGGCTAATCACAACCGTCACCCCGGCGGCCGTGGCAATTTTGGCTGCTGTCAGTTTGGTGGCCATACCCCCCGTGCCCCAACCACTTTTCCCCTGAGCCCGCGCTTCCACCAGCAACGGCTCTCCCCGACCTACCCTGGTAATCGGCTGGGCATCGGGATCCCGATGGGGGTCGCTGGAGTAGAGCCGATCCACATCGGTGAGCAGGATCAGCCACTGGGCCTGCATGACACTGGCGACTAAGGCTGAGAGGGTATCATTGTCGCCGAATTTGAGTTCGTCCACGGCGACGGTGTCATTTTCATTGACGATGGGGATGACACCCATCTGCAGC
This sequence comes from Thermostichales cyanobacterium HHBFW_bins_127, assembly GCA_039794745.1. Lineage (GTDB taxonomy): Bacteria > Cyanobacteriota > Cyanobacteriia > Thermostichales > Thermostichaceae > JAUQVP01. The sequence continues at coordinate 21,253 of JAUQVP010000013.1, read as the reverse complement.
AGTTGGCTGATGGTGTGCTGGACATTGAGATAGCGTCGCCGATCCACCAGATCACTGCGGGTAAGCAGGACTTGGGCAATGGGCTGATGTAGAGCCGAGAATAAATCATCATAGAGGCGGATCAAACGTCCCTGCCCCACAGCCGCTACCGCCTGTTTTTCCACGATGCTGGTGGGGCGCTGCTTAAGCCCTAACCGACCACAGCCTACCCCCACGGCCCCCGAAGAGACCAAGATCACCTCCTGTCCCTGTCGCCGCAAAGCACAGAGGGTCTCCACCAAAGGCCCAATCACCCCCAGGCGCAACTCCCCCCGCTCTGCATCTGTGAGACTGGAGGTGCCGATTTTCACCACAATCATGGCTGCTGGGTCACACCTCGGTAGTAGGACTCCAATTGGCGAGTGGCAGCATCCCAACTCCAGCGTTCGGCCTCCAAGCGTGCCTGTTGCCGATAGGGATCCCGATGGCTGGTGAGGAGGGTTTGGGTGGCGGCGACGAATTGGCTGTCAGAATCGGGGTCAAACAGAAAGCCATTGATCCCATGGTTGACCACATCGGTAATGCCGCCGGAGCGGGGGGCCACCACCGGGCAGCCCGCTGCCATGGCTTCTAGCAGCACAAGACCGAGGGTTTCGGTGCGGGAGGGAAATACAAAGATATCTGCGCTGGCATAGGCGGCGGCCAACTCCTGCCCCTGCAAGTAGCCGGTGAACACCACGGGATAGCCGGCGAAATGGTGCTCCAGCTCGGCCCGTCCGGGGCCATCTCCTACCAGAGCTAGGCGGGTTTGGGGCAGGTGCTCCAACAGGATCCGCAGCCGAGAAACTTCCTTTTCCGCCGATAAGCGTCCCACATAGAGCAGCAGCGGGCGCTCCGGTTCCCCGTCGGTGAGGCGTTGGCGCATGGCCGCCGAATAGGCCTGGGGATGAAACAATTCCGTGTCCACCCCCCGCTGCCACAGCTGCAGACGCTCAATGCCATGCTGGTGCAGTTCCTTAACCATGGCACTGGAAGTGCAGAGATTGAGGCGGGCTTGGTTGTGGCCCAACTTGAGCAAATGCCACAGCAACCCCTCCAAAAACCCCAAGCCATAGTGGCGCAAATACTTGGGCAGATGGGTGTGGTAGGAAGCCACCAACGGGATCCCCATGGTTTGGCTGTAGTAGAGGCCGCCAAGGCCGAGGACAGCTGGGTTGACGACGTGGATGACATCGGGGCGGAAGCGGCGCAGGACGCGACCGATGGCCGGGCCGGGGGCGGCTAGGGTCAATTCTGGGTAGAGGGGGAGGGGAACCCCCGGCATGCCGAAGATGCGAGCGCGGGCAAAGCGCCGGGGGGCGCCTTTAGGGGCAATCACCACCACTTCGTTGCCGTGGGCGGTGAGATGGCGAATAGTATGGCAGAGGCGGGTGACGATGCCATCGACCTTGGGGAGAAAGGTTTCGGTGAAAAGAGCAATCCGCACGTCTACAGCCGGAAAAACTACTTAGAGTTTCCCACAGAATGATCCCCACTGACGGGTTCTTGGGAGATAGAGAGAGGTCTATCAAGATTGTGGGGGGTGAGTTGGCCAGGCTCTGTCGCTTTTCTCGGGACCTTCCAGAAAAGCTTGCCGATTCTTTAATGCACTAGGCTTCGCTTTAGGATCCGCCAGGTCTTGAACTATAGGGACCAGGGGCACAATCGCTGTTACATTGCGCACATTCTAGCCTGCTTGCAACATCAACCCTGAGACAATGCAGAAATAGGGGCATCCCTACCCCGTCCCGCTTTTTCGAGTTTACCCTTGGTATGCAGGTTGATGGTTTTGCCATTCAGTTGCCCAAACAGCGAATCGGTATTGAGGCATCGAGTAATCTGATCGGCTGCTTCCCAGCGCTCGTAGCCCATGCTGTCCCCAGCGATAGGTAGGCAGCGTTGTCCTCAGCTAACTGGCGACTAGCTTGTCCGGTAATGGGCATCTACTACCTCACTTTCACTCAAAAGTGTATCCCAGACGATGCGTTTGAACAGTTGCCCTTTGTTGTCTTTAGGGGATGGCGGGAAAATCCGGTTGCGCCCCCAGTTTGCAACTGCTGTCAGCCAGAACAGTTTCATGCAGGATGGGGACGGCTTCCCGCCAGACCGAGCCGGGAGGTGGGCTTCGTCGTTCAGTACCATGCCGCGACGATAGGCAGTAATTTTATCCGGTAGCCAGCGCTTTGGTTTTTGAGACGGCCGGCCCGATCCAGTCATAGGTATCGGCCTCACCCCTCGACTTTTCTTTGGCAGCGTTGTAGAAGCGATGGATATTGGTGAGGTAGAGCGTTCCGCCCTTTGCTGCACTGCTGGCCTCGTCAGATTTATACACAGTTAGCCCTTGCTTTCAAGAGCCGCCTTGTGTTTTCCCACTAAATTCACTAGCTTTTGCCTCATCCTTCCTCAGTACCCCACGGTGTTGCAACCCCCAGTTCAAAACTGCTGGATTCACTAGCACCGCAGCCACTACTTTGTTTTTTAGTTTTTGTTTAGTGATGGTCACGGCAGTAGACCCAAGCTGCTGGCTCATCTAGGTAGTATTCTTTTTTCCAAATGGGTAGGCGGTGTTTGATCTCGTCAATGATGTAGGCCGCACCAGCAAAGGCTTGTTGACGGTGAGGGGCAGTGACTCCTACCCACACAGCAATCTCTCCAAGGGTGAGTTGTCCATAGCGATGGCTAGCGATCGCCCCCAGTAGGTCAAATTTGCCAATGGCTTCTGCTAGAATCTGCTCTCCTTCTTTGAGAGCCAAGGCGGGATAGACTTCGTATTCTAGGGCAGTGACAATCTTGCCGTGGTTGTGATTGCGCACCCAACCCTCAAAGCTGACAAAGGCACCAGCGCTCAAGTTGGCAAGGGGCTGCCATAGTTGGGCTGGCTCCAAGGGAGTGTTGGTTAGGGAAAACTGCTTAATCACCATCGGTTAGTTACCCCCCCGCAACAGGAGGGATAAACACCACCTTATCCCCTGCTTGTATGGGCTGATCCAGTGGCACAAACACATCATTGGCCGCCACCTTAACATGGGTGAGATCAAGGGTAAACCTGTACTGGGTCTTTAGTTCTTGGTATAGCTCGCCATAGGTTTGGGCGGTGGTCACTCGCTCCTCCTGTTCGTGTTGGCTTTGCTCCCGCAACTGGGCAAAGTAGCGCAGATAAATTGTTTTAGGCACGTCGGACATGATTTAGGGCTTCAAGATAATCTTCAGGGGTGTTGATATTGGCAGTGATGGTGGGCTGGGGCGGGGCAATTCGCTGGCAGGGCGATCGCTGGAGAATTTTCACAGGACAGTAAACCCCCTCTGCATAGGCAGCCTCAAATACAGCTAGGGCTTGGGGGGTATAAATGGCACACAGCGGCTCGGGAAACCCCTCTTGGGGATGATGATAGCAGGTGGCCACTACATCTTCGCGGTAGTGGTGCAATAGAGGAGCGAGGGTGTCACTCGTCAAATAGGGCAAGTCACAGGCCACCACCAGCCAGTTCACTTGGGGATAGGTGCGCAAAGCCGTTAAGATGCCCGCAATGGGACCGATTTGTGGCAAAGCATCTGTTAGTGTCGGCAAATTCGCAAGGGGGGTTCCCTGCCATTGGTTGGGTTGGGCCGAGAGAAAGACCTGTTCGCAGGATTGAGCTAACAAATTGTAGAGGTACTGGGCATGGGGTTCGCCGTAGTAGTCTAGAAGGGCTTTGTCCTGACCCATGCGCTGACTTTGGCCACCCGTGAGCACAAGGCCATAAAGGGGATATTGGCCGAGGGTTTTCTTGCCACCACTTTTGGCCAGCAGGCGCACCTCGCGAATCACAATGTGGGGACTGAGGGCTTTGGCCATGTCATAGATTGTCAGGGCGGCAATCGCCACCCCATGCAGGCTTTCCATTTCCACCCCCGTGCGATCGCGGGTTTTCACCTCACAGCGCAGGCGAATGTGTAGGCCACTCTCTCGGGACTCAATGTCGGTCTGAAAGCGACAACTGGTAATCGGTAGGGGATGGCAAAAGGGAATGGCTTCAGCGGTGCGTTTTACTGCCATTGTGCCAGCAATAATTGCTGTTTGTAGCACAGGCCCTTTCTTGAGAAAGAGTTCTCCTTCTTGCACATAGGACTCAAACACAGGGGGCAATTCAATAATGGCTTCTGCCACCGCGCGGCGATCGCTCACGATCTTCTCGCTAATATCCACCATCTGGGGTTGTTGGTTCTCATTGATGTGGGAGAGCATCCTCCTAGCCTCCAATCTGGTGCATGGCGTGGTGAACTTCTGCACCGCGCAGACTGGGTTTCATGCCCAACACCTGCTCATAGGCAGCATAGCGTTCCCTTTGACTAAGTCCCCGCAGCGACACCCCTGCCTCCTTAAAAAGACACGCCCGTAGGACACCCTCCGCAGATAATCGCCAGCGGGAGCAGTGGCCACAAAAGGGTTGGGATTCTGAGGCAATAAAACCAATTTGGCCGCCACAGGCCGTCTCAAAGTTAAAGGAGGTGGAATCTAGAGGACGCGGCACAGGGCGCAAATCATAGTGTTGGCGCAAGCGCTCAATCATCGTGGCAGCACTGACAAAGCGATCGCTCCCCAAGTGGCAAGCATAGCCAATGCGCATCAGTTCTAAAAAGCGCACTTCAACTCCTAACCCCTTAGTGTATTCCACCATCGGCACCAGTTCATGATCATTCACACCCCCCATCACCACCATGTTCAGCTTCACTTGAAACCCTTGCTGCACGGCAGTGGCCACAGCTTTTTTGACTGTTGCCAAATGGTGCCCATGACTAATGGCAGCAAAAGTTTGGGGGTCGAGACTATCTAGGCTGATATTCAAACGCCGTACCCCATACTGGGCAAGGAGGGACAAAAAGGGAACTAGGCGAATCCCATTGGTGGTTAAGCTCAATTCCGGCACGCCCACCGCCGCTAAGGCCGCCACAATCTCCGCAAACTCAGCTCGCAGGAGCGGTTCGCCCCCCGTGAGGCGCACTGACTCAACCCCCAGTTCCACCAGTTCAGCCACAATCGTGGCATACTCTGCTGGGGTTAAATAGTTCTGGGGGGGCATAAAGGCCGCATCCACCGGCATACAGTAGGTACAGCGCAAATTACAGCGATCGGTGACCGACAGGCGCAACTTGCGAATGTGTCGCCCTTGGGCATCCCTCAAACGCTGGCTGGGGGCAGCAGTGGCCACAACCATCAGTTCTAGCTCCATGGAAAATAGCGATAGCATTCCCCGGCGGCAAAGACAGACTGGGAGGCCGGTAGTTCCAAGAAGCCATCACTATCAGCCAAGGCCAAAAAGTCACCAGAATTTTGCATCGGACGGGGGTGAGCAATCAGTTCAGCAGTTTTCGTGGTTTCTAGTTTAACGGGTAAAAAGTAGGTTAGGGACTTCTCAAAAGCGAAGGGAGTGGCCAAGCGGGCATAGAGGGGCGGGATGTCCAAGATATAACGGTGTAAGCACACCAAGCTGGAGACGGGGTTCCCCGGCAAGCCAAACACTGCCGTTTGCTGAGTGTGATCCACCCCAAACCAGAGGGGTTTGCCGGGGCGCTGGGCAACACCGTGGATATATTGCTGCACGCCCTGATCGCGCCACAGTTGGGGTAAATAGTCAAACTTGCCCTTGGAAACGCCGCCACAATAAATCAGGAGATCGTACGCTTGGCAAGCTTGGCGATAGTGGGCTGCCAGTTGCGCTGGATCATCGGGTAAATGGGTGATGTTGACGTGGGCATACCCTTGGCGCTTGAGGGCGGCCATGAGGGCGTAGGCATTGGAGAGGCGCAGTTGCTGGGGTTGCGGTACCTGGTCTGGGAAAATCAGTTCATTGCCGGTGGCAACAATTTGCGTGCGTGGCCTGCGCTGGACAGGAACTTCAGTCTGCCCCACAGAGGCGAGAATGCCCCAAGCGGGACTGTGCAGCGGGGTACCTGCCGCCAGCACCTGTTGACCGGCCGCGGCATCACTGCCACAGCGATGGACAAATTGATAGGGCGACCACGGTTCGGGGTGGCGGAGATGGGCAATGCCGTCCTGAATGTCCAGAGCCTCGTAGGGAATCACCAGATCGCAGCCTTGGGGCAACGCCGCACCCGTCATCACTTCAAAGCAGCCCTGGGCATCTGTCAACGTGGGGGGCACCTCACCAGCAGGCACAACCCCCAAAATCCGAAAGGCGCGCTGACCGGACGCATAGGCGACCCACTGGAGGGCAATGCCATCCATCATGATGCGGTCAATGGGCGGGTAGGGGCGATCGCTGGAAATGGCTGCCGCCAGTCGGCTGTACCGAGGATCGGTCAAAGAGATGGTCTCTGTGCCCCAATCGGGCAAGTACTGCTGAATCAGGTCAACGGCTGTTTCAACGGAAATCATCAGCATGTTGATGGATGTTAACTCCTGCTCCCCACCCTTCCCCCTCAATCTATACTCATCCCCCGTTTTGGCGCTGTCCCTCAACTCTGTCAGTCTATAGTCCAGATAAGTGTTAATTATCTGGAGTATAAAAGGAGTGGGCAGCCCTTAAGATGGAAATCCTGGGTTAGGGTAGGCGATGCAGTTTGTCGATCAGGCGGAGATTACTGTCCAGGGGGGGCAGGGGGGGGATGGGATTATCGCCTGGCGGCGGGAAAAGTATGTGCCGGCGGGAGGACCGGCGGGGGGCAACGGCGGCCGCGGCGGCTCGGTGTATCTGCGGGCGAGTCGGGATCTGCAAACTTTGCTGGACTTCCGCTACCAGCGTCTGTTCCAGGCCCCTAGGGGAGAAAAGGGCGGCCCCAACAATATGACCGGCGCCAGTGGCACTGACCTGATCCTGGATGTCCCCTGTGGCACCCTCGTCTACGACCAAGCTTCGGGATCCCTGTTGGGGGATCTGACGGCCCATGGTCAGGTGTTGTTGGTAGCCAAAGGAGGGGTGGGGGGGTTAGGGAATGCCCATTTTCTTAGCAACCGCAATCGCGCTCCCCAGAAAACCACCCGCGGCAAACCGGGGGAACGCAGGGAGTTGCGCCTGGAACTAAAGCTGATTGCCGAGGTGGGGATTATTGGGCTGCCCAATGCCGGCAAATCTACCCTGCTGTCAGTTCTTTCTGCCGCTCGCCCCAAAATTGCCGATTATCCCTTCACCACTTTGGTGCCCAACCTGGGGGTGGTACGGCGGCCGGTGCGGGACGGGGTAGTTTTTGCCGATATTCCCGGCCTGATTGAAGGGGCCCATCGGGGGGTGGGACTGGGGCATGACTTCCTGCGGCACATCGAACGCACCCGGCTGCTGATCCATGTGGTGGATGCCAGCCAGGAGGATCCCCAGCAGGCCTATGGGGTGATTCAGGCAGAATTAGCCGCCTACAGCCCTGAGCTGGCCCGCAAGCCCCAGATTCTCGCCCTGAACAAAATTGACGCCCTTGCTCCCCAGACCTTGGCTGATGTAACCCGGGGCTTTCGGGATCCCGTCTTTCCCATTTCCGCCGTCACTGGGGCGGGGATCGAAGCACTGTTGCAGCAGGTATGGCAGTTGCTCGATGCCCTGCCGCAGCCATGTCTGGAGATGCCCCATTTATCTTAAAACTTTCTGTGAATCATCCCCTGGCTTTTCTTTTTTTGACCACAATAGGATCAATTCCCTAAAGTTCTGCCACAGTGGTTGAGCGTAGTTGAGAGCGGCAGGTTAGATCAGGTACAGGTAACATGCCAACGTGTTTGCCAACCTGAAGGGAGGGATCCCTTTGATGGTCAAGACAATTATGTGGGTAGGCTATGGCAAATTTGGCAGCACTCCAATCGATTTTGCAGGGGTTTGTGTCGAGCACGCCGGATGTGCAGGGGGCAGCGGTGGTGACACCGGACGGTTTGCCCTTGGCATCGTTGTTGCCACCGGGAATGGATGAAGAGCGCACCTCAGCGATGTCAGCAGCGATGCTGTCGTTGGGAGAGCGGATTGGTCGGGAGTTTGCCCGGGGGAATGTGGAGCGGATCTTTGTGCAGGGGGAAAAGGGCTACGGGGTGCTGACCAGTTGTGGCAGCGAGGCGGTGCTGCTGACCCTAGCCAGCCATGAGGTGAAGCAGGGGCTACTGTTTTTGGAAATCAAACGGGTCAGCGAAAAACTGGCCTCTGCCCTTGTCTAAAGAGACTCAGCCAATCCATTCCTAAAGGACCGTAGATGATGGCCATTTCACCAGAAGCTCTGTTGACGGCTTTGATTGCCCGCACCAACTTTTCCCCCGCCGATCGGGAGGTGCTGAAAGCCAACCAAGATTGGGGCGCCCAACTCGCCCCCACCATGTCCGACCACTTCTATGCCTACCTTGACCGGGATCCCGAGATGGCGGCGGTGATTGCCAAGCACAACCGGCAACGCCTAGGGGAGACATTCATTGCCTGGTTCAAGGAGATGTTTACCGGCATGGATGATTGGGGATCCCAGTATGCGCAGCGGCGTTGGAAGATAGGGATAGTGCACGTGCGGATTGGCATTGGGCCCCAGCATGTGGTGCCGGCGATGGCGACGGTGGTTTTGGAGGTGGGTCAACAGATCCGCGAACAGGGCAAGCCAGAGGATTTGCGCACGGCCTTGGCGAAGGTGTGCATGATGGACTTGTCATTCATTGAGCAGGCCTATCTAGAGTCTGCCTACCGGGCGGTGCAGCAGGAAACCGGCATGAGCGAAGCCCTGTTTAAGCGTTTAATTGCCACCGGGATCAGCTAACCCCTCCTGGAGAGAGGGGCCAGTGGAGAGAGGGGTGAGGCTAGTTTAGCCGCCATGGGGACAAATTACCCCGTAGCCTCCGTGATTGCGCTCATAGATGACATTGATTTCCCCAGTTTCGGCATTACGAAAGACATAGAAATCGTGATCCACCAGTTCCAATTGGTGCAGCGCCTCCTCCACCGTCATCGGTGGCATGGCAAAATACTTCGTCCGCACCACCACCGGCGGCAATTCTGGGGTCTTGTGCCCATTGACAGGGGGCGTCGGCTGCTGCTGCAGCACTGCCACCGAAGTTTTTGGACTGTGCTTGCGATCCAAGTGCAGCCGTTCCTTGTGCTTGCGCAGTTGTCGTGCCAACTTATCCGCCACCCGGTCAATGCTGGCATAGAGATTTTCCGTCCGCTCTTCCGCCCGGATCACCGTACCATTGGCATACAGCGTCACCTCCGCCGATTGGGAAGCACTGATACGCGGATTGCGCTCCACCGATAGATTGACATCTACCTCGCTGGTAATGTGCGTGTAATGTCCCACCGCCCGTTCAATTTTTTCCCGGGTATAGTCACGAATTGCATCAGTAACATCAATGTTTTTGCCTTGAATGACCACATTAACCATGATGGGAAGCTCCTGAGCAGAACAATTGAGCTAACAACACGCCAACAAAAGGAAGCACTGAGTTAATCCCGCCACACCTCCTTAACCCCAATCCCTCACTAGTAGACCCGTCATCTGTCAATGATTCTATTGTCTGTCTTCGATGAACTGGAATACTAAACTTTCTCTAACCTTAAAATAGCATTTTATTGTTGCGGTTGACAACGGTGACTTGAGCACCAAAATCTTAAAAATCTCTGAGTCTTTCTATGGTCAGAAAAGCCGCAAAAACCCCATCTAAAGCCTCACCTAAGCACACTTAAGCACACTCTCCTCACCCTCAATGGTGACATCTAGCCACCCTTGTTCTAAAGTTATATTAACGCCGATATACCTGGGATTGACTAGGGAATTGTCGCCAGGGATCCCGGAGCTTTACCTAATCATAATCTAACTCCCCGCCCCTCCGGGATCCCTGAGAAAACGTAGAGATTATTCAAGATTTGTTAGGATTGGCTAGATACTGTTACACCCAGGCGCGGGGTTGGCGCAGGACATCATAGAGTTGGGCTTCCCAGGAGTCAGGTTCAGGGGTGTAGCCGTACTGCCAGCGCACCAAAGGCGGTAGGGACATTAGGATTGATTCTGTGCGGCCTTGGGTTTGCAAGCCAAAGATCGTCCCCCGGTCATAGACCAGATTGAACTCCACATAGCGTCCCCGGCGATAGAGCTGAAACTGCCGCTCCCGCTCCCCCCAAGCTTGGCTCTGGCGCTTTTCCACAATCGGCACATAGGCCGGCAAAAAAGCCTCTCCACAGGACTGCACAAAGGCAAATAACTCCTCCCAACTGCGGGATCCGGTGGTAGCTGTGGGGGCATGGGGGTCAGGGGCAGACTGGCCGATGCCATCTGGTCGGTAGAGGGGGCCGGGCTGGTCATCCTGGTAATCAAAGAAAATACCGCCGACCCCCCGGGCTTCCCCGCGATGGGGCAAGAAAAAGTAGCGGTCGCACCAATACTTAAACGTGGGATAGTAGTCCGGGTGGTGGGCGTCACAGGCAGCCTTGAGGGTGCGGTGGAAATGCTGAGCATCCTCTGGGAAGAGATAGTAAGGGGTGAGATCAATACCGCCGCCAAACCACCACACCGGTCCTGCTTCAAAATAGCGGTAGTTGAGATGCACCGTCGGCACATAGGGATTGCGGGGGTGCAACACCATGGAGGTACCGGTGGCATAAAAACCATGGCCGGCGGCATCGGGGCGTTGTTTGAGGATACTTGGGGGCAACTGGGAGCCAAACACCTCCGAGAAATTCACCCCCCCCTGCTCGAAGACTCGCCCCTCCGACATCACCCGAGAGCGGCCACCGCCCCCCTCTGGACGCTGCCACTCATCTTCCCGGAAGCGCCCTTCCCCATCTAGCTGCTCTAGACCGGCACAGATACGATCCTGCAGACGACGCATAAACTCACCCACCTGTTGCCGGGTTGATGTCAAGGTCACAGCAGCAGTCATAGCAAACCGGTCACAACTTCTGATCCCACCCTAAAACACCCCCCCTGCCCAGAGCAAGCCCGCGCAACGATTCCTCATCCCCCACTTTGACGCTGAGAAAGAGAATGATTATCATTTCAAAAGTAAAGTCAAGGAGGGAGAGGGATGGTGTGGCGGCGGTCGCTGGTCAGGGGGGCATTGGCCGGGTTGGGGGCCTTGGCGGCGGGGTTGCTGGGGTGTGGGCGCCCGAGTCCGCAAGCAACTTTGGCTACCCCTGAGCCGGTGTCAACCCCAGCCCTGACGGTGGTGACGACGTTTTTGCCGATCACCCATTTCACCCAGGTGGTGGCGGGGGAGCGGGCGACGGTGATTCCTTTGCTGCCCCCCAATGCCGACCCCCATGATTTTCAGGCTCGTCCCCAGGATGTGCAGACTCTGGCTACGGCCCAGGTGCTGGTGAAAAATGGGCTGGGGATGGAGGCGTTCTTGGAGGGGTTAATTGCCAATGCCAATAATCCCCATCTGCGGGTGATTGATACCAGTGTTGGGGTGACGCCGTTGATGAATCCTGAAGGCAAAGATCATCAACACTCCCACGGCCATTCCCACTCCCATAGTCATGCTCACGGACACTCCCA
>JAUQVP010000013.1:0-9693 GCA_039794745.1 Thermostichales cyanobacterium HHBFW_bins_127 | reverse complement strand
CATTCCCATCACCATGGGCCGGAAAATCCCCACATCTGGCTCGACCCTAAGCGGGTGCAGCAGCAGGTCAAAAATATTCGCGACGGCCTAGCACAGGCAGATCCGGAAGGGGCAGCTATCTATCAGGCCAATGCCCAGAGATTTCTGGAGCAACTGCAAGCTCTGGATCAAGAAATTGCTGCCATGTTAGCCCCATTCCGCAGCCGTACCTTTGTCACCTACCATGATGCCGCCCCCTATTTTGCCGATAGCTACGGCCTCAAGGTCACCTTCCTGGTGGGGATCCCCGGTCAGAATCCTTCGCCGGCGGATGTGCGGCGGGTGATGGATACGGTGCGGCAATCGGATTTAAAAACCTTGCTGACAGAGCCGGGGGCCAGTGATGCTTTTGCCACTTTGGCTCAGGATCTGGGGGTGAGGGTGAGTACCTTTGACACCCTGGAGACAACGAACCTGGAGACGATCCCACCGGATTATTACCTGCAGGTGATGCGGCAGAATGCCGAAAATCTCCGCTCAGCTTTTGCTGGGTAGGGGGCTGACTTGGGATAGAACCTTGAAGACTTGGGAAGGGGCTTGCTCTTTGCCGAAGCGGTTTTGGCTGGAGACGGTGAGGGTGAGGCGGCGTTTGGCGCGGGTGATGCCTACATAGAGGAGGCGCAGCCGTTCGGCAGCCACATCCAAAAAGGCCTGCTCCGTGGGGGGGCGCTTGCTCAGGTTGGGGGCGTTGGTCTGCTGCCGCAGTTGCGCTAGGGCTTCTGCTTCCATGTTCACCCCGTCCAAAAATTGAATCCCCTGGGGGCGCTCCTGGGGTTCCACGGGATATTCATAGGCCGACAGCCCGGTGATAATCACTTCGTCCCACTCTAACCCTTTGGAACGGTGGACGGTGGTGACGGCAATGGATCCCGGCATGGGGTTGTAGTCGGTGAGTTCCACGGGCATGTTGTTAAGGCCGTTTTCCCAGATGGGTTGGATTTCGTCGGCAACGGTCTGCCAGTCGGCGGTGGGCCGATCCCCCAACACCCGCTCTAACTGATCTACCAGGTAATTTCCCAAAAATAAGTCCGTAGCGTTGCGCTGCAACCGCTGCACCAGCAACCTCAACACCTCCGCCCAAGGCAAACGACCATAGCCCATCCAGTCGCTCATCATGTCCAAAACCAGTTTGACCTGCAGACATTTGTGCGGACTCAAGTGGGTCGGCCAAGGAATCGGGGATCCCCAAAGGGGGAAAAATAACCGCTCCGGCGGCACCTGGCTGATCCAACTGAGATGCAATTCTATGTCGGCGGGATCCAATTTTAGGGTCTGGGCGGCCACCCGAAAGGCTGTTTGCAGCCGGGGGGGGTGGGTGGGCAAGGCCAAAAACTCAACCACCTGCTTGATCCGCAAAATCCCTTCCTTTTGGGTGGGGTTGTTGCGCAGCAGATCCACCACCGGCAACTCCCGCTGTTTCATGGCCAAGAGGATCTGGGATCCCACGTCGTTGGTGGGGGCAAGCACCACGATGCTGCTGTGGGGCCGTTCCCGGTAAGCTTGGGCCGCTAGATCCACCACCGCCCGCAATTCCGCCTCCGGGGTACCGGCAATGGTGAGAAAACGAATCTGGGCTTCGCTGTCGGGGGGATTGCCTTCGGCGGGGCGAATGTGCTGACGGCTGAGGGATTGCCGCAATTCCGGCAGGGGATGGTGGTCCTGTACCCAATCCACCAAGGCATTGGCCAAGTTCAAGATCCGGGAAGCACTGCGACTGGATTCGGCCAGGCTCACCCGGGGATTGTTGGCACAAAAACTGCGGAAATAATAGGGATCAGCGGTGGTAAAGGTGCTCATGATGCTCTGATTGGGATCCCCGACCCGCACCAGATTGCCGTGCTTAGCGCTCATGAGTTTGAGCAGTTCTTCCTGCAAAGGGGAACTGTCCTGGGACTCATCTTCGAAGATAAAGTCGTACCAACCCTGCACCTCAGCACACACCTCGGGATCCCGTTGCATCAGGTCGAGAGCTTTCCAGCCGAGGTCGTCGTAGTCCACCTTGCCGAGGCGGTGCAGTTCTTTTTGGTAGCTGCGATAGACGGGCAGGGCCCAGCCGAGGAATTCGCTCTCTTTGGCGCTGAGTTGCTCAGGGCTGAGGCAGTAGCTTTTGGCGGTGCGCACTACCGCGTGGCACATGCTGCGGAACTCCCGCATGAAGCGGCGGCGATTTTTGCTGGCGGTGTCGGGGGTGACATCTTTGGGCAGGAGGGGTTCCCAGAGATAGCTGTGGGTTTGCAGCCAGGCTTGGGAGAGGCGGGTCATGAGCCGTTCTTGCTCGTAGCTTTCCAAAATATCGAGGTGATCCCAGCCTAGGCGGCCCTGGAACTCCCGCAGGATCCGCAGGGAGAGGGAATGCAAGGTCATGGCTTCAATCCGCCCTAGGACCCCATGCTTGGCCAGGCGCTGGTTAATGCGCTTGGTCATGTTGGCGCGGGAGGAGCGCATGTAGGTAAACAGTCCCATGCGGGTGGGGTCGGCTCCGTCCACCACGATCAATTTGCTGACCAGCATTTCCAGGGTGAAGGTTTTGCCGCTGCCCGGTACCGCCGCAATCCCCATGCGCCCGGCACGATAAGCGACCGCCTGCTGTTGTCCTGGGCGCAACTTGATCGTGCCGAGAAAAGAACCGGGCAACTGCGTAGATGGAAGGGAAACGGCGTTGGTCATAGGGCTTCGAGATGGGGTTGTGCCTATTGTGGCTCGCCCTGACCCAACTCTGGTTAAGTTTAGGTTAATTTGGACTCCCTCACGGCCAAGCTCTGCTATTCAAATTGCACTTGGGATTCAGTTTCTGCCAGGATAGGCTAGATTGCCAGCGGGTTTGAGTTCTTGATCTGGGGCAGTAGTGAGTAGTCCAGCCAGTGAGTTTAAAGATTGCATGGTTTCTTTCGGGAGCAGTCAATAGGCATCACTATGCTTTTGCCCATCGCTTGATGCCTGTGATCGCGAAGGAACATTTTGAGCATTTAGTAAGCAGAGCGATGGATGGTTCTGCGCAAGCCTCGATTTATGCTAAAGCTGTAGGCTCTAGCGATGTTAGCTATGTTCATTTAGCCTAGCCTATCTCCATTTCTGGTTTGCCCTGGAGTTAGGGCTGGCTGAATCTGCTTATGGGGTGTTAGGTGGCTGGAATGATGATAGTCATTTCAATTTGGCAAGTTTATCTAGCTTGGAATAGACCAAAGGCAATTGCCAGCCATACTGGACAATGTGAACTATGATTTAGGTGACCAAGGCATTGGTTGGCATGATCACAATCGCCACAACCACTTACCAACAAAACCAAGGGGCAATTACCCAGGTGCGCATGCAGGTCTTTGTCACCGAACAAGGGGTACCCCCAGAGCTGGAAATGGATGACCGGGATCCCGAGTGTGTGCATGTGCTGGCCTGGGATGGGGACAAGCCTGTGGCAACGGGGCGGTTGGATCTGGCCAAGGGAGGAAAAGTGGGGCGCTTGGCGGTGCTGAAGGAGTATCGCCAGCGGGGCATTGGGCGACAACTGATGCACACCCTGGAGGAGATTGCCCGCCACCACCAGCTCGATCGCGTTTGGTTCCATGCCCAGGTGGCAGCCATCCCCTTCTATGGCAAGCTGGGCTACCGGGTGAGCAGTGAAGTGTTCCAGGAAGCCGGGATCCCCCATGTGGTGATGGAGAAATCCCTAACTGCCGAAATGCTCGACCCAAAGCCGCTGCAGACGGGTGGTGTATTCGGCATTGATGATGGGGGCTAGATTTTCGGTGATCTGACCCAGGGGGATCCCGTAGTCCTGTTCGACTTGGGCAAAGGCTGCTTGTTGTGCGGGGTTGAGGCGGTTGACATCCACAAGTGGGGGATCCCCCCAGACGGCGGGTTGAAATTTTTCCAGTTGGGCGGGGGGGCTGGCCAGCAGATCGGCAAGCAGCATGGCGGCGGCGGGATTGGGGGCATTGATGGGGATGGCGGTGAAGGAGGGGTCATTGAGGGAGAGGCCGGGCATGGCGTAGGCGATGGTGGTGCTGGGGAACTGTCCGGTGTTGATCCCTTCGGCGATGCGGTTGATGAACATGGGGGCGAGCCAGATTTCCCCGTTGGCAAACAAGTCGGCCAGGCGGTTTTGGTTGGGGGGGTAGGTTTGCCGCCAGAGGTGGGGGGCTAGGGTCTTGAGGAAGTCAAGCAGCAGGGGGGCATTGGCATCCCAGAGGCCAGGGTTGAAGTCTGGGCCGAGGTACTGCTGATAACCGCCGCTCACCCCATAGAAGGCCATGAGCAGGAAGCGATTGCCATCGAAGGCGGGGGGGGCAACATAGGCAAAGCGGCCGGGGTTAGCCGCGGCCCAGCTCAGTAGCTCAGCCATGGTCTGGGGGGGATTGGGAACCCGGGCTGAGTGAGCAGCCATGACAAAATAGGTGCCGGTGTAGGGGGCTTCGTAGCCCTCCGTGGGCAAGCCGAAGTCGGTGCTGACCAGGGCTGGATTGTAGTAGCGCCAACTGGGCAATTGCTCCGCAAAAGGACCAAACAGGAGATCCCCTTGTTTGAGGGTGCGAAAGTTTTCCCCATTGATCCAGATTAAATCTAGGCTGCCCCGAGTCCGCCCGGCCTGCACTTCCCCCAGGATTTTGTTCACCGCATCGGTGGTATCCGCCAGAGGCACCCGCCGCAGCTGCACCTGGTAACGCTGCTGCATCTGCTCTGCCACCCAGCCATCCACAAACTGATTCACCCGGTCGCTGCCCCCCCACATGGCAAAGCTGACCCGGCTCCCCCGCGCCTGCACCTGGATCTGCTCCCAACTAAGGGAACGGGGATCCCGCAGGACGTGGGGGGAACGACAGGCAGACACCAGAGCAGCCCCCAAACCCAGCCCCAGCAGTTGACGTCGCCTCATAGCCCCACCCTCGGTAATAGATCTGCCCAGTCCTCAACCTTGACAAACTGAAATGGCCCCGCCAGCGCCCCCCATACCTGAGCATGGGTATCGGGATCCCGTCCTTGGTCGTGGCTGGCAAACCCCTCGGCACTGAGACGAACCGTGGTATGGAGGTAGGTCAGGCGCCCTTGCCGCTGCACCAAGCACTGGCAACCCGGCTCACTTTCCCCCACAAAAGCTTCCCCATCAGCCCGCACAATCACATCACAACCCGGCAAGGCCTCCAGATCCGCCAGGCACATCTGAGCCAATTCCCCAGCCCGTTCCCGCCCACAGCCCAGCCAACGCTGGGGATCCCGCAGCCGGTAATTTTGCAGCAGCAACTGTTCCCCTTGCGAGCGGCAGGCTACCACCGCTTGCCGGTAAGGTTCTTCCAGGTGGTTCATATAAGCTTGTTCCACATAAAAGCCGATCCCCTCCAGCACCTGCCAGGGCAGAGGGCGGTAGCACACCTGGATCTGAGCAAAAAAAGGTGGATTCTCCCAGGCTTGAGCTTGATTGGTAAAATCCCCCGCCAAATAGCGGGCCAGGCGGTAAAGATCTCTCACAGCAACCATCCACAACGTCTGTCTCTAGGCTACCGTCTCCATCCAAGCTAAACATTGCCGCAACTGCTCCCCCATCACCTCGGGATCCCCATGGAAGCGGCGGCCATGCCCCGGCAGCACCCACGTAAAAGAGTAGCCTGCCAGTTGCCGCATGGAAGCCATCAGCTCTGACCAGGAATACCAGCAAGCCCCCCGAAAAGCGTAGAGATGCCCCAAACGGGGAGACCAAGCCAGGTGATCACCGCTGAACAAATAGGTTCGTGCATAGAGCAACACCGTATGCCCTGGGGTATGTCCCGGCACCGGGATCATCAGCCCCTGCTCCCCCAAGGGCACGGGATCCCGACCTGTCAGCACCCATTCCACCCCTTCAGTTTCGGGAGTGAGATCCGCCTGGTGCAGAATCCGCACACAGCCGAAGTGGTCGTGGAACTTCTCATGGTCAGCCACATCATCTTGGTGGGTTAAAAACAAATAGCGGACCCCACCCCAGGCTTCCAAGGTCTTCACCAACGGGGCAGCAAAGCGGGGAGAATCCACCAAAATATTGCCATCGGGATCCCGAATCAGGTAGCTACTGGCCCCGAAGGAGGCGCGGGCGTGGTAGCCACAGTGGAACACCGGTCCAGCGATGGGGATAGGGAAGCTTGCCTGCACCTGGCGAATGTCCGAGGGTGGGGTCAGGGTGCCGATGGACTGAGTTGGGCAGGCAAGCAACGCCTGCAACGCCGCCAGCCGCTCCTGGGGATGCTGGGGTTGGTGGATGACCGCCGACTGCTCCTCCACCCGGGCAAACACCCTTGGGGCCATCCAGCGGCAGGTATCACAGTCAATACAGGTCCTGTCCACATAGAACTCCCCCGGCACATTCTGGGGGCGACGATCCAGCACACGAGCCATATCCCTACCCATCTGCAGACTTCTATTGTGGCAGTTGGGGCAGGGATCCCGGGTTTTAGCCTGCCGTCACCGAGACATCTTCAATGCGGATAGCCGGGTAGGCAGTGGTGCCCCCGAAGACCTCCACCTCCTGGGAAACACCCGAGATCCGCTGCAGACATTCATAGAGATTGCCGGCGATAGTGGTTTCTTGGATGGGGATTTTTTCTCCCCCCTTGACCAGAAAGCCCCCCTTCACCACCCCGGAAAAGTCCCCACTAATGGGATTACTGCTGCCGGAGAAGCGAGTGACAATAATGCCTGGGTCCATTTGCATCAGCGTTGCCAGGGGTGTTTCCCCCGCCGCCACCCGCAGACACGCCGGCCCGATCACCGGCAGCATCCCGGCACTGCCCTGGGCATGCCCCGTCGACACCTGTCCCAACAGGCGCGCCTCATAGCTATTGGTCAAAAAATGGCGCAACACCCCCTGTTCAATCAACGGCAAACACTGGCGCGGCAGCCCCTCCCGATCAAAAGGAGCGATGGGGTGCCCCGGCAGCCCCGCCCCCCCCTCCACCAAGGTGAGCAGCGGACTGGCAATCACCTCCCCCAATCGCCCCCCCAGGGGACTTTTGCCCTTACGCACCATATCCGCCCCCAGCACCGCCACCAGATCCCCGAGAAAATCATCCACACTATCGGCCGGGATCAGAATCGGCCCGCGAAAACTCTCCCCCGGTCGGGCTCCCAAGGCCCCCAAGCACTTGTGGGCAAAGCGGGCAAAGGCATGGTGCAAAGCGGGTTGCAGTTCTGCCCAGCGCAGCACCTCATCCCCATCGTAGGCAAAACTGCCCACCTCATCCCCATCAATGGCCATCCCAAACAGGGATCCTCCCGCCTGGGTTTCGTGGTAGCTAGCGGCAATTCCTTGGGAGGTGACAATGGCATCTATCCCTTCCCCCACACTGATCCCCCCCGAATCAATAGTGATGCGGGGATCGCGGCTGCGCACCCATTCCAGCATCTCTGCCCCGAACTGAGTTAGGGTTTCTGGTTCTAGGGCCAAGATCTGCGGATCGACTTGAGGGGAGCTAGGGGGGAGGGGGAGGGGATCCGGTAGGCCCTGCATTGGATCGGCTGGGGACAGCTTGGCAAAACTGACCGCTTCGGCGGCAATCGTTTGGAGATCCTCCGGCCGGTTCGAGGTGGCAAACCCCAGTCGTCCTTGCACAAACACCCGCACCCCAAAGGTGGTTTCCCCCACCACCCGCACCAGATTCAGGTCATTTTTCTCAAAACTCACCTCCATCTCTTGGGCAGCACTGGCATACACCTCCGCCTGATCTGCCCCTGCCGCCAGAGCCGCCTTGACCCCGTCCTCACAGAGGCTGAGCAAATCTGTTTCCGTCAGCGGCAAAGGAGTCATAGCAGGCAAATCCCAGAGCTACTAGCCATTGTAAAGGACATCCCCGACCAACTTGCCGTCTAGCTGCCGTGTTGAGTTTTCACCCAATGCAGGCGTTTCGGTTGCACACACATCCGGGCCGTCGTGACCATCATCACCGGCAGCCAGTGCAGCATATAGACCAACGTCAGCAGCAGCGTCTTCAGCATGCCCCAGCTCCAGGAGTCATTCCCCTGGCGCAGACCACTCCACAGGGCCCACACCATCGACAAATAGGCCACCACCCCCAGCGGCCAGAGCAGCGGCTGTTGATCCAACTGCCAGGCCCAGAATAAATCTGGCACCAGCGCCATCGGCAGCACATACTGATGCAGAAAAAACACCCCCAAATCCAGCCGCTTAATCCCCGACAACTGTTTCCCCACAATCCCCGGCCAATAGTCCAAAAACCGCTGGTAGCCCCCTTCCGCCCAGCGATTGCGTTGGTGCCACAGCCGCAGCCCCGTCGTCACCCCCTCTTCCCACACCGGTGGATCCCACAGAAAAGCAATTTCTGCCCCCGCCAAATGCAGCTTAAAACTCAAATCCAGGTCATCGGTGAGAGTACCTTCATTCCAGCCGCCACAGCGCAGCAGCAGAGAGCGGTACACCAACTGCCCATTGCCTCGCAGTTCCCCAAATCCCCCCACCGCCACCCGTTGCTGCTGAAAATAGGCATCCAGGATCATCTCCGCCGCCTGTCCTGCCGTCCAAGCATTCACCTCAACATTGCTAATCGCCTTGCGCACCTGCACCGCCCCCACCCCCGGCTTGCTTTGCAACAACGGCAACGCCCGCTGCAATAAATCCCTAGGCAACTGGGCATCCGCATCAAAAACAGCCACCACCGAACCCACCGTCAAGGGCAGCACCTCATTCAAAGCCCCCGACTTGCCCCCCCCTGCCCCCGGCGCGCGCCGATGCACATGTAGCCACTCATAGCGTTCCTGCAGGGCCGCCAGCACCTCCCCCGTCCCATCCGTACTGCCATCGTCCACCACCCAAACATCCAAATGGCTATGGGGATAGTCCAGTTCCGCAATCGAAACCAGCAGCCTTGCCAAAACCCCTGCCTCATTTTTCGCCGGGATCAGCAGCGACACCGTCGGGATCCCGCTGCCGGTCAGCTTCAGGCTGGGGCTCACCTCCGGCTCCCCCTGAAACAACCAGGTCAAGTAAACCAGCGTCAGGCCCGAAAGGGCCAGGATTCCCCAGCGCAGCCAAGGCCACTGATGCAGCACATAGACCCCAGTCCAGACCGTCAGCAAAACAATCATGGCCTTGAGTCGGCGTCGCTCCGCCGGCGTTAGCAGCCATTCTGGAGCCTGCCACAACTCCTCCGGATCCCGCCAGACGCCCTCCTCCATCCCCCCACACCCCGGCACTCATCTCGCATTGTAAATCAATCTCTGGCTCGCTCCGGCACCTCCGCTGTCAGCCAGGCCAAGAAGCCCCCATTCACCGTCGTAGGGGTCAACTCCGCCGTGAACTGGGTGTAGGGGACGTGTTCGCGGATAACCTCAGTGATGGCATCGAAGTAGCCCGCTTGGGTTTTGATGATCAGCACCACCTCCGGTTCTTCCACCAGCTTGCCCTGCCAGCGGTAGAGGCAAGTGATCGGAAACCAATTCACACACACCGCCAACTGCCGTTCCAGCAGGATTTGCCCCAATTGCCGGGCTTCCGCCTCGCTATTGAGCGTGACATAGTAGAGACGCATATCGCATACCCAGAGAGTTAGGCTAAAAAAGACCCGCTTCAGGATCAAGGCTAATGGTTTTTGACTGGTTTCGTCGTCGTCCCCAGAAAGATCCCGATTCGGATCCCCAGCCTGCCCCCAGCCCCGCCCCAACCCCAGCCCCAACCCC